>NZ_CP129674.1:337131-674262 GCF_041080795.1 Bifidobacterium sp. WK041_4_12 | reverse complement strand
CATCCATACTGGGCGGACAACAATCGTAAGCATCGTGTGAATGTCGTGCGTGTGATGCTTCATGTACCGACAGATGTCGTGCGTTCACAGCGCTCGCAGACGATTAACCTGCCTGTGCTGTCTGCGTGAGGTAGCACATGAACCCATGTCGTGGTCAGTGAATCGGATAACGTTTTATCCCTATACTCATCACCTTTAATCCCTTGCCGGACAACGTGTTCAGATATATCAATGGAGCGTTACCGGTACAATTATGTTTTTCTTGTTGAAAAGCCAACAGATACAGCCGTTTGGGGCAACACCCCGATGCAACCCCACACGCGAGCACACAGAAAGGCGCACCCACCAAACAGACCGGGATGCGCCTTGAACTCACAGCAACACAAATAACTACTTCGCGCTCTTCCTACGAAGCATTGACAGAACGACACCGGTAAGAGCGAACACAGCAATCAACGCAACCAGCGCACTCGTTTCCACACCGGTAGAAGCCAGACCGCCATACACGTCTGCCGAACCACCGCCAGCATTCTTGTTCGGAGCGTTCTTGTTCGGAGCGTTCCGATCCGTCTTGTCAGTATCCGAATCATCGATTGGTGCGAGGATGTTCACCGGCACCCATCCAAGCAACAGGCCATGCTCGTCATACAAGGCAACCTTGTGATCTCCCGAATAGTCGGCTGGCAACACCACGTCAACAAACAGGCGACCATCAGCAGCCTTCTGGACAATCAGATCACTCAACCCAGCCGTAGACTTCAAACGCACCGGAGTCGAATAGATGAACGCCGCGAGCCTATCACCCTCAGCCACACCAGCAGCACCACCGATGAACACCCTGAACGTAGTACCCGCCTTGGCAACAGCAGTAGCAGCAGAAAGCACACCGCTCAACGACCCAGACAACCCACTCTCAGGCAACGGCACAATATCAAACGGCTTGTCGTCGGGGTCATCAGGGTTATCAGGATCAGTGGGATCGTCGGTGCCACCTGGGTCGCTCGGGTCACCGGTATCCGAACCGGAATTATCGCCACCATCAGAGCCATCACCCGGAGTATCGGTATTGCCGTCTCCACCTGTATCACCTGGGTCACCCGGATTGTCGGTGTCATCCGGGTCGCCCGGATCACCGGTATCACTGCCGTTACCGCTATCACCGTTATCGTCGTTATCGTCCGGGTCCGAGCCATCTCCGGGCGTATCGGTGTCCTTGAAGCAGGTAGCAGGGTCAACCTTATGCGGGTCAACATCACCCACAGCCACCGCCAGCACACTACTCGCGGTCTGCGCACCACCATCGGCGAGCGTGCCCGTGCGGTCAAATGCCAGACAGTACACGCCCTCAGCGCTAAACGCCCAATTGCCATGCGCATGCACGCCCGCATGAATGTCGAATGAATCCGCGTCATCCAAGCCATCGCGCGTATTCCACAGCACACGAGGCACACCAAACGCACCCGTTTCAAACAGGGCAAAATCACCAGGACCAGACACATCCGTCAAACGCCAGGTTATGTCGGTCTTCAGCTGTTCACTTGGTATCAGTTCCGTTGACCAACCAGGCCACAGCAGCAGACTGTCTTGGGTTGCCGGGAGCAGCCAGGTCGATTTACCTGCAGTGCCAAGGAAGCTGAACTCGTCACTTGCAGGAATCGGCCTCTCAGCCAGCGATGTGACGTGGAAGACAACATCATTGAGATTGTGAAACACAGGGCTATTGGATCCCGTCGTGTCATCTTTGACCTTGGTCACGAGCCGACCATCTTCAATAAGACTTGCGACATCGACATGCCCGCTCGAGAGAACTGCCGCGTCTGAATCAGGGACGTCAACGATCGGAGGTTCAGGGTCTTCCTCACCACTACCCGGATCGCTTCCTCCTGGATTGGTCGCCGCACCGCCAGCCGCACACGGGGCGACAGTGGAACGGTCGATGTATTCAGCAGCACTAGGGTCTGTGTCGCCTGCTACGAAAGTCAGCGTCTTAGAAACGCTGCTGGTGCCGCCGTCTGCAAGGCTGACTTCCCAGGTAAGTGGCACGCAATAAACGCCGGGCTTGGAGAACGAATGAACGATATGCCGTTCCCTCCACCCTGCACGGAGCGTGGTTTCCAATGGGTCATTCGGAGCGTTTCCCAGTGCGAGTGCATTCTCGTTCGGTATATACGGTGCCCCAAGCCACTCTAGCCGAGTTGCGGAGAACACCCCTGGTCCTTGGACGTTCCCAACTGAGAGCAATGGGTCTCCATTGAGTTGGGCGTGGTCTAGCCAGGTGGTATCCCAAGAGATGTCGGCAGCGCTGTAGCCCTCATTCCCAGCCAACCAGCCGTCGAAACCCCACGGTCCTCCGGTCACTCTTCTCGCTGCCGAGAAGATCAGCGACTCGACGTCACGAGGGACGAGCTTGCTCAGGGTCGAGTCCTGCACGCGGGCGAAAACATCAAGGTCACCATCACGGAGATAGGGGGAAACCAACGCCTGTCCGCTCGTGAGCAGCTTCGCCTCGGTCGAGAGCTCGCTCGGTGTCAGGATGCTCCCGACTGGAGCGGGGGTAGTGCGGTCTCTACCGCAGGGCTGAACCTTGCTGAGATCAATCTGATCACCCACGACAACGGTGAGTTGCGCTGACGTGCTCGCACTACTCTGGTCCTTGAGCCTCATATTGGCTTGCCAATTGAGGCAATACACGCCCTGCTCTGTGAAAGCCCAGTTCATGTGCGAGTGATTGCCGCGCTCGAATGAACGCGACTGTGGATACCCTTGCGCGCTGCTCCAGTAGACATCGGAAGTTTTTCCGTCCGTTGCCGCGTTGTCACCAAAGATGGTTACGTCGCCAGGCCCTGCGACGCCAAGCAGGTTGAACGAGATGACGCTGTTAGGATCCATCTTGGATGCGAGTCCAGGCATCTGAGTTGAGAGCCCGGGCCAAAGTCTGGCAGACGAATCATTGCCTGTTTCGGTGAAGCCCCAGTAGGTGTCACCTGGCTCACCGATAAAGGAGTAATCTCGCGAAGAGCTCACGGACGGAACCGTGAATTTGTTGGCTGCGCTTTGTCCCACCCAGACAGTGTCATTCAGATCGTAGAACTCGTGAACATCAACCCCGAATTTGAGCTCGTCGTCGATAAGGCCGACCGCAAGGTCAGTGTGACCGTGATCAAGGTAAGTGACCGTAGGGTCTAGGTCGTCACGCGCTGCGCCTTCATCCTCATGTTGAGACTTCGCCGACTCCTGTTCACAGACCGGTACGCTGCGAGGGTCCAAAGCATCCCCAACGACGACAGTGAATGTCGCAGCAGCAAGACGGGCGCCGAGCTCTGACCGCAGAGTGACGCAGTACGCGCCCGGCGCACTGAAAAGCCAACCCGAGTCCACCCTTTTAGTGACACCAATAGGGCGATCTGTCGCTGAACGCGAATCCCAGACAGGCGCCAAGCCAGAGACTGGTTCATCATAGGCATTCACTTGGTAACTCGCAAAATACCCAGAGCCGTTCGCAGACTGTAGTGAAACTTTGGTCCCTTCCTCTCCATTAGTAAAAGGGATTCGGCTGCCATCCAAGCTCAGAATCAGGTTGTTGCGTGCGTAAACGCTCGACTGGCCTGCGTTTCCTCGTGTCCGCCAAGGCAGCGTGCCACGTGGCACAATGCTATCCCAGCGCTGCTGAGCATCTGGGGTACTCATGGCCTCGCCAGGCCAGGACGTATCTTGGTTGGGCAAGTAGAAAATCGCATCCTCTACGCCAAGCAGTCGTGGAGCCGCGCCACTATGGTCGGCAACTCGAAGCGCGTACTCTCCGTCCTCAAGGACGGGCGCAATCCGCAAGTCGCCGTCCTTGAATACAGTTACGCCATCCTCTCTGCCAAGTCCATCGTCATCACTGTCCGACGGGCCGCCCTCTGGCTGAGGGGCTGGCGTGACAGTGCTGGGGTCAATCTCTGATCCGATCACGAACGTGAACACGGCGGAGTCTTTCAGCGGAGCCCCATCTGCGGCGGCATAGGCGGAAGTGTCGATGGTCAGGTGGTAGATGCCTGGTGCACTGAATGTCACTAACGTACGAGGTGAAGGCTTCAGCACTTCCCCTGTCTCGCTTGTACGAGCAGTGAAGGGGTCTTTGAGGTTGATGCGAGAATCCCACTTCCGTACGGGCTGCGTCATTTTATACGGCCACATGACCATGTAACCGTCCTCGCTCGTGGTATCCAGTCCTCCGAAGGTGAACTCGGGGGACGCGATGACTTGGGAGGTCGGGACGAGGCCAGCGTCGAAGTTGACAACCAAAGAGTTGCCAGGCACTCCAGGTGAGTTTGTTTTGGATGTCCAGAACCTCGCGTCCTGTGGCGCGATCGCTTCCCAAAAGGGAACGCTCGCCGCGCGACAGCTCGCAGCCTTATCTTGCCGGCAAAGCCAGTCATTGTCTTGGGTGGGCAGATGAATAATCGTCTGCGAGGGGTCAAGCCATTGTGGCGTGTCCGTCGAAACATCCCGCAGCCCAAGCTCAAGCTGACCATCGACTAGCCGGTCCGCGAACCTCACTTCCCCCTCCGACAGCACTGAGATAGAAGACGCATCGTCTGATTGCGGGGCCGCGGCCGCCACTGGCGGTGCGGAGAAGAGTGAAGCTAGAAGTGAGATGGCTGCGATTAGCGCCGTGCCGGTGGCGTTGGCAGAGATACGGGTTCGAGACATGGGTGCGCTTTCTTGGTGGTTGATAACGGCGGGCGAACCGGACAGCGAACGGAAGGGGCGCAAGTCTTTCCGCGCCCCACCGCCCAGCTGTCTGAGCTGACCGTGCCTATAGGACGTGAACGATTACAGTCACAGTGTCGGGGAGACCTGTCACCACTGTCGGGGAGGAGTAATCTACACTCACACCAAACTCGAGCGTGTACGTGCCCTCGCCTCTGAAGGTCCAGTCGGGATGCGTATGCTTCGTGAGATTGAAGGACTGCGGCGTCGAAACAGGGTCGTAGTCATCAGCGTTGAAGTCCAGATCGATGTCGTCACCAGCGATGATAACGCCACCTCCCGCGGTCACTCCGTCCGCGGCGTCCCAGTCTGCGCTCTCGAGCGTGAAGGTGACCCACGGATTGGTCAGATCGTCGAGAAAGTCAGAGCTACCCGGCGAGAAACCTGCCGACAGTGGGGAGATGTCGGTATCCTCGCTGATGTAAGCGTAGCCATCCTCGTCGGCGGCGAGCTGATATTCTACCGAAGCCGGATCGAACTCGGGGTCGGGATTGTTTGCGTCGTGATCATGGCCGAGCAGCTCGACATCCCAGATGTGCGTGTTCAGTCCAGACTCCGTCGCCTCAACCTCGATCACGTCGAGATCCTCGGCGGAGATAATCGTAGCGGCGTGCGCCGCCAACGGCATCGCGAATGCGAACGCGAACGCGCCGATACCAATGACGAGTGAACTCGCGAAGCTCTTCTTGCTGCGGCGCGCCCTTGGACGCTCCTTAACTGATGTGGTCATGATGTTTCTCCTTGTTGTTGAGATAGTGATACAGCGACGATGTCTGCGAGACAGGCTGCCACGCAGAAGGGAACCTGACACGAGGCATTGGCCTCGCTAAGGTAGGCCACGCTCAGACCGTCCGATGACCGTGGCGACGTTCATCGCTCGCGTGGTTATAGCGATAATCGTCTGGTCAGCGGACGAAGCCGAGCATTCGATCGGAATAAATAAAGCATGCCCGGACATAACCGACGTGCTGCTGTCGAATTGGAAGCCAGGAGTCTGCGGGAGCAACACCATCCGCGATATCAACCGCGAGGGAAAGAACATCAGAGCCACATCCGCAGCGAGGTACATTGCCCGTAGCAAGGTGTCCTCGACCATGAAGATGACGCACCGAAGTCTTGGTACAGGGGCCGAAGCGTTGAACACAGCTTGGCGCTGACGAGTATTCGCCCGCATCGTTCTCCTCGCTTCTACGGCATTCCTCACATCCGGATGCCAGCTCACCACTTCTCTAATTTCTAGAAGTCGATAACCTTCTCTATTTGATAACAGTTATCATAACCATTTTCATACACAATAACCACACTTCACCACACTGTCAAATTTTGCATTTCCCGACACCACCCTGCACCAGGCACCCCGCCACCCGCTGCACCAAGCCCAAAATGTCGAAAATTGTCACAACATGAAGCATCAGCGGCAGTAGATAGTGGCGCTCGAAATTGCAGCTTGTTAAGGTCATAGCCTTGACGAACGTAGCCAAGACGAAAACGCAGATGGCTCAGAGCGATGCTGAACCAAGTGATGAAACCACACAGCGCCGAAAGATTAATCGTTTCTTTCAATAACGAATTATCGAGACAATAAAGCTCAGGCAATCGCATCATCAACGCATCCACGGCCTGCACTATCGACAGCATCAACAGAAAGAGCGGAGTAAATCACACCTGTCTCTCATTGCCGTATTTGAATCCCGCCTCTCCACCCACAAGATGCCACAGTGATGCAGTGTTCGATAATCATCGAACATGTCGAAACGAGGACTGCATGCCTATTCAACAAGACATCATCACATCAGCACCCCATACCACAACCACAACAACTAACACGAGGACACACTTTTGACCTATAACCCCCATAGCCCCACTTCTGTGCCTATAACCCAGCACTGGAATGGCGCATGAAAAAAGGGCTTTGAGCGACTGCTCAAAACCCTTGCTTGCGGACGGGGCGAGATTCGAACTCGCGGAACTTGCGTTCAACGGTTTTCAAGACCGTCTCTTTCGACCGCTCAGACACCCGTCCATGTGCTAGAAATCAGGAGATAAATACGTAACCCTCTCGAAGCACGGATTTCATGATAAACCCGACCTTGGATTTCCACAAATTCAAATCCAAGAGCCTACCTATCATCCGACCCATCACACATCAGACATCAGACGTCAGACTTCATACTTCAAACTCCAATGAAATCCGATTCCAGACGGCCTATGCCTCCCATGCGGTCGGTTCAATGACCTCGCGACCACCCATGTAGGCGCGCATCGCTGTGGGAACGACGATGGAACCATCCGCCTGCTGATGGTTTTCCATGATCGCAACGAGCCAGCGAGTTGTTGCCAAGGTACCATTCAGCGTTGCTACGGCACGAGTGCCACCATCCTCGACACGCTCGCGGATGTTCAGACGACGCGCCTGATATTCCGTGCAGTTCGATGTCGAGGTGAGCTCACGGTAACGATCCTGAGTTGGCACCCAAGCCTCACAATCGAACTTTCGGGCAGCAGAGGAACCCAGATCACCCGCAGCTGTATCGATGATGCGGTATGGAACCTCGACCTTGCCAAGCATCTCCTGCTCCATGCCCAACAACTGCTGATGCTGGTCGCGGGAATCCTCCTGCTTGCAATACACGAACATCTCAACCTTGTTGAACTGGTGCACGCGAATAATGCCGCTCGTATCCTTGCCGGCAGCGCCGGCCTCGCGGCGATAGCAGCTTGACCAACCGCAGTAGCGCAGCGGTCCCTCTTCCAAGTCAAGAATCTCATTCTCGTGCATTCCCGCGAGCGCAACCTCGGATGTTCCCACCAAGTATTGATCGTCGGGTTCGCGCAGACGATAGATTTCGTCAGCATGGGAGTTCAGGAATCCGGTGCCTGCCATGACCTCTGGGCGCACGAGCGTTGGAGTGATCGTGGGGATGAATCCGTGTTGCTCTGCCTGATCGACGGCCATGGTGAGCATGGCGATTTCCATGCGCGCGATTGCGCCACGCAGGAAGTAGAAGCGAGAGCCAGAAACCTTGACGCCACGACGCATGTCGATGCCCGCCACGCCAACTCCCAGCTCAAGGTGATCCTTGGGCTTGAAACCTTTAGCGTCGAAGTCTGGCAGCGTTCCAACCTTCTTGACAACGATGTAATCGTCTTCGCCGCCTTCGGGGGCTTCGGGCTCAACAATGTTGCTCAGCTTCCACATTGCCGTGGTGTAGGCTGCCGTGGCCTCATCGGCCCGCGTCTTGAACGTGCCGACCTGTGCCGCAAGCTCCTTGGTCTGCGCAATCAGCTGTGCCTTTTCATCAGGGGCAGCGGAAGCTACTTTTCTACCCATTTCCTTCTGCTCAGCCCGAGAGCTTTCAAAGGATCGCAGCGCTTCTCTACGTTCGGAATCTGATTTCAGAACTTCGTCGACGAGTTCGACAGACTCCCCTCTTTTCCGTTGTGAATCTTTGACAATATCGGCATGATCGCGAATAAATTGGATATCAAGCATAAGGCAAAGCCTAATGCCGGATTAAGACACTCACGGGCCGCGCATTGTCATCATTGCTGCTACGTGCAGGATTCGTTGAGCTATTGCCGCGGCTGGAACATAGCACGTACGAATATTGCACAATTGCGGTATGCCCATTTCCGCGATAATCGTGCTTTCATCACTTGCGGCACTCGTTCTCATTCTTGCAGTGGCCATTGCTGCCATACGCATGTATCGCAGGCATTCCTTCCTTCATAGTCTTTTCACTCGCGGCAACGATCGCGTTCACTACGCATTCATCGTCAATCCATCGAAACCGAATGCCAAGCGGCTTAAGACCAGGATTCGCAAGTATTGTGCCGACAAAGGGTTGAAGGATCTCACCTTCATCAACACCGAACTCGATAGGGATGGCAGAGCGTGCGCATTGCAGGCTCTTCGTGACGGCGCGGACGTTGTTATTGCCGTGGGTGGCGATGGAACCGTTCGCACCGTTGCGAGCGCCCTGGCAGGCACCAGCCATGCGATGGGCATCATTCCCATAGGGACGGGCAATCTTTTTGCCAGGAATATGGGCATTCCCATCGACGACATCGACGCTGCTCTCGCAGTCGCAACCTCGCATGGCTCGTGTTTCGTGGATGTCGGTCGTTTGGAGATGTTGGATTCGGAAGAGGATAAGGACGCTCACGCATTTCTGATCATTGCTGGCACCGGTTTCGACGCGCTGATGATCGACAACACCGATCCAACGTTGAAGAAGAACATCAGTTGGCTTGCCTATTTCGTGAGCGGGGCGCAGCATCTGTTTGCGAAGAAATATACAGGCACCGTCACCATCACCGGGGCTGACGGACGAGCACGAACTCAGGAATCCATTGTTTTCCGCACGCTGATGGCCGGTAATTGCGGACAGATTCCTGGTCTCTCGTTGATGCCCGAGGCCTGCTGGAATGACGGTCTGCTGGACTTTGAAATCATCGATACATCGGGCGGAATCATTGGATGGGCAAACCTGTTCGGCGATGTGCTGCACCAGACGATAACACATAAGGCTGGGCAAAGTCCTCTCTCCACGAATTCTAAAGTCGAGCAGTTGCAAGGCTTGAGCGCTGAAATAACTCTCGACAAGGCCGCTCCTGTACAGGTTGATGGCGATGTTTTGGGTGAGACCAGCCATATCCGCTTCTCCGTTGAAAGGGAATCGCTTTGCGTGCGCGTGCCTGATTCGCTGACCCGATAGACCCGCTGACCCGATAGACCCGCTGACCGGCACACTGACCCGCAGCCCCGATAGACTGGATAGTCTCGATAGACCCGATAGACGGCGAGCTTGGAATCGTTGCGGCCATTGGTTTCCGCTGAGAACAACACGGTCTTCTGCAGACATCCTCAGAGCGTGGCAGTATAGATATATGGTTGCAAAAAATGCGGGCTTACCCGCCACAGAAAAGGATCTGATCGACGTCAATAACGTCATCGGACAATATTATGATTCCATTCCCGATCCTGATGTAGCTGAACAGCGTGTCATCTTCGGCACTTCCGGGCATCGAGGCTCGAGTCTCAAGACCTCGTTCAACGAAGCGCATATCGTTGCCATCACTCAAGCAATTGCGGAACATCGCAAGGCTGCCAACATTACCGGACCTTTGTATATCGGTCGCGATACCCATGCCCTGAGCCATCCAGCGTGGAAAACCGCGCTCGAGGTTCTTGTTGCTAATGGTGTGCGCGTGCGCATCGACGCGAACGATGACTTCACCCCAACGCCGACCGTTTCACAGGCCATTTTGACCCATAACCGTGCGGCTGACGGCACACAGCGCTTCACTGGCACCGACCTTGCCGATGGCATTGTGGTCACACCTTCGCACAACCCGCCAACCGATGGTGGTTTCAAGTACGATCCGCCAACAGGTGGTCCTGCTCCTGCAGAAACCACGAATGCGATTGCTGACCGTGCCAACGAGCTTCTGGGCTCCTTCAAATCTGTAAAGCGCGTCCCATTCGAGCAGGCGCTGAAGTCAGAGCTCGTTGAACGCTTCGACTACCGCGAGCACTACGTTGCCGATCTGGGCAACGTCATTGACTTTGATGCGATTCGTTCCTCCGGCGTGCGTCTGGGCATCGATCCCTTGGGCGGTGCGAGCGTTCACTATTGGCCGCTTATCAATGAAAAGTATGGTCTTGATATTGGTGTCATCAACCCTGATACCGATCCGACATGGCGTTTCATGACCATCGATCATGATGGCAAGATTCGCATCGATCCAAGTTCCCCCTATGCCATGAAGGGCTTGGTTGACAGGCTTAATAATGGCGCATGGGATAAATACGATCTGGTTGGCGGGACCGATCCAGACGCTGATCGTCACGGGATTGTGTGCCCGGACTGGGGTGTGATGAATCCTAACCATTACATCGCCGTATGCGTTGAATATCTGTTCTCAGGCAATCGTCCAGGATGGCCTGACCATGCAGGAATCGGAAAGACTCTCGTGTCGAGCTCACTGATTGACCGCGTTGCTGAATCTATCGGCGCAAAGTTGGTTGAGGTTCCTGTCGGTTTCAAGTGGTTCGTTGATCCTCTGTTCTCCGGTGAGGTTGCCTTCGGCGGAGAGGAAAGCTCCGGCATGAGCTTCCTGCGCAAGGACGGTCATGTGTGGACGACCGACAAGGACGGTCTGATTCCTGACCTCCTCGCCGCAGAAATCACTGCAAAGACTGGGAAGAATCCTGCAGAATTGCACAAGGATCAGGTCTCTCGCTTTGGTGAGAGCTGGTACAGCCGCGTTGATACGCCGACGACTCTGGCGCAGAAGCAGAAGTTCGCCAAGCTGAGCGGTGAAGACGTCGAGACTTCCAAGCTTGCAGGCGAAGATATCACAGCCAAGCTCACGGAAGCTCCTGGCAATCATGCCAAGATCGGTGGTCTCAAGGTCACGACCAAGGATAATTGGTTCGCAGCACGTCCTTCCGGCACGGAGAACATCTATAAGGTCTACGCGGAGTCTTTCGTTTCACCTGCTGCACTTGACACTGTGCTCGATGAGGCAAAAGACGTGGTCGACAAGGCTCTCGGAGAGTAATTCGGCGCTCAATTCGCATGAATCGCCCCTGAACTGAAGCAAAACAATCAGTTCAGGGGCGATTCTTTTTCGTAAACTCGAGTTTTGTTGCCTTTTCCATGAAGACTGCCGTTTTTTGGCAGAATTCGTCACGTGATTTCACTGATTTCGACCCTTTTACTTCAAAAAGGCAACAAAACTCGAACTCTCCGGAAAATACTGGTTGAAGTCTGCTCTGTTTTTTCCATCGGGTGTCTTCAGTACTCTTGAATCATGACTTATTCGACAAAATCCAAACAAACTCTCACAGTCTCAACCGACGGCTCAGCATTGGGGAATCCGAAAGCTGAACCGACAAGCGGAAAACCCAACAGGGTTTCCACAGGTGAAGTGAGCGCCCCCCACAGGGCGCGAAAGGCCCATTCGGAATCCCCAATGACCGTCTCAACCGACGGCTCGGCATTGGGGAATCCGAATGGGCCAATGGGTTGGGGCTGGGTCGATCATTCTGGCTCAGCATGTGATGCCGGAGGCGCTTCAAACGGCACCAATCAGATTGGCGAGCTTTGCGCCGTACTTCAGGCTTTGCGCGCCCACCCCTCGGACATGCCGCTGATTATCGAAAGCGACTCGAAGTATGCAATTCAATGTTCGACGGTGTGGCTCAAGGGGTGGAAGCGTAACGGTTGGAAGAACAGCAAGAAGCAGCCTGTTAAGAACGTCGAGGTTATCAAAGCCATCGATTATGAGATTGCATCGCGAACAGCACCTATCAAGTTCGTATGGGTCAAGGGGCATGCCGGAAATGAATTCAATGAGAAGGTTGACGTTCTCGCTCACGGTTATGCAACCGCAGTCGGAAATGGCAGAAAACCAGGCTATCTTCCCATCGAGGGTTGGCAGTCCCTTCTCGCCTCCCCCTATGCGTCGGGCGTCTCCATTCCTGCAGATGTGAGGGCACAGCTTTCATCTCCGTCACACGCGCGTCACGAAAACGTTTCCCAGTCCAATTCGTCTTCCGTCACACATGAACCATCGCGTGAAACCAAGCCACAGAAGCGTAATGAGCATGCACAGGATGCCTTTGATTTTGATCTCCCCGAAGAGCAGCCACGCCCATCCGGACTCACGGTTTCCGGCGAAATACGCATCACTCCTCCACCGTCATCAAGTTCGACGCACTCGGGTCATGCCATGCACATCAGAGGCACTATTTCGGTCGATGTTACCGTCGACGGCAACGGCAATGCGACGCTGCATCATGCACCTTTGCGGATTAATCAAGTAGAAAAGCTGGATGCCGACAACTAGCCGTATGACTTCAGGGCATACAGGCCACTACTATTGATAACTGTGCTCTTCATTATGAATTGAGCCCACACGTTATGAAACATGGTATGGAAAGAGGCACCTATGGATAAGTCTGAACAGGACGCGCTGAAGAAGGCCGCTGGCGTCGAAGCCGCAAAGCTGATTGAGAACGATATGATTGCTGGACTGGGAACTGGTTCGACAGTAAAGTTCTTCGTCGACGAGCTGGGCAGACGAGTCAAGGAGGAAGGCCTGCACTTCACCGGAGTCACCACGTCGAGCCGCACCAAGGTTCAGGCCGAGTCATACGGCATCAAGATCGTTGACATCGATGATGTACCTCAGATCGATGTAACCGTTGACGGAGCCGACGAAGTGGACCAGAACTTCAACGGTATCAAGGGCGGCGGGGCTGCACTTCTATGGGAGAAGATCGTGGCGATCAACTCAAAGAAGATCGTCTGGATCGTTGATGAATCCAAGGTCGTTGACACGATTGGCCGCTTCCCGCTCCCCGTGGAAGTCATTCCATTCGGAGCGCAGCATGTGATCGACCGTCTCAAGAATCGGGGATACGCGCCGACGGTCAGGATGAATGCCGAAAGGACACCCATTCGCACCGATGAGAACAACTTCATCGTGGATCTTCATCTGAACCGCATCGACCATCCCCAGGATCTGGCCGAAGACCTGATTAACACCGTTGGACTTGTCGAGCACGGCCTGTTCCTTAACATGGTCAACACGGTGATTGTAGGGGATCCTCGCGGACCTCGCGTCTTGACGAACTCGAATAAGTAGTTAAGTAGTAAGCAGTACGCAGCACACTTGCCATCTGCCCTCCCCCACGGGAATGCATTGAGGCCAGTGATGGCATCAAGAATCAGTATAAAAAATTCCCCGGCTTGACAGTCGGGGAATAATATACAAGCTACTTGCGCTGGTGGCGAGTCTTACGCAGCATTTTACGATGCTTCTTCTTACTCATCCGCTTGCGGCGCTTCTTGATGACAGAACCCATCCGAGCCTCCGTTCCTTACTTGAAAGATTGCAACTTGCCCTATACTACACTGCTTCAGCGACGATTACCGAACGTTTTCCACACCAGGCACTCTGCACTCTCTTCGCCACGTTTCCAGACCATGTGCGGAGCGTAAGTCCCGCATTCACGAATGGATAGCGATCAAGAATAGATTCACCGGCATAATCGAAAAGTAAGGCATATCCGTTGCTATGCCTTACAACGGGAACTTCTGATAGAAGTTCATGACAGCTTCCTTCTGACCATGAGCCTGAATCAGAACGGTGCTGTTCTGCCACAGGGCTGTGGCATCTTTCTCATTCGATGCATCGGTTTTGACCACATATGCCCCGGTTGCGGAGCCTGAAACCTTCACATTTCCCGATGCAAGCTCGTTGCCCGTGAGTGTTGCCGCAACGGTATCATATTGCTGCTTGGCATCATCTGAAGTTGCCCACTGAGCAACCGTAAGAGTGACATCCTGAGTCTTGTCACCGGTGGAATACACGACCGTATATTCCTCGATGGGTGACGACGTGCTCCATGTAGTCGCCGAGCTCGCCTGAGTTCGTGCATAGTTGCGAACCGAATCTGGCATGGTCTTCAGCAAAGTCGTCGCGTCTGAAGGCAGTGCAGAAGGCGAAATCGTTGGAGCCGTTGGCGTTGCTGAAGCGCTGGAACTCTGCGATTGCGATGTGGCAGCGCTCTGCGATGCGGTGGAATCACCATTGCTGCGAATCGCCCAACGTGGCCAGACAAATGCACTGACAAGAACGATGATAATGATTGCTGCGATAGCCCACAGAACCGTGAACAGCATGCGACGGGATTTTGCTGATTGATATTGCGCCATGCAGCCGATTCTCTCACAGCCAGACGACGCAGAGCTGAAAATCAGCTGAATTGTCCGTCAAGTTTTATAGCGTTTCGGTATGGCAAAAAGCACGACTCAATATGTATGCACTGAATGTGGATGGAGTGGTGCGAAATGGTTCGGTCGCTGCCCTCAGTGCGGCGAGTGGGGAACCATCGAGGAGTTTCATGAGGCAAGGATCAGTGGCATTTCAAAAACTGGCGCATCCAATCGTGCAGCGAGCATCGATGTTTCACAGGCAGCCACGCCGATAACCGAAGTTGGCTCCGATCAGGTAGCCCGCATAGCCACCGGCTTTGAGGAATTTGACCGCGTGCTGGGCGGCGGGATTGTGCCGGGATCTGTGGTTCTGATTGCCGGCGAACCGGGAATCGGCAAGTCCACGCTGCTGCTCGAGTCTGCAGGACGCATAGCGGCGCGGGAGAATCACACGGTGCTCTACATCTCTGGAGAGGAGTCACAGGCGCAGATTCGCATGCGCGCAACACGCGTCGATGCGGTGCAGCCACGACTCCTCCTCGCCTCAACCACAGACTTGGGTGCCGCCATCGCTCTGATCGAGCAGGAGAAACCCTCGCTGGTCGTGGTTGACTCTGCGCAGACCATATCTTCGGCGGATGTCGACGGCATCACCGGAGGTTCCTCACAGGTTCGAGAAGTTGCGAGCGCATTGATTGATGCTTCCAAAACACTGAACATTCCAACGTTTCTGGTTGGTCATGTAACCAAGGATGGATCGATTGCCGGACCTCGCACCTTGGAACATCTGGTGGATGTGGTCTGTCAGTTCGAGGGTGATTCACAGACCGCGCTACGTATGCTTCGCGCAGTCAAGAACCGTTTCGGACCGACCGACGAGGTTGGCTGCTTCGACATGAGTGGTGATGGCATCGAAGAGGTGCGCGATCCTGCCGGACTGTTCCTCTCCCCTGACGAACATGCGATGGAAGGGACGTGCATCACTTTCACCGTTGACGGTCATCGCAGTCTGCCTATCGAAGTCCAGGCGCTGGTTACGAATTCGGTGCTTCCCGCACCACGGCGAGCCACGAACGGGGTTGATACGAATCGGCTCGCGATGCTGGTCGCTGTGCTGTATCGTCACGGTCGAATCCCGTTGCTCAGCAACGATCTCTATGTGTCGACGATGGCGGGGGCGACCGCCAGAGAACCTGCGTGCGATCTGGCTGTGGTTGCCGCTCTCGCGAGCGCCGCGACGCATTGTCCCATTTCAAGAACGGTCTGCGCGATTGGGGAGATTTCACTGACCGGGCAGGTGCGTCCTGTCCCCCGATTGCAACAGCGCATCGATGAGGCAGCACGTCTCGGCTTTTCAACTGCGGTGATTGCCAAGCAGCGCCGTGGTTCCAGGGAACTCAACGCTCGAAAGATGAAGCTCCTCGAAGTTTCCTCCATAAAGGACGCCCTGAACGCCCTAGGACTCTCCCGAACCCACGCAATTCCCACAACACAACCCCCACGTCAGCCCATATAGTTGCTCATTGTGAACTTGTCGAAGTAGAGAAGCCCATTTTGATAGGATTTCAGGTCGTTTTCAGCCCAAAAACGGCCAAATTTAGGCTTGTATACTTTGAGAAGTTCACAATGAACAATGTGGTTCTCGATTTTGGCTGATTATTTGGTTTTGAGCAGTGTGAGTGATTTCTGTTCGTCGTTTTTCAGCTGGGCTACGAGTTCTTCGGAACTATTGTACTTGAATTGCGGGCGCAGGAAGTTGGTGAACTCGATGCGCACGTCGTGATCATAGAGATCTAGCCAGTGATCGCTCATCGCATACGCTTCGACAACTCGCTGCTGCAGACCGGTTTCCTCTTCGTAGGTTTCCTTGGTGCCAATGGAAATTGCTGCCGGCCAGCGCCAAGGGGAGCCGGGAGAAACCCGTGCATCTACATTTGCCTGAGAAATTGCTGCGGTGTCTTCGCCTTCAAGGTTGTCAAAATCCTTGCCATGTTCGCCAAGATCAATCAGCCAGCCAGCGTACACCCCATCGACAGGTATGTAACCGCCAACGGAATCGCCCAGATTCGCAGTTGGGAAGCCCAGATTTCTGCCACGCTGCTCGCCGTGCACGACTTCGCCTTCAATAACGTGGCTATGTCCGAGCGCATCGTTGGCTTCGACCATGCGACCTTGCGAAAGCAGATAGCGCACATTCGTTGAGCTCCATACTCGAACCTTTGCTGCGTCATGGCTTTTGCTCCATGCCCGCTGCTCATCCTTGTTCATGTGTGTGAGCGGGTCATCTGGCTCGCCGGCCTCTTTCGGAGCCTGCGGAACAATTGCGCGAGGAACCCGCGTATATCCTGGGCCTAAGTCTTCGACAACATCCAGCTGAAAAACGCCAGTAGCCTCGGCAAGGCGCTGAATCGCAGCAATATCGCCGGAGCGATTCGATCCCATGGCGGCGTCACTGCCGAGCACAAGCGTTCGCATGCCAAGTTTGCCAACCAGCTGTCCAAGGAAGAATCGGTATGACTTTGCTGCAAACGCCATGCCATACGACACGATCAGCAGATGATCGATGCCAAGCTGAGCCATCCTGTGAGCACGCTCATCGACGCTCATCAACGCCTGCGGGTCAGTGGCAACGTCTTCTGCGGTTGGCTCCAAACCATGATGGTCTTTCACGAACTGGTGAACCACGCCTGGGCGAGGGTCAAACATCACCACAACGGAATATGCTCGCTGCTGCTCGGCAAGTGTTTTCACACGTTCCAGAAGCGCCGTGTGCCCCCTATGCATGCCATCAAAAACGCCAACAGTTACCACTGCCTTCTTGGACACGCTCAACGTTGGCCATGGAACAATCCCGCTTTCGTCAGGCGTAAGTCTGCTGATCCTCATTCAACTCCCATCGCTGCATTCAGCCGAGCCTGAATGCCCACCTTCATCTCACCGAAACTTCAATCTAACCTCAACACATCTTACTCACTTCTGATGCAGTCGCTATGCTTTGACGTTAACAGGGAAAACGGTTTGAGGCTTCGCCATACCATGGCTATCAGGCACTAGGATGGCACACAATCTCGGGGTGTTCTGCGGTTCGTCGGTATGCAACGCTTCCGCTTCTTTGCTGTCTTGAGCCGTGTAAATGGCCGCAGATGTCGTATTGATACGTCTGTCGATATCGCGACCATAGCCCAGATCCACGGCTTCCTTGGCGGAAATCTCGATGGAATCCATGATTCTTGAAGCTGCTGCCGCTGGACTTAGCGCATATTTGAGGAGGGTTTCCGCACTGTCAGTCATCACCGCTCTGTTACGGATCTCTACTGCCCCGGTTTTCCTGTCCCTGCGCTCACGCTGCTCGACTTTTACCTTGGCTATGTCTTCCGCAGGAGTCGTGCATTCTTGACGTTCGTTGGATTCGCCTTCAGCACTTCCGCAAGGCTTTGCAGTGTTGGAAGCTTCATGGGAGTCAATGCAAAAGTCGCCGACCCGAGTCCGCCGCAATGCTATCAGATGACCGCCCGTGCCTAATCGTGCACCCAAGTCTCGTGCCAGTGCACGAATATAGGTGCCGCTCGAACAGCTTACCCGGACCTTCACATCAACGACCGGCACTGCAATCGTTCGCTCTCCACCAGCAGACGTAACACTGGACGTCGCATTGCTCTGTGCGCTCTCTTCGGCTTCGTTGTTCTGTGTGCTCTCACTGCCCTCGTTGGCCTCATTGCGCCAGTTGCATGGAATCTGAGCTTCATGATGCTCGACATCGAGAATCTCGAAGGAGAAAACAGTGATTGCCCTTGGCTTGAGCTCTGGAATCTCACCGTTGCGTGCAAGTTCATAGGAGTGCTTACCATGCACGCGAACTGACGAAAATGCGCTGGGAATCTGGTCAATCGCACCAACAAAGAACTCGTTGACGAGTGCCTGCAACCCTTCTTGCGTAATGGATTTCAGCACCGATTCAATGTGATTCTGCTTGGCATGATCTGTACGAATCAAGTTTCCATCGGCATCATCTGAATCGGTTGCGAGCCCAAGCCGTATCGTCGCCAGGTATTCCTTAGTATGGCCGACCATGTATCGCAGCAGTCTGGTGGATTTGCCGAATCCGACCACCAGAAGTCCCGTAGCCATCGGGTCGAGAGTTCCCGCATGACCAACATGGCGTGTATGCAATGCCCCTCTTACCGCCCCAACCACATCATGGCTCGTTACGCCTTGCGGTTTGTCTACAAGCAGGATGCCCGATTCTCCCATTTCGTATATCCATTCAGTTATGCATTTCAGCTTGACGAATCATCTATGTGAGATGCTGCTGGCATTATCGTCGCCAGCGTCTTCACCTTCATTCTCAATCGCGTCTTCGCCTTGACCTGTTTCGTCATTGTCATCATCGTGGCGATAAGGATCTTCATCGCCGGCATAGCTTGCAGTGCTCCGCAAATCAGCCAATGCTTCATCGCGCTTACGTGCAGCAACAAGAATGTCCTCGATTTCAGTGGCCTCTTGTGGAACCTCGTCGAACTGGAACCTTAGCTGCGGAGTCAAACGCAGACCAGCCTTCGTGCCCACGAGACTGCGCAGACGACCTTTTGCCTGGTTCAATGCCTGCTGCGCGCGCTTTCTCTCACCCTGCTCATGGCCTTCCTGACCAAGTTGCGTCCAGAAAACATGTGCAATCTGCAAATCGTTCGTGACGCGCACATCAGTGATCGTTACGCCTTGAAGTCGTTGATCGTGCAGTTGAGATTCAATCGAGGACGCAATCACTCGCTGAATCAACGCCGAAATGCGGACCGCGCGCGGATTAGTTCCTGCCATTGTCTTTTCCCCTCACCTGTGCTCATAAAAATTCTGTTCATCGGAACGCTATTCACCAAAATTCTAGCGTCTGAAAACGAGATATCGAGTTTTGCGGCCTTTTTGGAGTATACAAGCCGAAAACCATGGAAATTTCGACCCCAAAAAGCCGAAAAAGGACATGAATACTTCAAAAAGGCCGCAAAACTCGAAAGCTCGAAGAAATTTGGCCGTCGCAATGCGTTGCGACGGCCAAATATGTTCAATAATGTTTACTTACGTTCTACTTCTTGCATTTCGAAGGTCTCAATGACGTCACCGACCTGGATATCGTTGAAGGTGCCGAGGTTGATACCTGCCTCGTAGCCTTCCTTGACCTCGTTGACGTCGTCCTTGAAGCGACGGAGCGACGAAATCTCCAAATCGTTGACGGTAACCACGCCTTCGCGCATGATGCGTGCCTTGGTTCCCTTGGAAACGGTACCATCGAGCACCTTGACACCGGCAATGTTGCCCCACTTGGAGGAGCGGAAGATTTCACGAATCTCGGAGTGCGAGGTCGTTACCTCTTCATACTCAGGCTTGAGCATGCCCTTCAAGGCGGCTTCGATATCTTCAATTGCCTTGTAGATAACGGAGTAGTACTTGATTTCGACACCCTCACGGTCCGCGAGTTCCTGAACCTGACGGTTTGGACGCACGTTGAAACCGATGATGACAGCCTTATCGACAGTTGCAAGATTGACATCGTTCTGCGTGATTGCACCAACGCCACGGTGAATCACCTGAATGCCGACCTCTTCGGAAACCTCGATCTTCATCAAGGAATCTTCCAACGCCTCAACCGAACCGGACGATTCGCCCTTGATGACGATATTGAGCATGTCAATCTCAGACTTGGCGAACTGTTCCTTCAAGCTTTCAAGCGAGACGATCTTACGACGCTTGGCAAGCTGTGCGGCACGCTCGGTCGCCTGACGCTTTTCAGCGATCTGGCGGGCGGTGCGGTCATCGCTGGCTACAAGGAAGAGATCTCCTGCGCTTGGAACGGATGTCAGACCAAGCACCGCAACAGGTGTCGAAGGCGTGGCCTCCTGCATCTGATTGCTGTTCTCGTCGAGCATGGCGCGCACGCGGCCGTATGACGTTCCTGCAACAATGGCATCACCAACATGCAAGGTGCCCTGCTGAACCAAAACCGTTGCAACGGCACCGCGGCCCTTGTCCAAGCGAGCTTCGACCGTTGCACCTCGAGCATCCATGTCAGGATTTGCACGCAGATCCAACGAAGCGTCTGCAGTCAGGAGAACCGCTTCGAGTAGCTTGTCGACGTTGGTTCCGAGCTTTGCCGAAATATCGACGAACATCGTGTCTCCGCCGTATTCCTCCGGAACCAGACCGAAGTCGGTGAGCTGACCGCGAACCTTCTCAGGATTGGCACCAGGAACATCGATCTTGTTAACCGCCACCACAATCGGCACATTTGCAGCCTGCGCGTGGTTGATGGCCTCAACGGTCTGCGGCATCACACCATCATCGGCCGCAACGACCAGCACCGCGACATCGGTAAGTTCCGCACCACGGGCACGCATGGCGGTGAACGCCTCGTGTCCTGGCGTATCAAGGAAGGTGATCTTCCGGGCTTCGCCCTCAAGGGTTACGTTCACCTGATAGGCACCGATGCGCTGCGTTATGCCGCCTGCCTCGTGTGCAGAGGTGTTGGTCTTTCTGATGGTGTCGAGCAGTCGCGTCTTACCGTGATCGACATGGCCCATAACCGTGACCACTGGCGGACGTGGCTTCAGATTCGAGTCGTCTCGACCCTCCTCCTCTTGCTCAAGATTGATGTCGAACTCCTGCAGAAGTTCCTTGTCTTCCTCTTCTGCGGAAACGATCTTGATGTTCCAGCCAATTTCTTCGCCGAGAATCTGGAAGGTCGCCTCATCCAGCGACTGCGTAGCCGTTGCCATCTCACCCAAGTGGAAGAGCACGGTCACCAAGGACGCTGCATTGACATTGATCTTCTCTGCCAAGTCCGAAAGCGTTGAGCCTTGACGAAGCTTGATTGTTCTACCATTGCCGGCAGGAATTCTGACGCCACCAATGACTGGTGCCTGAAGCTCATTGAACTCCTGACGCTTTGCCATGCGGTTCTTGCGAGACCTCGATGACTTTCCGCCCTGACGTCCGAATGCGCCTGCTGCGCCGCCACGACCGCGTCCGCCACGACCGTTGTTGTTGTTCGATGGCCCATTCGAAGGCGAGGAGAAGTTGTTGCCACCGCCGAAACGATTGCCACCTTGCCCTGAGTGCTGGCCTTGGCCGCCACCCTGTGAATGGTTGTTATGACCCCACTGGCCTTGGCCGCCACCTTGACGCTGCCCTGGTCTTCCGTTGTGGAAGCCACCATTGCGGCCACCGGGACGTCCGCCTCTGCCGCGACCATCGTTGACCGTGGGTCGTGCCATTGGATGTGGACGTGGAATGTCTCCTGGTGTTGGAGCACTCATACCCTGCCTGCGACTGAAGGGATTGTTTCCTGGACGTGGAGTTCCGGTTGTGCGTGGGCGTGGAGTCGATCCGCTGCCACCTTGTGGACGACCGCCGCGGTTATCGCGGGAGTCACGCCGATCTCGACCGTCACGCTCGTTGCGACCATCACGACCGTCACGTCCATCACGACCGAAGTGCTGTCCATGATTTGAACGATTACCGCCATTTGGACGTGGACCATGGTCATTTCGACGCTGGTCGCCATGCTCGCTACGCTCTGAACGCTCACCGCGGTGCTGCTCGCCAAAGCCTCCACGTTCATGACGAGACTGACCTGGCATAGGAGCATGCGATGAACCGCCCGCTCTTCCGGAACGGCGCGGATCTCTGCGTTCCTCCTCAGCCGCCATCAATGGCGTTACGTGCTGAGCAGAGGACGATTGTGTCTCTTCCGCATGCTGTGCCTCAACTGCGCGATTCACCGCCTGCGAAGTAGCGTGAGAAGCATCTGAATGCGAACTTGCATTATGCGAGTTAGCCGAAGCATTATGCGGCCCTGGCCTGTTCATGCCCGAATTGGATGCATGAGCAGATCCATGTGCGGCACCCCTTGGCGCTGAGTGCTGCGATGACCCGCGTCCCGGGGTTGCCTGAGAATTCTGTGAGTTTTGATTCGATTGTGGGAATGCGTTTTTCAGTCTGCGAACGACTGGAGCTTCCACCGTTGAAGAAGCTGACTTTACGAATTCACCCATATCCTTGAGTTTCTCAAGGACTGTTTTGCTATCCACGCCGAGCGCTTTAGCCAATTCATATACGCGTGCTTTGGGCACCAATATCTCCTATTCCAGACCGCGCATATGACCGGCGCGGTCACTCATCCATGACGGCGAACATATCCTGTCTCATCGTGCGACCATGATCGTGTTACCTCGTCTCTTAAGCCGAATCGGGCGCGTCTTGCACCCCCACTCGGATACCGAGTTAAGCATACTCGACTCTATGGATGTGCTCTACGTGTGAGCGCGCCTGAAAGCGTGACTATTTTTCAGCGCTCTGAGATGACTCCTGTTGCGCATGTGCCTCGGCTGATTCGATTCCAATCTTCCAACCGGTAAGTTTGGCAGAAAGTCGGGCATTCTGCCCTTCCTTGCCAATTGCCAAGGATAGCTGGTCATCGTGAATGAACGCAATTGCAGTCTTGTTTTTTTCGCTGATGACGTTAACCTGCGTTGCAACCGCAGGAGAAAGCGCTCCAGCAACGAACTTTGCTGGATCAGCCGACCAATCGACAATGTCGATCTTTTCAGGTCCAAGATTCTCCATGACAGCGCGAACTCGTGCGCCTCCGGGACCAATCAAGGCACCCTTGGGGTTGACTCCCTGCGTATTCGCACGAACCGCAATCTTTGTACGCGCACCAGCCTCGCGTGCGATGGCCATGATAGATACTGCACCGGATACGAGTTCAGGAACTTCGCGTTCGAAAAGGCGACGCACCAGTTCAGGGTGCGAGCGGGACACGATGATTTCGGGTCCTTTCAAGCCGCGTGCAACATTGACGACATAGACGCGTATGCGCTCACCGTGGTGATAGCGTTCTCCAGGAATCTGTTCGCGTCGTGGCAGCAACGCCTCGGTGTCGCCAACCGCTACGTGAACGTTGCTCGGATCGTTGGCATCCTGCTGGATGATGCCTGTGACGAGCTTCCCCTTCTGACCTGAGAACGCGCCGAAAATCTTGTTGTCTTCTGCGTCTCTGAAAAGCTGCGAAATGACCTGGCGTGCGGTTGCAGCGGCAAGTCGTCCGAAGTTATGTGGCGTATCGTCGTATTCTTCTCCAAGACGGATGACCGGACGATTCTCGCGTGCGTAGGGTCCAAATGCCGCGTGGCTGCGTTCATGGGATACCGTCGCTGGAGATGCTGTCGGTGTCGCGCTCGAGGTTTCTGGAGTCACAGCAGCGTCAGAATGTGCCGTGGTGTCGGAGCTTTCGGAGCTTTCGGCGGCAGTTGGCGTGTGGGCGGTATCGGACGTTTGCGGTTCGGCACTCTCAGCCATACCGGAAGTGGCTTCAGCAGAAGCACCATTGTCAACTGTGGCCGCAGATTTCTCCGATGCATCGTTTGCCGGCTCTGGTTCACTGATCTCGTCCTGGGCCCATACGGTGAATGTTCCAGCCCGATCGTCAATCTCAACACGGGCATGCTTTGCCGCGTGTGGAGTTTTCAAATATGCCTGACGCAAGGCCTCAGCCAATGCTTCATCAAGAGTTTCGGTGTCTATGCCCTGCTCAGCTGCCAACTGATGGATTCCAGTTAGGTCAAGTTCCATTGCTAGACCTCCTATGAAGTTATAAAACGGACTCCCTGCCCGTATGGTCTGCGTTCCAGACTACTCTAACGATTCATGCAGACACTTCAGCGAGGGCGGAACGGTCACCGTCATTACCGACGGCTGAACATACCGTATTTGCATCGTTACGAAGATCATTGCGAAGATCATTGCTCGCATCGGACGCGGCTTCACGATAGTCATGCTGCACATCGTTCAGTACAAGGCTTCGGACGTCTCGCTGCACATCATTGCTTCAACTTTGCGTTGGCTGCTCTCGCATGCACCGCACTGCTGCTCAGCTCGGGCTGTTCGCCAAGCTTTTCTGATGGTTTCCGGCTGACAGGCCGCGAAGAGGGCGAGGATGTGCTCAGCCCCTGCGAACTCGCCCAGCAATCAGCCACGCAGACTGATTCCGAATCGACCTCGGACTTGACCTCACAACTGCGGCTCTTCGCTGCTCAGCGAGCTCAGAACGATTGGCTGAACGTCGCCCAATATTGCTCAGGACGGTTCGCGGAGGGCACATTTGCAAGCGCACTTGCGGGATATCGAGCGTATCTGCTCTCGGGACAGCAAGAAACTGCGCTCTCCCCTCATTCGAGTATCGCTCAGGACGGTCTGAATCTGCATGAACTCGCCGATCAAGGTCTTGCAGCTTCCGAGATACAGCAGACTCAGTCTTCAGCGATTGCCCTTGCCGAAGACCGCTCGGCTTTTGCTCTTGAGATTCTCGCGGCAAAGAATAACAACGATACCTATCTGTTGTCGCTGAGTGACAATCAGAAATCGGTGGCTCAGATTTTCGTTTCGCTTCATCCCGACGCAGCTGATCCACGCGAAAAGGTCTATTCGGTTGGTAACCTCCTCGAACACACTCAAACGATAACCGACCCCTCAACAGGATTGAGCGCTCCCACAAGCTCTGTCGTGCTGATGAATGCGGCTCGCGCGGAAGTCATGGCGATGACCTCGAACTCCGATGGTAAAGCAGGAGCCGGTTTGAGCGAAACTGGCAGTTCTAGCTCTGCTCAAGCCAGTGCAGAGGCCACATCGCGCGAGAAGGCTCTGAGAAGAGTGGCTGAACTCGCGACCCTGCGCGTTTATCAGGCGCTGAAACTTGGCTATCCTGCATTCGAAGGCGCACTGTTTACCTCGTGACTTCAGTATGGGCACCGTGTTGTCTGGGCACGGCAAGGGTATAGGCATGACATGGTCTGACGACAGCGAGAGCTTGCAGCGAAAAGGGTGTCATCAATGCTCAGCCCTTGAAAACATTGGGGTTTCGGCATGAAAAAAGGGCTTTGAGCCGAAGCTCAAAACCCTTGAGAGCGGTTGAAGAGAGAAACCGCATTTAGCTCTAGAAATCATTGAAAACATTGAGGTCAGAGCAACCACCCAATCCTGCTACCACCTTGTTTACCACCTAAGAGAGGTATTTTCGCCCTTGTTCAAGGACTCACACGGCTTTGTTCTCTGATGCACAATACTATACGATGAGGCCAGCGGTATTTGCGAGAACCGCCCTTTACCCCGCAAACCCATAGCCGAGGGCTAGGTTTAGGGTCGGATTGCTCGCATATACTTCGGCTCGCTTATCTCGACCAATTCAAAGGTCGGTTGCCCTACCTAGCAGCAGATCGGCATTCATCACCTGAAAGTACATGACAAAGAAGCCGGTTCTTCTCCTTCGGCCATCACGGTGATGTGCAGCCTCGATCTTGAGCATTGCGGCCATTCATTGGAGAGCTGCCCGATACGTGCCAATAGCAACAATCTATCTGAGTCGGGGGGATACCTTGGCGCTATGCACCGGGGGGAGCCTTGCCGGGCGGGGAGGGGGGTACCCCGCTGGGTCTTGAAGCGATATGCGCGGATGAATTCGGTTCTCTTGAAGTTTGCTGATGCGGCGATGGTATGACCAGCCCAGATCAATGACAAGACGGACGGTTGTTCCATCGCTCGGCGCGCTCGGTGCGTTCGGTGCGCTCGCTGGTTCCGCCTGACTGCTGCATGGACGGTAGCAAGATACGCAGCCATGGCAACCATCGCTGGATTGTAGCGAGACTGTCGCGAATTTGTTCCCCTGCTGGGTGTGGGTCTTGTCTCTGGGTTCTCGATGATGCCACAGTCACACGGTGAGGCTTGAGCGATGCTGCATGGGCGTTCGCTGAGGGGTCATGGTTATGCTCGCGAATCGCCTGCCTGCGAGCGCCGATTATGGTTGAGCGTGTGAGCTGGGGTTGTTGGAGTGTGGATAGCCTTGAACGGTTGTGGGCATGCGCACAACTTCGGTTGCTTCCTTTCGTGGCGATTGCGATGTGCCTCTGGATGGCGTTGTTTCAACATTTCCGGCATGTCTGTCGTGCTGGTTTCCATCGCCTCGTTAGATGGAGTCGGATTGGCGACGTTTTTCAGTGCTTACGCACGACTGCTCAATCCGTTGTCCCGCAAGGGCTGAGAGTGGTTCGCCCGGTGGCTTCGGGTGACGCTTCGACGTTTTGGAAATTGTGTGGAGAGAGAACGGCGCTGCACCCGAGGTAGCCCCAATCACGGGGTGGGGGCATGCCCCCGTGGGGCCATGTTCGCCTGAGCGGTGCGTCAATGTTCGATAGGGTGATGCCGCTGCCAAGGATGCCCCTTTACCCCTGATCTTCGCGAGAAGCTGGGTTGAGGGTGTATGACTTAGCATATGTCTACTTATTAAGTGCAGCACTGTTGTTGTGTGGTTTGATGCCAGCAGCTCGATGGTCAATGCTTCGACCATGCCCTAGCAGTCGAATACTCGCATGGACTTGTTGTTGATCCCGTTCACAATCATCTGCATCTCGTTACCCACGCCCATGTTCCTTGAGGTGCCGGGCTAGTATTGCTGCATACTCTTTCTTGTCTTCCGCTTCAAGACAGTCCGCGATGAGGCTGACCAATTCATGCGGTAACTGCACCTGTGGGTCATCGCAGAAGTCGAGCAGCCACTTAAGAGCCTCATGGCCCTTCTCCTGCGTTCAGCGATATTTCTGCGGCTCGAAGCTGTCCTGATGTCATCACATGGGCTACTTCGAGCTTGAGCGCTGGAAACAATGCCATTGCCTGCTTGTCTATGCTCATGGCCATCTTTCCTGTCAGGCAATGGGAACAGGCAAGCGTAACCCTTCCAGATCAGACTTGGAGATCAGATGTGGAAGGGTTGCTAAGACGAACGGATTTCCGTGAACGTAATCCCCAGACCGGGCTTCGTCTTGAGCTTATAGAGGTGAGGGGCCCACGCGGAATTCTGCGCTGTCAATCCTATCATCGATGGATATGGCAGACGGTCCCACGATTTCGCATTCACCTTTCTGCTTTGCTGAACCCATAGCGGGTCTTGGATCCCCCGTGACCAGCCATGGGACTGGAACATGAATCGGGGATTGTCCCTGACCCGCTCATGCTTCTCCAATGAACCAGCTACGTGCCAATCGAACGGCTGTGCAAAGCCATCGCTAAACGTGTGGGGTTCAAAAAAACGAATCGTCTTCAAATGTTTTGAACCCGGCACGCATTTTTTTCATCTATCCGGCGGTAGTGGCCGCTGCCGGTCTGGGGGACACCCCCCATGCTGAGATTGCTGCGCGCATGGCCGTGGGAGCGTTGCCGTTGCAGCGAAAGACGCATGGGCAAGCCTGTGGGTGGAATCGTTGGCGACTGCAACGGCGTTCGGCCAGCGTGCATCGTGCGACGGGATTCAATGAAGCGGCCAGAGCATCGACTTGGCATCGACTTGGCATCGACTAGGCTACGAATATGAGCCGCAGACCGACGACAGAGCGCAGACAAGGCGACGACATGCAAGCCTGCCCGACCTGCGGCATCGAGCTGGACAATCCGCGCAGCAACCAGATCTATTGCAGCAAGCAATGCCGTGACACCATGTGGAAACGCAAGCATCGAATCGCGCCAGCCCAAGCCAGCGACCCCGCCGACACGGTGCCGTCCGGCATCGAGCCATGCAAGGACGCGCAGACGGACGGCCATGACCATGACGGCGACGGCTCCTATCCCTCGCTGCTGAGAATGTGCATCACGCGGCTGAGCCATGCCGTCAACGATGAGGGCACAGCCGTGCGCGACCTGCCGCCACTGGTACGGCGACTGCTCGAATGCTCCAGAGAACTCGAAGAACTCCAAGCCACCCCAGAGACGGACACGACCGAGGCCACGGACACAGCCGACGACTTCGACCCCGGCACCATCTGAATCCCACGCCACTCACCCGCAGCTCACCGCAATCGAGGCAGCAAGCCAGGGTCAGACGAAGCGTCCAACCCGTCCAGATGCGGCGACGCGAAGGGAGATGGTTCATCATGGTTGTGCATGATACAGTGTGTGATATGTGAGATTGCCTTTGAATCCCTTTACCCCTGTGAGTCAGGACGAGACTCGGTTTAGGGAAATGCGTGGCAGCTTATTCGTCTCAGACCCTTCCACGAACGTGGGTTGAGTGCGTTCGGCGGGGGATCCTCTACGTCCGTGAAATAACCGGTTGCAAGTGGAGGGTTATCCCTCTTCGATACGGAATCGATCCCCGGTTCATCGTGGGAGGGTTTCGCATTTTCGAACACGTCGGCAAGAATGATCTTATTGAACATGCAACGGGACGGTAGCGGCGGGCCATGAAGGCCTACCGGTACCGCCCTGATTCGATTATAGCAAGCAGAGGATTGCCAAACTCAACCCTACATCAGTGTTCATGCCAGAAATGAACACTAATTGATTACTAATCGTCTTGCTTACTGCCGCAACGGTTCCCGATTTGTGTTCATTAGTGTTCATCTGAGTATCGAGAGAAGAGCGAACACTATTGAGGCAGCTGCCATATTCTGCGTTGGCCGCGTCCCGAATGGGTCGGATCGGCAATGGATTCGATGTGAGGATTCGAAGACCGCTGCTGCGCATTGCGCAACTGCGCTATGCTGTATCCTTCCTTCTTGGCCGCAGCCAAAATGTCACTGAACTTAGCAGGGCCTTCGCGCAGATATTCGATGAGCCAGTCGAGCACCTCACGGTCCATTGAATGCTGTTCATCTTCCAGATTCGCTGATTGCCGCATGATCCTGTCAACATCGAGATCATTGTCAGACACGGGTGTGGTGATGATGCCGACTGACTTGCCGGGTGTCGAGGTTGGCGCTGATTCAAGCGTGTAACGCCATGCTGGTTTGCCTTCCGCAAAGTTGGTCTTAGTGACCTGAAAGCCATAGCCTTCATCGGTCTTGGCGAAACTGACTACCTGACGTGCTTTGTCGGTGAATGCCTTGGAGCCACGAACGGCGTTCTTAGCACCGCCCATCAGATTCTTGTTCGTATGGTGAATGCCGATGACGGCCATGCCATATTTTGAGCTGAGACGGTTAAGGAGCGTGAGCACGGGTGCAACATTTTCAGCCTTGTTAGTGTCGGGGTGTTCGAAGCAGTCGGCAAGGGCATCGAGAATCACCAGCCGGATACCATTGGCCTTTACCAGCTTCGCGAGTTCCCCGCCTTGCTTGGGCAAACGCAGATAGGTGGTTCCATCCGTGGGCGCTTCCCCCGGCTGGATGCATACGACGACATAGACGCGGCTCATGTCGGCGCCCAGCGCTTCGAGCTTTGGCCGGACGATTCCAGCCGCATCCTCGGTCAAGAGCAGCAGCACGTTCGCCGGTTCATGCAGTTCACCCCAGCATGCGCCTCTGGTAACTCTCGCCGCCGTCCACAATGCCGCTGCCGATTTGCCTATCCCATTGTCACCGCAGTAGAGCGTGGTACCCATGCCGAGAATCAGCCATGGTTCCAGCATATGCAGTTCAATCACATCGAAACTGTCCAGACGAATGGCCTCAACCCGATTCGATGCTGCAACCTTTACCGTCTGCATGCTGGTGATTTGCCCGCTTTGGTCTGCCACTCTCTTCGAATTCGAAGCTGACCCGTCTGCGAGCGCTGCTTGTTTCAAAGATTGCCGCTCCATGCGCTGCCTGGTGTCTGGGTGCTTCGCGAGAACTTCATCTATTGCACTCATGCCGCCACCCCCATTCTGTGGAAGCGCGCCGTGAGGCTGAATAGCTCGCGCTGGGTGCGTATGCGTGGCTGACCCATAGCGCTCGCGAACATGCGCAATGTGCGCATCGTATGCTGACGCTGTAGTTCCTCGACCCTGACGTGTTCGAAGTCGCGCCGGTTGGTCAGGTTTACGCGAGCGCGAGAGGCTTGCATGTCCATTTCGAGGAATGGCAGCGGGGGCATGAAAGTCGGGGCTGCAAAGCTATAATGATTATGCTTCGCAACCCCCCTGAGTCCCAGCTTGAGGGGGTCTTTTTTTGCGCTCATGGCTATTCGTCCTCGCCTTCGGCATAGGCCACGAGGCTCGCGTATGACACTATCCAGACTCGCCCGGTCTTGCGGGCGCGCAGCTTGCCTTCTCGAACGAGACGGTAAATTATTTTCGGGTCTTTGAATCCTAGAAGCCGCTGGGCTTCAGGCACTGACACCGATAATGGTCGGTTGATTGTTGCGATATGCATGTTCGTTATTCCTTATGAATGGTCGTCCCCTGCATTCGGATGGTTCACACCCTGGGCACGGGAGCGCGAATGTGTTTGAACCTGGGGAATGCGCTTTGACATGCACCAGCCACAGCTCTGGTTCTGACCGAGTAACGCGCAGCTCGGTTTCTGCTCTTTCCACCCGTGTCAATGAGTGAACCTACTTCAAACAGCTTGTTGATACTTAAGCATGGTGTATGGCTCGGACACTAACAAACGATCATTCGGATAGAGGTCGCACGCCTCGGCTGTAAGCGACTACAACCGCGTCCAGAGCGTCGGCCATGGTATACGGCGACCTGCCCAACAGATCATTGTTGCCAATCAGCTCCGTACTGATGGGCTCAAGGATTGAGCCGGTCTGTACCCACATGTCCCTGTAAGCTTGCCGGTCATTAGCCTGTATTTTTCCTGCACGCAGCGCAGCGTGGTACTTCCAATTGACATAGGCCATTCGCGCAAGCTCGTAGACCGCGACCATCGGGTAATAGATGTCGTCCCAATCGTTTTCGTCCTTGATGAGGCTGGTATCGGTGGGCGCTGTCCTGATGGCCTTTATGAGCAGCTTGGCTATGCGGTTGCCTTCAGAACGCAGCGCATCCCGGCGATGCTCCTCCGCAAGGTTCCTCATTGCGTCATGCTCGAACATATGGGGGGAATCGGCGCAGAACACAAGAGGGGAGTTCTCTGCCTTCATGTGCAGACGAATCTCCACCACATGATCGAATCTCTCCTTGAAGCCACTGCATATGTTGGCAAAGGCCTGTCGCATGCGGCTTTCTTCACCGGCATCCGCCAAAGTCTCCAACGTAATCCTGATGTTCCAAACGCCGTCGTATAAACCACGCCTGTATGCACGCAATTCACGAATGTCTGGATTTTCAATATCAAAATCCCACACGCCCAGGTTGTAGCACTGCACGGCAAGTAAGTACTCCCACAACTCCATGTCAGCCTGAAGTCCGCTGCTTATCAGCTTTTTCAGCACGGCTCGATGCCTGTCCGTCAAAACAACCATGATTACACCTCATTCTTCAGTAGTTCGACCATCGTTTTCACGCGCGTAGTCAGCAGCCGCACAACCTGCGCGCGCCGCGCTGCATCCAGTTCGCGCAGCACCGCCACCCGCTCGCCCAACGCCATCGCGTCCAATACGACTGCCATCTCCCGCAGTCCATCCGCATCCGCATCGTCCTTGACATGGACATCCGAGACATCTGCCACACCTGTGGAAGAAGCGGCCTCGGACTGGGTGGGCTGGGCGCTCGCGCTTCCCGCCGCAGCCGAGGGCACGGCGATGGATTGGCTGAGTTCTGCATCGACGGTGCCGAGAACCTGACGCTTGTGTGTGGCGCTTGTCACATCCTGATATTTGCTGTAAATGTCGGTGACATGCCCACCGGCCTGCATTATCAGTGCCCTAGACGCTCCGTGCTCGCTGAGCCTGGACAGCGCATTGTGCCGCAGATCGTGAAAACGCGCCTTCTCCAGGCCAGGCACCCGCAATCTCGCCCTGATGAATGTTTCCGTCAGACTGTTCGGGCGCATGGGGCTGTCGCTGTGAGGAGCGGGAAACAGCAATCCTTCGGCTCCCCTGCCTGTGTAACGTCTGAGATGCTCTGCGGTCATTTCCGCGAGCGCCGGGAACATGTCAACCGTTCGTTCGCTGCCTTTGGTCTTGGTGGTTCCCAGCTCCACATGCGTGCCTTCGCCATCCTTGTTGACAACGGTTTTCACTGACCCGCGAATGTGGATGACCTTGTTCGTGATGTCGATGTCCTTGCGTCTCAGGGCGAGCACTTCGCCTATGCGCAGTCCGTAGCAGCCTCCGAGCCAGATCGCGAAGCGAAACCGTTCGGGCATGAGGTTGGCGACCTGCCTGAGCTGTTCGGTGCTGATGATGGCGGTCTTGTGCTGCTTGCCGGGCTTGGAGAGGCGCATCAAGCACGGGGAAATGGCGATCAGCGTCTCCCCGATGTCGTTGACGGGCGTGGTGGCGGCATCGTTCATCATCTGCTTGAGGATGGCGTAGGCGTTGAACTTGGCGTGAGGCCTGGACGCATCGAAGCGGTCGCCCCATTCCTGGACTGCGCGGGGGGTTATCTGATTGAGCGGCATGTCACCGAAGAACGGAATCAAATTGTTGTTGAGATGCTCCCATTTCTTGTCGATGGTCGTCTGTGCCAGGGGTGTCCCGTCCGGCTTGCGCTTCATCTCCATCCACTGTGCCGCATATTCCCTGAACGGCATCGCCTGTTGCTGTTTTTGCAGCTTCTTGGCTTTCCGCTCCGCTGGGGGTTCCCACTGTTCGAGATCGATGAGGCGCTTTTCGGATGCGAGCCATGCTTCTGCCTGCGTCCGGTCGTCAAAGAGTTTCGATATCCGTTCGGGGAGCTTCGCATATCGGGCATAGGCATCGACGGGTGGTGAATAGCGAGCCTCATAATACGGTTTGCCATGTGCGTTGGTTCTGGTGATGACCGACCCAAACGCCCTGCGCTTTGATTTCCTCGCCACGGCAACGCCTCCCTGCCTCATTCGCTTCGCCTGCACACCTCAAGGTGGTTCAGGGGTGGTAAACAAGGCTGAATGACCAATTTCATACACCTTGTTTCACACCCATCCTACACCTTTTAAAGGGTTTTCAAGGCATGAAACGGAAAAGACCAAGAAGCGCAGAAAAGCCGCTCAGCCCTTGAAAAAATTGGGCTTCCGGCATGAAAAAAGGGCTTTGAGCCGAAGCTCAAAACCCTTGAGAGCGGTTGAAGAGAGATTCGAACTCTCGGAGGTTTTCACCTCACACGCTTTCGAGGCGTGCTCCTTAGACCGCTCGGACATTCAACCATGCACTTCATTGCGACGCAGCTACCGTAACACAACGCACAGCTTAGCTAACAAAGCAACTTTGCCATTATGCCACAATGAGCAGACCACACACCACATTCTGCGAAAGTTCCTCAGAATATTGTGCTTCCAAAGCAGTACGTTTCCATCTGACAGCAGCACAATGTATCGATTTATTGTTTGCACTATCCCTCTGACGGAATGCTTCCACAACGGCGCAATTCAATCGTCCAAACTGCGCTTCGCCCTGATTGTGTTGGCTCTGATCGCCAGCTCAGCATCCGGCGGGTAATGCACTTGTTCAAGCGTCAATCCGCGCGGATCAATCGGGCCTGTCGAACCTTCGCGTAGCGGCGTGTCGATTTTCTTGACGAACCATCGATCATCTCGCTTGCCGAGACCCACGTTCACACAGGCATTCACCAAGGAACGAACCATATTGTGTGCGAAGGCATCCGCAATAATGGTGAACATTATCATTCCTGGAAGAGTGAGAAAGCTTCCGTCATCAGGCATGTTCGGTTCACTTTTTATCGCTCGATTGTTGTCTTCGTGTGCTGAAGATACTCTTTTCCACTCGGCCGCCTTGACCTTTCTAATCGTCGTCCCGCCAGGATTGGCAGTTGCGAATGAGCCGAAGTCGTGCAGACCTATCGTCTGCTGAGCGGCAAGGTTCATTGCCTCGACATCAAGCAACCCGCGGACAGTAAGCACGCAGTTTCGAAGTCTCGGATCCGCGGGGCACAAGTCGTCGAAAATGCGATAGATGTAGGTTCTCTCGAGTGCGGAGAATCGTGCATCGAAACCTTGAGGAGCCTTGGAAAGACTCAGCACAACGATGTCGCTGGGAAGAATGTGGCGGAGTCTATGTGCGAGTGCGGCAATGCCATCGAGACTCAAATAGCCGACGCAGTGTTCGAGTTGTTGTTCATCAACATCGAAATGTGTGACCTGATGCGCTGCATGCACTCCTGTATCGGTTCTTCCTGCTACGGTCACGTGAATATGTTCAAGTCCCTGTTCAACGTCGAGATTTTTGCGTGACAACAAGATATCGAGGGACTTTTCCAACTCTCCTTGAACTGTTCTCAAGCCGGGCTGCTTCGCCCATCCATGAAATTCTGTCCCGTCATAGGCAATATCCATCCGAATTCGCATCACGCCACACATTTTCTCATATTGTTGCACTCATCATCCAACCAGATTCGAGTTTTGTTGCCTTTTCTGAGTATAACTGCCATTTTTGGGCTTTCTGGTGGGACAATTACACAGAAAATCAGCTGATATACCTGAAAAAGGCAACAAAACTCGCATTCAGTTGCTGTACTTCCGTCCGATTAGATCAACATCTTGATTTTCGCCACATTTTTCCACATTCTTTCTCCCAGGTGCCTTCACCAGCGGGTTTATTTAGCATCGTTGCATGAAAACAACTATTGCATCAGCATTCCCCCACTTCTCGAACCCGCCACTCAACATCGACGACTATATCGACGTGGTACGTCGGTCACGAAATACAGTCACTTTCGCAGGCTTTTCCGCGCTTCGTCTCATGAGCTTTCCTGAATTGAGAACGAAGCGAGCAGACAGTACATCACTACAGGTCTGCACTGCACAGCAGGGGAAAAGGACTCGATTGCGAAATGTCACATTCCTGTATTGGACACAGCCATTCACCACCTCCGTCATCGTGATGCCCGAAGAATCGATTCTTTACGTTGATCCAGTTACTGCGATTCTTCAAGCTCTAAGAGACCTTGATGAAATCGAAGCTGTTGCTTTGCTGGACACAATAATCAGCAGAAATGCGCACTATCGCGATCTCAATTTGGCCGATCTTGAAGCTGCAATCTGCGGGCCGACGCGATTCAAGGGCAAAGCATTGGGAAAGAAGGCTCTTAAACACTGTCGAGAAGGCACAGACTCATTGATGGAGAGTCGATGGAGGATGAACATGGTGAAAAGCCATCTTCCCTGTCCTGAAGTGAACTATAGAATTCAGCATCCAGTTACTCAAGAACTGTGGTTCGCTGATCTGGCGTATCCAGAACTTAAAATCGCCATTGAATATCAAGGTCAAGAATTCCATACAACGAAGGAAGCATTAATACGAGACAGTCGAAAAATATCTGCGCTTCAAGGCTTGAACTGGAATGTAATCACCGTTACTGCTGAGGACATGATGAACGATTCCGCCTGGCAACGGTTCGTTGATACCCTACAAGCAGTTATCGCGTCGAAAAAAGCCCAGCTTCGTTGAGCAGCGTTGAGTTTTGTTGCCTTTTTCAAGTATAAAGAGATTTAACGGCCATTTTGCAATGAAGAATCCTTGGAATCTGGGGAAGATTTCGCTTGTTACTTGAAAAAGGCAACAAAACTCGTAATCCCAACCTGTAAAGACCACTGAGACCTCGAATTTTAAAATAATGCTTAATGTTGATTGTCTTCAAACGAGAAAATCGAGAATTTAACCCATGTACCGATGACATGAGTAGACATGGAAACATGAAGCTCGCGATTATCATATTTGCTGCCACACAACGCAGTGGGGGTGACACCATTTTTTGGTGTCACCCCCACTGTTGCTGCGAATGAGTCGCTTACCGACTTACTCGACAATCATAGTGATTGAGCTATTGACTACTTCTTTGACTTTGCGTCGGCCGAATCAGCCTTCGCAGCGTCTTCTGCCTCGTCTGCATCCTCTTCAGCTTCATCGGCGGTCTCGTCGGCTGCCTTGGCATCCTTTTCGAGATCGACGGCTGCCTTGTCAGCTTCGGCAACATCGGTGTCAGTTTCGTTGGCATCTACTGCCTCGTTGACTGCATCATCCGCTGCACCTTCGACGATTGCTGCTTCGGTTGCATCGGCAACTTCGGCCGCTTCGTCCTTGGCTGCCACCTTGGTAGCAGCTTCCGCTTCCTTGACAGTGGCCTGCTTGGCGGAAACCGGCTCGGTTACGAGCTCGATAACAGCCTGAGGCGCATTGTCTCCGTGGCGTGCAGGAATGCGCACGATACGGGTGTAGCCACCTTCGCGCTGTTCCATCTGCTCAGCAATCTGAGTGAACAGAAGGTGCACGATGGACTTGTTGCGAATGACGCGCATCACGCGACGGCGTGAATGAAGATCCCCGCGCTTGGCGAAGGTGATCAGGCGCTCAGCCACAGGGCGAAGACGCTTGGCCTTCTGCAGTGTGGTGGTAATACGGCCGTGCATGAACAGGCTCGTCGACATATTGGCGAGCATCAGGCGCTCATGTGCTGGGCTTGAAGCCAGACGTGGCCCTTGCTTTGGTCTTGGCATGTGAATTCTCCTTATATGCTCCGCATCCAGGTGGGCATCAGCCCTAACATCCGAAAGCGAAACGATTAAACAACAACGGCTTACTACTCAATCTCACCGTCGAAAACAGCAGTCACAGTCGGGAGATTGAACTCCCGACCGAAAGCTACTCATCTTCAGGCGAGAAGAAAGTGCCGCCTTCGAGGTTGCTGGTATCGAAACCAAGTGGCGATGCCTTCAAAGACAGACCCATGGTCTGCAGCTTCTCTTTGACTTCGTCTATTGACTTCATACCGAAATTGCGAATATCGAGCAAATCCTGCTCTGTATGTGATACAAGCTCACCTATAGTATGAATGCCTTCACGCTTCAGGCAGTTGTATGAACGTTGCGTCAGATTGAGATCCTCAATCGGAACAGCCATCTCTGGGTTGGTTTCCTCAACCACAGGAGCTGGGCCGACCTCGACACCTTCAGCCTGAGTGTTCAACTCACGGCAGAGTCCGAAGAGCTCAACCAGCGTCGATCCTGCAGAAGCGACGGCATCGCGTGGCGAAATGGCCGGCTTTGTCTCAACATCAAGAATCAAGCGGTCAAAATCGGTGCGCTGCTCGACACGAGTTGCCTCGACCTTGTAGGTGACCTTGAGAACAGGGGAATAGATGGAATCGACCGGAATGCGTCCGATTTCATCATTGTCCTGCTTGTTCATCTGCGCTGGAACATATCCACGGCCGCGCTCGACGGTGAACTCAATTTCAAGTTCACCATCCTCAGCAAGGTTCGCGATGTGCAGGTCAGGATTGGCAATCACAACGCCCGCTGGTGGTGTGATGTCTCCTGCCTTCGCCTCGCCCTTGCCGCTCTTTCGCAGATACATAACGACTGGCTCGTCATACTCACTGGTGAGAACGATGCCCTTGATGTTCAGCATGATCTCAGTAACGTCCTCTTCAACGCCTGGTAGAGTGGTGAACTCATGCAGGGCACCAGAGATTCTTACGGATGTAACCGCGGCACCAGGGATCGAGCTCAGGAGAGTACGGCGCAGGGAATTACCCAGCGTATAGCCGAATCCTGGCTCAAGTGGCTCTATGGTGAAGCGGGAACGCTGAGCATTGACTACTTCTTCATTCAGTGTCGGACGCTGTGCAATAAGCACTGTGTTATCCTTTCAGCTCCAATCGATGGTGCACTCATCGATTTTCGCGGGTGGATTGATGGTTTCCTAAGTGCTTCAGACGCGACGACGCTTTGGAGGACGGACGCCGTTATGCGCTTGTGGGGTGACGTCAGAGATAGAGCCGACTTCGAGACCGGCTGATTGAAGAGAACGGATTGCCGTCTCGCGACCTGAACCTGGTCCCTTGACGAATACGTCGACCTTCTTCACACCATGCTCCTGTGCCTTGCGGGCAGCAGATTCTGCAGCCATTCCAGCTGCGTATGGTGTTGACTTACGTGAACCCTTAAAACCGACATCGCCACCTGATGCCCATGCGACGACAGCGCCGGATGGATCGGTGATGGAGATGATGGTGTTGTTAAATGTGGACTTGATGTGCGCCTGCCCCACCGGAACGGATTTGCGATCCCGACGGCGAGGTTTACGTACGGCTTGCTTGGCAGCTGCCATTTACCCTCGTTTCCTAAATACGAATGACTTTGATTGTCCGTGATTATTGATGCGAACGATGGAGCGTGTGCTCCGTGGCTCGAATCAAGGCGTCAATTACTTAACGGCCTTTTTCTTCCCGGCTACAGTGCGCTTTGGACCCTTGCGTGTACGCGCATTGGTCTTGGTGCGCTGACCACGTACTGGGAGTCCTCTACGATGACGCTGACCCTGATAGCTGTTGATCTGGATCTTCCGGCGAATGTCTGCATCGATTTCACGACGCAAATCGCCTTCAATCTTGTAGTTTTCTTCGAGATAATCACGCAGCGTAATGAGCTGCTCATCCGTGAGATCTTTAACGCGGGTATCCGGATTGATTCCGGTTGCTGCCAGTGTTTCATCTGCGCGTGTGCGTCCGACACCGAAAATATAGGTGAGGGCGATTTCAATGCGCTTCTCATTGGGGATGTCGACTCCGGCAAGTCTTGCCATTGCGATTCCTTCTTATTCTCCGTAGGTCGTGCACCAAGTCCTCCGGTTTCCCGGCCCGAGCCTACGTACTCGGGGTTCAGCTGTGTGACTAGTCCGTGTCGAACCGAATCCTTAAGAGATTCGATTCCTGTGACTGCCCGCTCGCTGTGGCTTAGCGCCTTTTCTGTTATGCCGCTGGAAATCTGCTCAGCCTTGGCGCTGCTTATGGCGCGGATTGGAGCAGATCACCATGACGCGGCCGTGACGACGAATCACGCGGCAATTCTCGCAGATTCTCTTCACACTAGGGCTGACCTTCATGGTTTTCCTTTGCTTGTACCTTACTTGTAACGGTACGTAATACGTCCACGGTTGAGATCATATGGACTCATTTCAAGCACGACACGATCCTGTGGAAGGATGCGGATATAATTCTTTCGCACTTTCCCTGAAATCGTGGCGAGTACAATGTGTTTGTTCTCAAGCTCGACCCTGAACATCGCGTTAGGCAATGCCTCAACAACCCGACCTTCGACTTCAATCACACCGTCTTTTGCCATGAGCCCCTATCCGTTCTATGGATGAATTACTATGTCATGTCCGAAGACACACCAAATTGCAAATATACCAGATATAGAGAATATTTCACCTTCGGCGTGTCAGGCCGTGAAAGTGGGTGCACGGTGTGCATCCACTAGGCCTGATGAGCAGCCCTACGGCTGCGAAGATTCTGTGAAGCAGAAAACTCAGCGAAGATTAATGCAACCCATATCACTCAGTCGAGATACATAAAAAAGGGTAGCAACCGCTTCTTCACGGTTGCTACCCTTATGATTCCAGTTTCAGCTCTGTCGACGTTCTCGGATTAATCGGCGTAGAAAACGTAGTTGAGAACGAGGTGCCTCAACCCTGTAATCTCTGTACTGTGCTTCAGCCCTCGATGGCGATATTATGACGTGGCTCGACTTTCGGAGTTTGTGCCTTCGGAACCTCCAGATGCAAGGTGCCATCCTCGAACTTTGCATGAATGTCGGATTCCTTCACACCATCGCCGATGTAGAAGTTGCGGGAGCAAGAACCTGCATAACGTTCACGACGCAGCCACTTGCCATCCGTGTCCTTGTCTTCCTTTGATCCTTCGCGCTTTGCAGAGACTGTAAGGTATCCATTTTCGAGTTGAATGCTGATGTCTTCCTTCTTGAAGCCTGGAAGATCAATGTCGACGAGGTAGTTACCATCCTTGTCCTGCACATCCGTGCTCATCATGGTTGCATTGGACATTCCTTCAGGAACTACCGAGTTTGCAGTGCGATTTCCATTCCAAGCTGAGAAGATAGGATCGTCAAACAAGTCACTAAAGATAGAATCATTCATCAAAGCAGGAAACATAGCCATAATCAATACTCCTTGTATCTTACTCTGTGAGGAGTTGCTCGCTCAATCAGCTCAACGATCATTTCTTGAATCGCGGGCTGTGGATGCTTGCCACTCTCGAAACCCTTTCGGATTCCTTTTCTTGCCGTTCACTTCTGACAATAGATAGCAGGGGTTGATTGTTCCCAGATTTTACCGAGAGATAAATAATTGAGTCTATGCGACTCAAGTTTTGATTATTGTCGCTCGCTACACCAGTCGTAGAGTTCAACAAGGTGAGTTTTGCGGCAATCCTGAAGTAGAACCATAGTTTTTTAGCGATTTCTAGCCGTCATTTCGCGAAAATATGCCTCTTCTACTTCAGCATTGCCGCAAAACTCGATTACTTGCTACCGAAGGGCTGCAAGAATGTTCTTGGAGATGCTTTCAATGCCGCCGGTGCTGTCGATTTCTACAAGCAGACCACGGTTTCGATAGATATCGATAAGCGGTGCGGTTTCGTGCGCATATACATCAAGACGCTTGGCGATGATCTCAGGGGTATCGTCTGCGCGACCTTCGATTTCGGCACGCTTCTGCATGCGTTCCATCAGAACGCTGCGATCTGCGTTCAACGCAATGGCATGGTCGAGTGGAGTTCCCAATTCCTTGAGCATTACATCAAGAGCCTCAACCTGAGACTCATTGCGTGGGTAACCATCGAGAATCCAACCATTTTTGGCATCATCCATCGCAAGACGATCTTTGACAATCTTGTTGGTCAGCTCATCTGGAACCAGAAGTCCCTTATCGATGAATGCCTTGGCCTCAAGCCCGAGAGGCGTTTCATTCTTCAGGTTGTAGCGGAAAATATCACCTGTGGAAATGGCCGGAATATCGAGGTTCTTGCTCAACAGCGCAGCCTGAGTTCCCTTGCCAACGCCTTGAGGTCCCATAATCAGTAGTCTCATTGTTTTCCTTTTATGTTGTCATTGCTGTTACACATGAACGGGCGATTGAAGCGTACACGCACCGGTGTATATACAATAATGCCTCGGCAACTCCTGCCGAGGCATTGGACAATCAGCCTTCTTTATGGTCGGTATCCTCGAAGAGGAAGCCGGCATATTGGAACTGCTCGGTCTGAGCCTTGGCTTGACGAAGCGTATCCAAACCGACGCCCGCGATAATCAGAATCGTGGTGCCACCGAATGGAAGCTTGGTTCCAAGCTTCATGCTCATGATCAGAACCGTAGGAATCAGGGCGACGAAGAGCAGGTAGACGGCACCGACCGTGTTCAGACGGTTCATGACATAGTTCAGGTACTGGCTGGTTGCGCGACCTGCGCGAATGCCTGGAATGAAACCACCGTATTCCTTCATGTTGTCTGCAGTTTCGTCTGGGTTGAAGGTGATCGACGTATAGAAGAAGCAGAAGAACACAATCATCAGCGCATACAGGCCGATGTACCAGACTGATGTCGTATTCGCGAGGTTCGCGTTAATCCATGACACCCAGCTCTGCTTGGAGTTGCCGAACTGTGCGAGAAGCGTTGGAATTGCAAGAATCGAAGAAGCAAAGATTGGCGGAATAACACCCGACATGTTGATCTTCAACGGCAGATAGGTTGATGAACCGCCATACTGCTTACGTCCAATCATGCGGCGCGTATATTGCACGGGAATGCGACGCTGCGCGAGTTCCACATAGACGACGAACACGAGAATGACGATCAGTACGCCAGTGATGATGCCGAACTTGGTCCAGTTACCGTTCTTGCCAGTGGTGCCCCAGCCGATGGCCCAGAGCTGTGGAAGGAATCCAGAGCAAATAGACATGAAGATAAGCACTGACATACCATTGCCGATGCCCTTCTCGGTGATAAGCTCAGCCATCCACATGATCAGGCCCGTGCCACCTGTCATGATCAGAATCATGACGACAAGGTTCCATGGGGAGGAGTCAGGAATGACCTGGCCGGTGCAGGCATAGTTGAACAGTGCGCCCGAACGTGCGGTGACCAGAATCGTCGTGGACTGCAGCACAGCCAGACCGATGGTCATATAACGGGTGTACTGCGTGAGCTTGGCCTCGCCTGACTGCCCCTCTTTATGCAGCGCCTCGAATCGAGGAATCACCACGCGAAGCAGCTGCACCACGATGGACGCGGTGATGTACGGCATGATGCCCAGCGCGAAGATGGAAAGCTGCAGGAGTGCGCCACCCGAGAAGAGGTTTACGAGACCGATGAAGTCTTCGCTGCCTGTCGATGTGATGCACTGCTGCACGACCTTGTAGTCAACGCCAGGTGTAGGTATGAACGACCCTATGCGATAGACGATAATGATTGCGATGACGAAGAGGATTTTATTCCTCAACTCCTTCGTCCTAAAAGCCTGAATTAGCGTCCGCACCTGGATCCTCCTAAAGCATTCTGAACGCACAGCGCATGATGCACCGACACACTAGTGTACGAGTCTAGCCGAAAGTTCTGAATAACACACATACACCTAATAAAAAATGGCCCTCCCCAACCTGGGGAGGGCCAATGACCACCTCAATGTTCATCCCCGATGACTGCATCAGTCTTCGGAAACGGAACCTCCGGCAGTTTCAATCTTGGTCTTGGCCGAAGCCGAAACCTTAACACCCTTGATGGTGAGGGCTGCGGAAATGTCTCCGTCGCCGAGAACCTTTACCGGGTATCCTGGGCGCACAGCGCCCTTGTTCACGAGTGCCTCAACGGTAACGTCTCCACCCTTCGGGAAGAGTTCGGCAAGAGCGCCAACATTGACGACCTGGAACTGCTTCTTGAATGGGTTCTTGAAACCGCGGAGCTTTGGCAGACGCATGTAGAGAGGCAGCTGGCCGCCTTCAAATCCTGGACGGACCTGATAGCGAGCCTTGGTGCCCTTGGTTCCACGTCCAGAGGTCTTACCCTTTGAACCTTCACCACGGCCTACACGAGTCTTGTTCTTCTTCGCACCCGCTGCTGGACGAAGATCATGCATCTGAATGATGCTTGCATCGCCCGACTTGGTATCTTCTGTGGAAGTTGTTGCTTCAGTTGTAGAAGCCATAATCAGTCCACCTCCTCAACGGTGACCAGGTGACGAACAGCATGTGCCATGCCACGATATACAGGCGTGTCTTCACGAACGACGCTCTGACCGATCTTGTGCAGACCGAGCGAAAGAACGTTGTTCTTCTGACGAGCTGTCTGATTGACAAGGCCCTTGACAAGTGTGATCTTGATTTGCTTAGTCATCACTCACCATCTTTCTGCTCAGCGGCAGCAGCCTTGGCCTTTGCCTCTTCGCGCTCCTTGCGAGCCTCAGCAATGCCTTCGGCGCGTGCACGAAGCAGCGCGTCAGGAGCGACCTGCTCGACCGTCAGACCACGGCGTGACGCGATCTCCTCTGGCTCTTCAAGCTGCTGCAAAGCTGCGACAGTTGCTCGAACCATGTTGATGGCCGTTGCGGATCCCATCGACTTGCTCAGAATGTCGGTGATTCCAGCGCATTCAAGGACTGCACGGACTGGACCACCGGCGATAACGCCGGTTCCTGGAGCGGCCGGACGAAGCAGTACGGTACCTGCTGCCTCATGACCGATAACAGGATGTGTCACAGTACCGCGAACGCGTGGAACGGTGAACATGTTCTTCTTTGCGTCCAACTGACCCTTGGCGATTGCAGCAGGAACCTCACGGGACTTGCCATAGCCAACGCCCACGGTGCCCTTGCCATCGCCAACAACTACGAGAGCTGCGAAGCTAAAGGTACGACCACCCTTGTGAACCTTTGCCACACGGTTGATGGTAACGACGCGGTCGAGCAGTTCGTCACGGTTGTCATCACGATCCTTGCGACCGCGACGGCCCTCACCACGACGTCCTTCACCGCGTCCGCCACGACGACCACGGCGGTCATCATTGCGGTTGTCGTTACGGCTGTCATTGTTGCTCGATGAACCCTGGGCTGCCTGAGTTTCCTCAGTTGCCTTGGTTTCCTTAGTATTCTGGTTGTCGCTCACAGTGCCAAACCTCCCTCACGGGCTCCGTCTGCAACAGCTGCGACGCGTCCATGATACTTGTTGCCGCCACGGTCGAAGACTACCTCGGAAATACCCTTGTCCTGAGCCTTCTTCGCAACCAATTCGCCGACTTTCTTGGCAGCCTCAGTCTTGCTTCCCTTGAAATCAGAGAAATCGGACATCAGTGTGGATTCGCTGACCAGAGTCAGACCCTTGGAATCATCAACGATCTGAGCGATCATGTTGCGGTTCGAACGGGTAATGACGAGACGCGGACGTGTCGCCGTTCCCACCACACTCTTGCGCAGGCGTGCATGACGGCGGATACGAGCAACGCTCTTACCCTTACCGAAAATCTTGACTGTCATGGTTACTTACCAGCCTTTCCAGCCTTGCGAATGATGTGTTCGTTATCATATTTGATTCCCTTGCCCTTGTAAGGTTCGGGAGCGCGGAGCTTGCGGATGTTTGCAGCAACCTGGCCAACAGCCTGCTTGTCCGTTCCATGCACGATGACCTCGTTGGCGTTAGGCAGCTCGAAAGTGATGCCTTCCGGAGGATCAACCGTGATGGTGTGCGAGTATCCAAGGAAGAACTCGAGGCCCTTGCCCTTGGCGACCACGCGGTAACCGGTTCCGATGATCATCAAGTGCTTGGTGAAGCCCTCGTGAACACCCTGAACCATTGAGGCGATGATCGAGCGGCTCAATCCGTGGTTTGCACGGGTTGGACGCAGATCGTCAGAAGCTTCCAACGTGATGGTACCGTCTTCAAACTTTCCAGTAATGCCTTCTGGAATAGTGTAAGAATCGGTGCCCTTGGAGCCCTTAGCAGTGAATTCCTGTCCCTTGATCGCGACTTCGACGCCAGCCGGAACGGCGATAGGGAGCTTACCAATATGTGATGCCATGAGTTAGCTCTCCTTTCTCACCAAACGTAGGCGACGATTTCGCCGCCGATGCCCCGGTCGAGGCATTCCTTTTGTGTCAGCAATCCGGCACTTGTCGAAATGATTGCAATGCCGAGACCACCCAAAGGCATGGGGAGTGAATCGGACTTTGCATAACGACGAAGGCCTGGCTTGGAAACGCGCTTAATGCCCTGAAGGCTACGCTCTCCCGTTGGACCGTACTTGAGTGTCACCTCAAGGGTCTGACCGACCTTGGCCTCTTTTGCCGAGTAATCTGAGATAAATCCTTCACGCTGAAGAATCTGGGCGATATTCGCCTTGAATTTTGAATACGGCATTTGAACGGTGTCGTGTTTTGCCGCACTCGCATTGCGCAGACGCGTAAGCATGTCTGCGATTGGATCTGTCATTGTCATGTGGGCTTATGCCCTTCCTCGCCGTGGTTTCCGCCGCCCACCAGAATTGATTCCGGTGAGCCGCGGACCTTCAGCGTCGATGTTTACCAACTGGACTTCGTAACTCCGGGCAGTTCACCACGGTGGGCCTTCTCGCGAAGGCAGATGCGGCACAGGCCGAATTTGCGATAGACGGAGTGGGGACGACCGCAAACCTGGCAACGTGTATAGTCACGCACCTTGAACTTGGGCTTTGCGGCCGCTTTGTTCTTAAGAGCGGTTTTTGCCATATCAGTTCTCCTTGAAGGGGAAGCCGAGGTGCTTCAGGAGCACGCGAGCTTCCGCGTCTACCTTCGTGGTGGTGACAACGGTGATGTCCATACCACGCTGGTGATCAATCTCGTCTGGATCAATCTCATGGAACATCGACTGTTCTGTGAGACCAAAGTTATAATTGCCGTTGCCATCGAATTGCTTGCTGCTGATACCACGGAAATCGCGGATTCTTGGCAGAGCAAGGGTGAGCAGACGATCAAGGAACTCCCACATGCGGTCGCCGCGAAGCGTCACGTATGCACCGATGGCCTGACCTTCACGCAGATGGAACTGTGCGACAGACTTCTTGGCCTTGGTGACCTTTGGCTTCTGACCGGTGATTGCGGTGAGATCCTCGATTGCGCCTTCGATGAGCTTCGAGTCACGTGCTGCGGCTCCGACCCCCATGGAGACGACGATCTTCTCAAGACGTGCAACGCGCATCGGGTTGGAATACTTGAATTCCTTCTCGAGCTCAGGAACGATGGCCTCGTTGTATTGCTTCTTGAGACGTGGAACTGCAGGTGCTTCGACAGCAGTTGATGTTGTTTCGCTCATGCCAGCTCCTTTCCTGACTTCTTTGCAACGCGTGTGCGCAAAGTCTTGACTTTACCGTCACGTGCCTCTTGCGAGACCTTGATGCCTACGCGGGTAGGTGCCTTGGTCTCTGGATCGACGATCATGACGTTTGAACGATGAATTGGGGCTTCAACCGAAACGATGCCTGACTGCTGACCCTGCTGGGTTGCACGAACATGCTTCTTGACAATCTGCACACCCTCGACAATGAGACGATCATTGCTGAGAATACTGGTTACCTTGCCCTCTTTGCCGCGATCCTTGCCACGAATAACCTTGACTTGGTCGCCTGTTTTGATCTTCGCTACCATCTCAGATCACCTCCGGTGCGAGAGACACGATCTTCATGAAGCGCCTATCACGGAGCTCACGACCGACCGGCCCGAAAATACGCGTACCACGAGGTTCACGACCTGAACCGAGGATAACAGCTGCATTCTCATCGAATTTAATGTAGGAGCCGTCTGGACGACGGTGTTCCTTTACTGTACGGACGATAACGGCCTTGACCACTTCGCCCTTCTTGACCGACCCTCCGGGAATGGCATCCTTGACGGAGGCGACGATAACATCGCCGATGCCGGCATAGCGTCGCTTCGATCCACCGAGCACTCGGATGGCCAAGATCTCCTTGGCACCCGTGTTGTCGGCGACATGAAGCCGCGATTCCTGCTGAATCATTGATTCTCCTTAGCCGAGCTGGTTCTCCCTGCACACCACTTGCGATGAGGCGGTGTGCACGGAGCCTTGCCGAACTTGTTTACTTAGCGCGCTCGACGATTGATTCGAGACGCCAACGCTTGGTCTTGCTCAGTGGACGAGTTTCCATGATACTCACGAGATCACCCAAGTGAGCATCATTCTTCTCGTCATGAACCTTGACCTTACGAGTGGAACGCACGACCTTGCCATACAGCGGGTGGGTCGAACGCTGCTCGAGCTCGACGGTGATGGTCTTGTCCATAGTTTCAGACACGACGTATCCACGACGAACCTTGCGGAAGTTACGCTCTTGCTTTTCAGCCATGCTTACTTCTCCTCAGCTTCACTAGCGGTGTTGTCACCCTCAGCAGGGATAGGGCTGATGCCAAGTTCGCGTTCGCGAAGAATGGTGTACATTCTTGCGATATCATGCTTGACTGCCTTGATCCTAGTCTGGTTGTCGAGCTGACCGGTTGCGGCTTGGAAGCGCAGGTTGAAGAGCTCTTCCTTGGACTTCTTGAGGAAGCCTTCGATTTCCGCGTTGGTCTTCTCGCCGAGGGTCTTGATTGTATATTCAGCTGTTCCGACTGACATCAGATGTCACCGCCTTCACGAGCGATAATTCTGCATTTCATTGGTAATTTGTCGATTGCACGGCGCAGAGCCTCGCGAGCGACATCCTCGGTAACGCCACCGATCTCGAACATGACGCGACCTGGGTGAACGTTAGCGATCCAGAACTCAGGCACACCCTTACCGGAACCCATTCGAGCTCCCAGCGCGTGCTTGGTGAGTGGACGATCAGGGAAGATCGTGATCCACACACGACCGCCACGCTTGATGTAACGGGTCATGGCGATACGCGACGCCTCAATCTGACGGTTGGTGACATAAGCAGGAGCAAGAGCCTGGATTCCGTAATCGCCGAAAGCGATTTCGTTTCCACCCTTAGACATTCCCCGACGAGTCGGGCGTTGCTGCTTGCGATACTTTGTTCTCTTTGGGATAAGCATCAGCTCACTCCTTTGCTTCTGTTGTCGCAGGTGCGGCAGCTGCTGCAGGCTGAGCCTGAGCAGCTTGCGGAGCGGCGTTCTGCTGAGCCTGCTGACCGCGGCCTTCTGACTGACGAGAGCCTCTACGTGGGCGACGGTCACCACGACGGCCTTGACGGCCACCCTGCTGAGCCTGCTGCTCTTCGAACTCGCGCTCGGTCATGTCACCCTTGTAAATCCAAACCTTGACACCGATGCGGCCATAGGTGGTACGAGCTTCAAAGAATCCGTAATCGATGAGCGCACGCAGAGTCTGCAGAGGCACGCGGCCTTCGCGATAGAACTCTGAACGGCTCATTTCAGCTCCGCCGAGACGGCCGGAAAGCTTGATTCGAATACCCTTGGCTCCTGCACGCATGGCGTCCTGCTGAGCCTTGCGCATTGCACGGCGGAAGGTCACACGGTTGGTGAGCTGCTCCGCAATGCCCTGAGCTACAAGCTGAGCATCCAATGTTGCATTCTTGACTTCGAAGATATTGAGCTGAACCTGTTTGCCGGTCAGCTTCTCGATCTTTGCACGAACGCGCTCTGCTTCCGCACCACGACGTCCAATGACGATACCTGGACGTGCAGTGTGGATGTCAACGCGAACGCGGTCACGGGTGCGCTCGATGATCACGCGGGACACGCCTGCGCGCTCGAGATCCTTGTTCATGACCTTGCGGATCTTGTCATCTTCGAGAACGAAATCACGGTAGCGTTCGCCGGACTTGTTGGAGTCCGAGAACCACTTGCTGCGATGATCCTCGGTAATGCCGAGTCGATACCCGAACGGGTTAATCTTCTGTCCCATTATCGGGCTCCTTCCTTGTCGGCCACTACCACGGTGATGTGACTGGTCCTCTTGTTGATGCGCGCTGCGCGGCCCTGTGCACGAGCACGGAAACGCTTCAATGTAACGCCCTCATCAACATAAGTCTCAGTGATCACGAGATTGTTCTCGTGGAATGCCTCGTTGGCCTTGTCAGCCTTGACGCGGGCATTCGCAATTGCACTCTCCAGAGCCTTGCGAACGGGAACCGCCGCATCCTGTGGAGCGAATTTGAGAATGGTCACAGCCTCTGTCGCCTGCTTGCCTCGGATGAGGTTGACCATGCGGCGAGCTTTGCGCGGCGTCACGCGTACGTGACGAGCGATTGCTTTAGCTTCCATGTGTCTCTACTCTTCCTCGCCTCAGCGGCGTACTTTCTTATCGTCCTTCACATGCCCCTTGAAGGTGCGGGTTGGTGCAAACTCACCGAGCTTGTGACCGACCATAGCCTCGGTGACGAACACCGGAACATGCTTACGACCATCGTGAACAGCGAAAGTGTGTCCGATGAAATCAGGAGTGATCATCGACCTGCGTGACCATGTCTTGATAACGTTCTTCGTACCCTTGTCGTTCTGCTCGTCGACTTTCTTCTGCAAGTGGGCGTCGACGAATGGGCCCTTCTTGATGCTTCGAGTCATCTTTTCGACACTCCCTTACTTGCGGTTCTTGCCACTGGTGCGACGACGAACAATCATCTTGTTCGAAGCCTTCTTAGGATGACGTGTACGAACCTCACCCTTGCCCCAAGGCGAAACCGGCGGCTTGCCACCGCGCGTACGACCACCATGTGGATGGTCTACAGGATTCATTGATTCACCACGTGTGATAGGACGCTTGCCTACCCAGCGTGCACGTCCGGCCTTACCCAACTCAAGATTGGCATGATCGGAGTTACCGACCTCACCGATCGTTGCGCGGCAACGTGCATCCACGTTTCTGATTTCTCCAGATGGCATGCGCAACTGAGCGAAAGCACCATCCTTGGCGACCAGCTGAACGGCAGCACCTGCTGAACGGGCAATCTTCGCTCCACCGAGTGGACGAAGCTCGATTGCGTGAACAACGGTACCGGTTGGGATATTGCGCAGAGGCAGGTTGTTGCCAGGCTTGATATCAGCCTGTGCACCGGTCTCGATGCGATCACCCTGGCTAATGCCTTCAGGTGCTACGATGTAGCGCTTCTCACCATCAGCGAAATGCAGCAGCGCAATGCGAGCCGAACGATTCGGATCGTATTCGATATGCGCAACGGTTGCTGGCACGCCATCCTTGTCCCAACGCTTGAAATCGATGAGACGATACTGGCGCTTGTGACCGCCACCACGATGACGGCTTGTGATACGGCCGTATGAGTTACGACCGCCAGTCTTGCTTAGTTTGCGCAGAAGCGACTTCTCAGGCGTCGAGCGCGTGATTTCGGAGAAATCCGAAACTGACGCATTGCGACGGCCCGCAGTAGTCGGCTTATATGTGCGGATAGCCATAATGTAGTTCTTCCTAACTTTTGTCGGCTAGCCTTCAGTTGCCGAAGATATCGATCGTCTGACCTTCAGCAACGCTCACGATGGCGCGCTTCTGGTTCGCACGCTGGCCAAGGCCGGTACGAGTGCGCTGCGTCTTGCCGCGACGGTTGAAGGTGTTGACGTTCGTTACCTTGACATTGAAGATCTGCTCAATTGCCTGCTTGATCTGAACCTTGTTGGAATTCGGGGCAACCACGAATGTGTATTGGCCGCGATCTGAATTCGCATAGCTCTTCTCGGAAACAACTGGCTTAATGATGACATCATGCAGTGGCTTATGAATTGCTGACATGAGAATCAGGCCTCCTTGGCGACAGCGGTCGCTGAACCGGTTTTCGCAGCGATGAAGGCATCGAAGCCATCCTTGCTGAAAACGAGATCCTGAGCGGTGACCACGTCGTATGTGTTGAGCTGATCTGCGAAGAGAACATGCACGGTTGGCAGGTTCCTTACGGAAAGCCATTCGTTGACATTCTCACGTGCCAGAACCACGGTTGCGAAACGCTGTTCGGCAACCTGAAGCAGCACTGCACTCGCAGTCTTCGTCGATGGGGTATCGGAGATACCGAAATCAACAACGTGCACGCGACCTGCATTTGCGCGGTCAGAAAGCATGTAGCGAAGTGCCGCAGCCTTCATTTTCTTAGGTGTGCGCTGTGAATAGTCACGAGGCACTGGTCCGTGGACGATTGCGCCACCGGCCCATTGTGGAGAACGAATCGAACCCTGACGAGCGCGACCGGTTCCCTTCTGCTTCCATGGCTTGCGACCTCCACCGGAAACGGTGGAGCGAGTCTTCACGGCGTGAGTGCCCTGACGAGCAGCTGCGAGCTGAGCCACAACTACCTGGTGCACCAACGGAATGTGGTCTTGGATATCTTCAGATGAAATTCCGAACAGATCCTCAGGAGCTTCCACGGTTGCAGTGGACTTGCCCGAAGCATCGGTGACGTTCAGAGAAATGTTAGCCATGGTTTCAGGCTCCCTTCACTGCGGAACGAACGAGAACGATGCTGCCCTTTGGCCCTGGAACAGCGCCCTTGACGGCGATGATTCCATTGGCTGAATCTGCAGAAACGACAGTGAGATTCAAAGTAGTTGCAGTTTCATTGCCCATACGGCCAGCCATGTGCTTGCCCTTGAGAATGCGGCCTGGTGTGGCGCATGCGCCAACTGAACCTGGGCGACGTTCGTTTTTGTGTGAACCGTGGGTACGACGATAGGACTTGAAGCCCCAGCGCTTGATTGTTCCTGCGAAGCCCTTGCCCTTGCTGGTGCCTGTGACATCAACCTGAGCGCCTTCCGGAAGCAGTTCCACGGTCAGCTCTTGACCTGGCTTGTAATTGTCGGCATCCTCGGTGCGAACCTCAACGAGGTGGCGACGAGGAGTGACTCCAGCCTTGGCAAAATGACCAGCGAGTGGCTTGGTCACCTTGAGTGGGTCAATCTGTCCATAACCGATCTGAACGGCGTGATAGCCGTCAGTTGCTTCGGTTTTGACAGCGGTAACTACGTTGGTGGAAACGTCCACCAGAGTCACTGGAACGAAGAAGCCGTTTCCGTCCCAGACTTGCGACATACCTAGCTTCTTGCCAAGTAGCGCAGTGCGATGTGCTTGCTGTGCAGTCATAACGGTTCCCTCCCCCCTAGAGCTTGATCTCGATATTGACATCTGCGGGCAGGTCGATATGCATCAATGAATCCACAGCCTTAGGTGTGGGATCGACGATATCGATGAGACGCTTGTGTGTGCGCATCTCAAAGTGCTCGCGAGAATCCTTGTATTTATGAGGAGAACGGATGACACAGAATACGTTCTTCTCTGTCGGCAGAGGAACTGGGCCAACAACTGTTGCACCCGCATTCGTCACTGTCTCGACAATTTTCTTCGCCGACTGGTCGATGACCTCATGGTCATAGGACTTAAGCCTGATGCGGATTTTCTGTCCCGCCATTGCCTTCCGCCCTTTCTTGCGATTGATTCTGATTAACAACCTATCTACGGGCATCGAAGGCAGGCAAACCAAGACAAGCTCAGTGAGCCAAACCACATCAATGCGTGACCATGCAACGACCGCTTTCGCAACCGTTGTGCCACGCTCGCTTTTTTAATTACAAAGTGCGAGCCCAAAACAGGCAACTGCTCTATTAAAGCACAAGGTACCCCTGACATAAACCGGGCGTGTCGTCTGATTATCAGACGACACGCCCGTGACCATTCATCCTAGTGAACGAGAAACGCACCTTCTGCAACAGCATTTCGAGTTTTGTTGCCTTTTTGAAGTATATATGCCGAATTCACTGAGTTTTCGGACCGGTATGATGCGAAAAACGCGGTAGCTATCTGAAAAAGGCAACAAAACTCGATATCACGTCACAATCTTGCGAGAATATCGGCTCCTACTTCAGCCGTGAAACGTTGTGCGGTGGCGGATTCCTTGATATCGGCCTCGACCGCGACTTCGATCCGGTCAGCAGGGGCATCGATGCCGAGGTGTCGCAGCATCAGAGCTGTCGAGAGTATCGCGGCGGTTGGGTTGGCGATGCCTTTGCCAGCAATGTCAGGGGCCGATCCGTGTATGGGCTCGAACATGGAAGGATATTCGTTCGAAGCATTGATATTGGCTGAGGCTGAGTAGCCGACTCCTCCGACTACTGCACCTGCCTCGTCGGTGAGGATGTCGCCAAAGAGATTGTCTGTCAAGATCACGTCGAAGCGGCTCGGATCAGTGACGATGAATATGGTCGCCGCATCAACATGCTGATAGTCGGTCGTAACCTCGGGGAACTCCTTCGCTACGGCATCGACGATGCGCTGCCACATGTCACCGGCATTCGTGAGCACGTTTTTCTTGTGCACCAGCGTCACATGCTTGCGACGCTTCATCGCCAGCGCAAATGCATAGCGAACCACACGTTCGACGCCGAATGCAGTATTAATGGACACTTCGGTTGCGACTTCATGGGGAGTTCCTCGACGAATGGCGCCGCCGGCACCGACGTAGAGTCCTTCCGTTCCTTCGCGAACGACGACGAAATCGATGTTCCCTGGATTGGCAAGCGGCGACTTCACCCCGTCATAGAGCTTCGATGGGCGAAGGTTGATGTATTGATCGAGCGCAAAACGAAGTTTCAGCAACAGACCGCGCTCGATGATGCCTGCCTTGATGCGGGGATCGCCGACCGCTCCAAGAAGAATGGCATCCTTGGTCTTGATACGTTCCAGCTCGTCATCCGGCAGCGTGGACCCATCGCGAAGATATCGTTCGGCACCCAGATCAAAGGTCTCATAATTGAAGTGCACGAGGCCTTGGGTCGCCTTTTCGAGAACCGCCTGGACGTGGGGCATGATCTCCTTGCCGATGCCATCACCTGGAATGACGGCGATGTTGTACGCGCTGGTTGGCGATTGTTCTGTTCTTTGAGTCTTCTCGCTTTGAGTCATGTCTCATGACAATAGGCAACAATGGATAAGGGCCATCGTCTGCGTCCGACAATTGGACAGAATGTTATCAATATTTGGATTTGATTCGAACGCGCTTACTTGTTGAGCGCGTCGGGCTGGTTGAGCACATCAGGCTGGTTGGGCAAGTTGAGCCAGTCGAACCGTCGAACCCCGGCCGCCCACCGCTGGACCGCAGCGCTCATGGCCGTTTCAGCGGAGCTCACATGTCGATGCTGGGCGCACATCCCATCATGGAGAGGCACCATGCAACTTCAAAGCAGAGCTCCTCCCACTGCTTGTATCGCCCGGTCGTTCCGCCATGTCCCGCTTCGACTTCAATCTTTGCGCAGACTTTGGCGCCCACTTCCTTCTCGCTCAGTCGCGCAGCCCACTTCAGTGGCTCTACGTACAGCACGCGAGTATCGTTCATCGAGGTCGTGATGAGGATGTTCGGGAAATGTTCAGTCCCGAAACGTTGCCTACGTTCCGCAGCGCTGAGCACGTTCTCATATGGCGAATATGACCTCATATATGCGTATGCCTTCGGATCGTGCAGTGGATCGCCCCATTCATCCCATTCGGTCACTGTCAGTGGCAGGCTTGGATCAAGGATGGAGGTCAGCGCATCGACGAATGGAACATCCGCCTCGATTCCTGCGTAGAGCTGCGGAGCCATATTCGCAATCGCGCCCATCAGCAGCCCTCCTGCCGAACCTCCATTGGCAACGGTGTGCTGCGGATCGGCGAATCCTGCTCGTTGCAATGCGGCTGTGGCATCGATGAAATCCTCAAAGGTATGCTTCTTGTTGAGTCTTCTCCCCTGCTCATACCATGCACGACCCATTTCGCCGCCTCCGCGAACGTGAGGCAGAGCATAGAGCACTCCGCGATCCAGCAGACTCAGGCGCGAAACCGAGAACCCTGGATCGGAACTGATTTCATAGGCACCGTACCCCGTGATGAACATAGGCGCGCGACCTGCTGCACCTTGGGAATCGAGCCTGTCTGAGCTTGTGTCGATTTCGGTGAGCTGCACGTCAGTCATGCCCTGATATCCGCGCGCATCCAAGGCGGGAACCTTGCCCTTCTTCCAGAGCAGGGACACAGGAACGTTCGTGGCATCGCGAGTCTTCACCCAAATCTGGCATTCTGCATAGTCGTCAGGATGAAAATCGCCCAGTACTTTCGCCTGTTTCAGGAGCGTGTCAGAGCCTGTGGCCGGATCAATTTCGTGCAGTTCGGCCGGATAGGTGAAGCTCGAGAATGAATATCGCAGACGAGGCGCTTCATACGAAGGATTGCCCGCTGTACCAATCGAGAACAGCCCTTTGGCATTCGCCGCTGTGGTGCCGATCGGAGCTGGTTCAATCTCCTTGAAATGCCAAGGATTTCCCGCTGTGTAATCCTCAATTGCCTGACGTTTGGTAATTGCCGCCAGATGGGTCAGCCCATTGGCCCGGTAACCCAAGGTAATGAATTGCTGATGGATGTCGAGGCTTTCGATATTCAAGCCGCGAGCGCCTTGGAGAATCTGCGGGTTTGCGGGATTCCAGTCTGGCGTATCGATGGGCTGGCTGGCAAACTCTCCGCCCTGCTCGCAACCGTATGTGCTTCCTGCCGCTATGCACACGCCTTCATCGAGCTGGTATGGCGGCTTGTGGCTGCGCATGTCGATGATATTGATTTGAAAATTCGGGTTCGACACATTGTGGCAGACCACTGCAACCGGAATGTCAGAGCCGTCATCGGCTGCGTGTTCAAAGCGTGAGAAGCTGACATCGTACTCGATGCCCTCGTGCCTGGGGATGAAGGGAATGAAATCTCCCTCAGGGTTGTCAACGGAGAGGAGCAGCACCTCGCTTGTTGTTTTGGAGCTGCTTCCAATGATGATGTGGCGCTCGTCGAAACTGAGACCGACGCCAACCCAGAAGCGTTCGTCGGCTTCATGCCAGACGCATTGATCGTCGCTGACAGGAGTTCCTACCTTGTGCCGCCACACTGAATCCGGGCGCCAGGCATCGTCTACCGTTACATAGAACACCCATGCGCCATCCGGTGTTATCAGTCCTCCTGCAGCGACTTGTGAAATCGTTTCGTCAAGGTTTTCGCCGGTTTTCAGATCGCGTATGAACAGGTCGTAACGTTCGTTTCCGGTGGTATCGACTCCGTAGAGCAGCCAGCGTCCGTCGTTACTCATGCTCATGCCACCGATTCGGAAGAAGTCATGGCCTTGGGATTCTTCATTGCTGTCGAACACTATGGCTTCACCCGGAAGAGAACCCGGTTCACCCTGTTCGTCGATGGTAGGAACATCCCAGTCATCATCGTTGGCAACGGGAATTCTGCATTGGACGGCGTATTGCTGACCTTCTCTGGTTCGCGCAAAATACCAGTATCCGTGCGAACGCAGTGGAACGGACATGTCCGTCTCCTGAATGCGAGACTTCAACTCGTTGAACAGTTCCTTGCGCGTCGATTCGAGAGGCTTCATCACGTGCTGGCAGTATTCATTCTCTGCAGCCACGAAAGCCTGTGTTTCTGCAGCTTCCTTATCTTTCATCCACGAGTAATTGTCAATGACGCTGTTTCCTCCAGCGGTGCGAGTTGAAGGCGATTTTGGCGCTGTTGGTCTCGAAAATTCACTCATAGGCGTTGATTATAAATCGTGATTGCGAGTTTTGCGGCGATTGCCGTGTAGACAAGCCTGAAAACGCTGTGACGGCGACCAGATTTTGCCGTTTTCGCAGCTTTATACTCTGGAATTGCCGCAAAACTCGCAATCACGATTGTTTGTCGCTCATTTGGGACTGCGCGAGGTACGGAATCAGCGTTTTCATCAGATTTGAACCTGTGGTTCCGTAGAAAACGGGGATGTCGGTCTCCGGCATGGGCTGGGTGGTCGTCATTCCGGTCAGGGAAGGCAGAGCTGACTCCTTGGGACTGAGCTGACGCATTCCAATGGCTATGATCCTGCCGGGATACCGTTTCGCAATGGTTGCGTATGTGGTTGGATCCTTCTGTCCGTCATCGCCAATGAGAACGAAGCGCATTTCTGGAAAATCCGCCATGAGCTGGCCGATGAACTCAAGTTTATGCTGCACTCCCGAAGGGATGAAGCTCTTTGGCCGAGGATCCAAGTCGCGTAGGAGCAGAGGTCCAGATGGGAAGCCGTGATAGGAGATGAAATGCCGGATGGAGCTTTCGACGTTCCATGGTGAGGTTGAGAGATAGAAGAAGGGAGCGTCGGGGAAAATGTCCGAAATCTTCGAATAGAGAACGCTCATGCCGGGCACCGACATTCTCTTTCTTGGATTGAGAAGCAGCATGTTATACGCTGCCTTCCATATGGTGGGCACCTGGGTGACCATGATCGTGTCGTCGACATCCGAGACAACGCCGATTCCCGCTGCCCTGGGAATGGTATACAACGCGGAGCACACCGGGGCCCGTCCGCGAATCTTGTATGAGACGCTATGGACTCCAGGTGTGAGGTGATGCTGAGCGAGCAGATCCAGATAGCCACGCGTATCCGACCACGCGTATTTGCTGCTGAGCTCCTTCGAGGAATCGGGTCTGTCGTGAAGCTCGGATTCGCCGATCTGGACCGTGCGCAAAGGGTTGCCGTCGATGCTTATCTTGACTCGCGTATGGGGTGCTGGGACTGTGAACAACGTACGGATGCCACGAACCGCAGCCCCGGATTTTCCGCGCTGAGGCGCGAGCATGGTCCTGCAGATCAGCCTTGAGTAGGAATCCGTGCCATAGCCGACATATGGCTCGACGCGCGGGAACCAATCAAGCTGTCGCGTGACCGCCGTGGAGAAACGTGTCCACAGGTTGAAGGAATGGATCAGAACCCTTCTGCCGATCTGAATCAGCAACGGCTGACGTTCAATCCGCATGCGGGGAGAAACCGTGTCAAAGCTACTCGCAGTCTTTCTCGCACGTATTGGTGGTAAGTCGGGCGTATCCATACTCCCTACCATACACAATCTCCACACATTTCACTGAATTTGATTGTTCTCAAACACAGTTGTGTGATGCAGATCCCACAAGGCAACGAGTCTGAGTCGTCGCTACACCCTGATGAGCGTTATGCCGCGATGATTTTTGCGTAGTCCTCGGCGCTCAATAAATCAGGCTCGTCGTCATCGAGTTCAATCTTAAGCAACCATCCCTCGCCATAGGGATCATTGTTGATGACGCTGGGATCGTCAGATGCCTCTCGGTTTACATACTTGATCGTGCCGGAAACCGGGCTGACAAGCGGTTCGACAGCCTTCGAGGATTCAAGTTCAAGGACCTCATCGCCTGCCTCAACGTGTCCACCGGTTTCTGGAAGATCAACGAACACCAAATCGCCAAGCTGATCCTGTGCATATTCGGTTACGCCAACAACCGCCGGGGATGTTGAAGTGTCAATCCAGACATGGTCCTGTGAATATTGAAGATGTTCAGGAACATCAAGATTCTGCGTATTCTGTGCATTCTGTTCTTCACTCACGACTATTCCTACCTTTCACATTGCTGATCTGTGCAACCACTGTGAGTCCTCGCTAAGCCGCTGAAACGGTTATCGAATCTAGCGAACAGCTCCTGTTGGCTGCGCTCCGATGACCTTGACCATCGTGCCGACTCCCGCATTCTCAAAGACCCATTGGGCGTCGTCCGCCGTCATATTGACGCAGCCGTGGGAGCCATAGGCCACAGGATTACCTGTTGCGATGCCCACCGGATTCCAAGGAGCAGAGTGGAATCCTTCACCACCGTTGAAGTAGCTGATCCATTTGACGCCGGGCGAGAAGTAGTCTGCGCCACGCATATCCTGCGTCTGGTACTTGATATTGACGTAGTAGGTGCCGCTGTCAGTCTGGGTGTCATCCTTGCCGGTGCAAACGTTGAAGGTTTTGACCAGCGTAGATCCCTTATAGACCGTTGCTATCTGCTTCGCGCGATCAACTTCAATCCACATGTCACCATTGGGCTTGGTGTAGTCGGCGACATGCGAATTGGTTGTGAACTTCTCCACTGAAGTCTCGGCGGTGATGGCTTGGGTGGAACCGTTTGTCAGGCTGTCGAGCACCTTCTGCGCCGTGGTATCGGTGTTGTTGATGGTGACGCCGTTGACGCCCTTGGTGGTAACTGTCAAAACGGTGCCCTGCGCGTTGGTAATGTCTTCCTGCGTTACAGGATCCTGATTGAGCTGCTTCGGAAGTTCAGACTGTAGATAGGCGCTTATCGCATCCTGATCGTATTGCAGCGTCACGGTTCCTTTGTCGAGGTTGCTCGTTGGCTTGATCCATGTTGCGAGCACATCGGCAGGAATGGTGAAGCTCTTGCCCTCGCCGTTGTTGATTTCAACGCTTTGGTCGATTTGCTTGTTGGCAGTGTCGGCAGTCTGCCGAGCGGCATCCTCGCTGATTGGCATTGACACCGAGCCATAGGTGATTGCAGCCGAAGTAGTCGAGCCAGGATTGTTGACGATCTGTGCGACCGCAGATTTTACCGTAGCAAGCTGTGGGGCCTTGCCCTGTCTGCCAACGGTGACCACGAACTGCTTGGTTTCCTTGTCGTACGCGACCGTTGAAGCCTTGGCTCGTTCATTCTGTGGGACGAATGTGGTGGTGAGGTAGTCACTCATGGCAGACTCGTCAGTCGAAGAGACGAGCGCAACCTGCTGTCGCTGGAATGGATTGATTCTCAACGCTCCGGCAGAGGATTTTGCCTGCAAGAGCTTGTTGACGGTCGCCTTGACATTGACCATCACGCCCAAATCCTTCAGGCTTACCTTTGTATCGTGCTCTGTATTATCGGCAACCTCAACGCGTGAATCGGAAACGGCCGACGTAACCGTCTGGGTCAGCTGAGCTGCATTCTGCCCGGCAACACTACGACTGCCGAACATGACACCAGGTGCCGCCTTATCCGAAAAATAGGATTGCGCCGCGAAGAATCCACCAACGGCTGCCGCTATCAGCAGGAAAAGCAGTACCAAGGTAACGATCAATCCCACATGCCCGTGAGATGTGGCCGCACCCTCGTCTGACCGATCCTCAAACTGTGAAAGATTCACGTCCGAAGCAGGCTGCGCTGTGGACGGCCCTGTGAACTGCGCTGCTGGAGGCAGTGGCGAGAACTGCATGGTGCTCTGCACATCATCGCTGGCATGGGACTTGGCATTTGCAGCATTACGTGAATTCCCGTGTGGCACAGGTGGTTCTGGAATACCTGAGTCAACATACCAGTTATCTGACATACTGGGCCTTTCTATGTCTCTCACACAGCTCATCTCATCTGGTTGACGGCTTGTCTCGTACTCGTCAATTCCCATTCGATGGTTGACCGGTGGCCTTCCAACTTTCGTGGCCGTGGACTCGCTGCGTTTGCCGTGCTGATTCTACTAGCAAAATGAGTTACAAGCCACCATATAACCCAATTATTGCAGTTGGCATGCCTTATGTTGCGAATTTCACATTTCGGCTAAATTATCTGCTATGTATAAGATACATGTCACCGTTTAGAACGGCATTCCATACCATTCCTCAATCATGTATCGCGCGATGGTCGCCTTGCCCGGAGCCTGCATTTCTCCGGTGGTAAGTGCTCGAATGAACTCGTCCCTGCTTACCCAGCGAGCGCTTTGCGTTTCGACACCATCGACATGGATTGACGTATCGCGAGCATACCCCTTGAACGACACCATCAACGAAGACGGGAACGGCCAGGGCTGAGAACCGGTGTAGGTAAGATCGGAGATTTCTATTCCTGTCTCCTCGTATGCCTCACGTCGGGCCGCATGTTCGAGGTTCTCTCCTGCCTCTACGAAGCCTGCGGTGACCGAATAGAATCCAGATTTCCATGCGCTGTTATGTTGCAGGAGCAACCTATCCTGTGCATCGACGATTGCGGTGATGACGGCGGGTTCGATCCTAGGGAATATGGTTCGATTGTCGTCCGCCGCATTCTGGCAGCGCTGCGCCCAGCCAGAGAAGACGCTGGTGGTGGCGGCACCGCAATGCGGGCAGTAGTGCGCGGCTCTGTGCCACATGGAGAGCGTTGCTGCTGTGGTGGCAAGCCCCGCCTCAAGCTTTGACGCATGTGGCGCGAATTCTCGCAATCCCACCCAGTCGCAGCGACTCTGTGCGAGTTCGAGAATGGATGGTCGAGCAGATGAGGATCTCGATGATGCGTCGGCGAAGAAATCATCGTCGACACTGCCATGCCTGGGGTTCGGAACCTCGGCAGCCATCGCGCTTCGTGAAATGTCAAGAGCAATATAGGAGTGACCTGCATGCGAACCAAGGAAGATAGGGATGCATTGCGAATCCAGCCTCGTGGTATCCAGCCCTGTAGTATCCAGCCCTGTGCTGCTTGCTTTGCTCGTCTGGCGCTGCGATGAAGATTCCGGTATGAGATCACGCACATAGCTTCCGGCCAGCATGGTCAATCGAATCTTGGCAACATCGTAGTCGACGAGCTTTCCCTGCCCCTGAGGAATGGCGACTTTGCCTGAGCGCACCAGCATGACACGCGTCGAATCATCTGCAAGCAGACTGGCAATCAACCCTGGGTCATCCCTGCGGTTTACCTGATAGTCGACATCATCCTGCGCCAGCGGCAGAAATGGCAGAACCTGAGTCAGCGCCAAAGGCGCGAACATGGATGCATTGCTGGATTGTGCATTTTCATTGTTGTCTGTAGACATGTGATCAGTCATGTACCCTACTTACCAGATCGAGAAGCGCCCGAGCTACCTGCTCGGGATGTTCGACTGCGCTGAAATGACCGCAATCTTGAATGGTGGTAAAGCTTGCACTGGTCGAACTCATTGCCCGCTGCAACTCCTTCATGGACTTCGGCGGGCTTGAAGGATCCAGTTCTCCAGACACAATTGCAGCAGGAACGGTGATCTGTGGCAGCACATCGCTCAAATCCGGTCGTCCGGCTGCCATGCGCTCACGCCATGCCACACCTTCCGGGCGTTGCTCATTCAACCAGGCGGTGAACCGTCTGATGAATGCCGCCGACTGCTTAACCGATGAATCGTTCTTCGTGGCATGTGCAAAGCCCATCACCGGTTCGATAGAGTTCGTCTTCTCACACTGCTGCGCTATGTTCAGTCTCTTTTCACGACTATGGTCAGTGTCGCCTTGTGCCTTGGTATCGCACAATGCAATTCCAGCAACCATTTCAGGATGCAGCTTCTGCATCATGAGTGCGACGTATCCGCCCATGGACAGTCCCACCCAGATGGCCTTGGTGTGCCCCAAGGACTTCAACAGATCCGCATACCCCTGCGTCATGCGCTCCAATGCCTGCGGATATGCTCCATCTGGATCGGCTGGACCGCTTGCTGCAGCGGTCGGTATCTCACTCATTCCGGCTCCGGGCATCTCTGGGGCATAGATTGAGAATGGCGGCACGTCATTAAGAGCAGAAAGGTCGCAGATTGCATGTGCACACTCGTCCCACATGCGATGGTCAATGGGGAACGCATGAATCAGCACCAGCGGAATGCCGAAACCATCCCGATACGTGGTGTTTTCTATCGTCATCGTCATATGTGATACTCCCGTCTACATCCATCCACTGTATGGTTCAGTTGTATCTCATGATTGTGAACCTGCCCATGCGAGCGCCTGCCGCACGATTCTTCCATGGCCATTGGGCATCTGGCTGATGAATTGGTCAAGCACCACGTTGGACGGAGCAACCCATTCAACATCCAGAGTCTCGTCACGAGGCTTGCAATCCCCTGCAATCGGAATGACATAGCACAGCGAAATGGCATGCTGGCGTGCGTCATAAAATTCCGATACACCGGGAGTGGGGAAGAATTCTGCAACGGTGAATGGCTGCAGGCTGACCGGAATCATTGGCAGGGCAAGTTCACCAAGATCCTTGGCAATGTTTCTGGCAATTGCCTCACGTAACGACTCATGGAACAGCACTCTGCCGGTGATGAGCGTGCGCTCTATCGCTCCATCCTCACACATGCGCAGCAGCGAACCAACCTGCTCGATCTGCCCGAACTCGTTGGTACGAACCGGCACAATCTCTACATATGCAATCGGCAGCTGATGCCTGGCACGGTCGATGTCCGCACTCCCCAGCCACCCTGGAGGGTTGTCGGCCCCGCTGACAAAGTCTTCAGGCGTGATGTGGTCAAATTCACCGCGCTTGCGATCGGCGTCGAAGTCGCCATCGTCGGGAATCTCATCATGTAAAACTGGCATAGCCCCATTATCTGTACAGCACATGACCAAAGCCTTTCCAAGACAAGGTCGGGTCATGGCAATGAGCCTAGAGCGTATAAGCCGAGGGTGAGCTAGATTGTGCTACATCAGCGCACTTGTTAGAGTGATGACACTAAGCATGCGGAGGCAACACCGCAGATGAAAGGCAATTACGATGGCAACACAGACAGTAACTTCACAGAACTTCGAGCACACCATTAATGACAACGATCTTGTCTTTGTCGATTTCTGGGCAACCTGGTGCCGTCCGTGCAAGGCGTTCGAGCCCATCTTCGAAAAGGCATCTGAATCCAATACTGACATCACCTTCGGCAAGGTCGATATCGATGCCAACCAGGAGCTCGCGGCTGCAGCTGACATTCAGGCCGTGCCGACTCTGATGGTGACGAAAAAGGGTCAGATCATCTTCAAGCAGGCAGGAGCGCTCCGCGCCTCCGATCTGGACGACTTGATCGCCCAGGCAAAGAAGGCTGACGTTTCAGCTCCAGAGAAGTAAGAGAACTGAAGCAGGAATGCTGCTGTTGCAGATGGTTGTCACACAAGGCACGAGGGTCATATCGTGCCTTTTTCTGTGGACGAGCACCTTTGTAGTGCAATGTCGGGAGTCCACTAACTTACTTTGTAACATGCATAAATAAGCATGCTGCGCTATTATGTTGAAATTGTGTAAGCATCAGCGCGTATGCGTTAAGGGTGCACCCGCCCGGCGCGGGACGAGAAGGCATTGTGATCCGAGATGGAATATATTCGGAACGCGCAGCTTAAGAATTTGTAGTCGAACATAGAGGAGAACGATGGTAAGCCACCGAAGAGAACGTATTTCCGTGTTCAAGGTCTTGACCAAAAGACAGCGAACCAGGCTTTTCGCAGGAGCTGCGGCACTCATTCTGGTAGGCACCGCGGGCATTGTGTCACGAGGATTCTATAGCGAACCAGAAGCGCAGGCAAAGACTCAGGTCACGTCCTATTCCGCAACGCAGATGCAAGGCCTTGAAGTTTCCAGAGACTCAGTACGTAAGGCCATCAACGAAGGTCAAGGGGGATCTTCCACAGGCACGTCCTACGTCAAGGTAGTCATCAACGGTAAATCAAAACTGATTCTTGGCGACAACTTCACCACCGTGAAATCGGTGCTCGATGCGGGAGACATCACACTTGAGCCCGACGACACCGTTGCGCCAGGCCTGAACACCAAGGTCACGGAATCGACGGTCATTCAGATTTCACGTTCAAATAACGAGATTCAGTCCTCACAGAGCGAGATTCCCTTCAACACCATCGAAGAGAAGACTGACAGCCTTCCTGCTGGCACGACCAAGGTAGAAACCGAAGGCCAGGTAGGCATCATGGAGACCACCAGCCTGATTACCAAGGTCGGCGGCAAGGACTCTTCAAGCAACATCTTCGCATCGTATGTGAAGACTGCACCAGTGAACAAGGTCATTCTTATAGGCACGGGAACGGTTCAGGCTACGACTGCTGCCACCACCTCTGCAACGGTTCCTGTATCCTCAACGTCCACAACCCCAGTCGGAACGGCGCAGAGCATTGCACATTCTCAGGTTCTGGCCCACGGATGGAGCGAAAGCGACTTCACCTGCCTCGTTCAGCTGTGGAACCGCGAGTCTGGCTGGAGCACGACTGCAGCTAATCCTTCAGGCGCCTACGGCATTCCTCAGGCGCTGCCGGGCAGCAAGATGGCATCCGCAGGTGCAGACTGGTCCACCAACGCTGCAACGCAGATTACCTGGGGTCTTGGATACATCGCGGGACGTTATTCCAGCCCTTGCGGTGCCTGGTCTCATTCGCAATCCACTGGATGGTATTAAACCGTATTGCATCCATGCGATTGAGAATCAATCAATCGTTGCTCTAGCTGCTTATCAACGACGATAGGCGGCTAGGGAGTAGGAAAGTACATCTTCTGCCAGGTAGCCGCAAGAAGGCCTGTTTAGCGCTTATTTCGAGTGCGGTGCGGAATGAGCACAGAATCGAATTGTCAACATCGCAATCCTGGGAATGTACCAAACCAAGACAAAACCAAAACCAATAACAAGTGTGCCCGGTCTTCTTGAGATTATTCATATTTCTCAAGAAGACCGGGCACACTCGGTAAGCGGATTGGTTCATAGCTCAAGCAGCTGGAATCGCTGTGGAGACCAGCTGCCGATATGGAGGCTTAGAGCACTGCCTGAAGTACGAAATCAAGTACGAAGAGCAGGGCAACAACCCAGATGACGATGTTGACGTCCTTGGCCTTGCGCTTGAAGGTCATGGTGAGGCAGTAGACCAAGAAGCCCGCTGCGATGCCGTAGGAGATCGAGTAGGCGAACGCCATGAACACCGAAGTGAAGAAGGCAGGAATTGCTTCGGTGATGTCGTCCCACTTGATTTCGCGGAACGAGCTCATCATCATGCAGCCCACGAGCACAAGCACTGGAGCCGTGGCCGCAGAAGGAATCGCGGAAACGACAGGAGCAAGGAAGGCACTCAATGCGAAGCAGATCGAAACCACGACCGAGGTCAGACCTGTACGGCCACCGGCTGCGATGCCTGCTGCAGACTCAACGTAGGTCGTGGTGTTGGATGTGCCGAAGAGCGCGCCCATGGAAGTTGCCGTAGCATCTGCGAAGAGAGCCTTGTCCATCTTTGAGCTGAAGCCAGAGCCGTTCTCAAGCGCATCCTCGTCAGCCTGCGAGAAGATGCCGGAACGACGACCGGTTCCCACGAAGGTGCCGATGGTGTCGAAGGTGTCTGACAGCGAGAAGGCAAAGATGGTGATGATGACGATTGGCAGCTTTGCTGGATCGGAGAACAGCGAGCCAAAGCCTGCATGGGTGAAGATGGCCAGGAAGGTCTGCGGAAGCTCGCTGAAGGACTCACCAAGATTTGTTGCCGCGCTCATCGTCGTGATGCCCATAGGAATTCCAATGAGGGTCGTCAGTGCGATGGCAATAACAAAGCCGCCCTTATTGATGAATGAAAGGCGGCCCTTGAACTTGAATACCAAGAAGAAGATGGCGAGCAGAAGACCGATAAGGAACAGGATGGTCGTGCCTGAATTGAATACGGTCAGTGCAGGATTGGCGAGTGCCGGTGCCGTCTTGTCCGGGCTGAATTTGATGATGCCGACGTTGAGCAGACCGACGTAGGCGATGAAGATACCGATACCGCCGCCGATGGCGTGCTGGAGCATTGGCGGGATTGACTTGATGATGAGTTTTCGAATCTTGGTGGCCGTGATGATGATGTTAATCAGACCGCATACGAAAACCATGCTCAAGGTCTCTTGCCATGTGAAGCCAAGACCCTTCACGACGGTGAAGGTGAAGAAGGCATTCAGACCCATTCCTGGAGCCAGAGCGTAAGGCACGTTTGCAACCAAGCCCATGACGAGCGTACCGATGATGGATGCGATTATTGTTGCGAGAAAGACTGCCCCCCAAGGCATTCCCGTTTTCGAAAGCACTTCTGGATTCACAGCGATGATGTAGGCCATTGCGAAGAAGGTTGTGATACCTGCAACCACTTCTGTTGAGACGCTAGTCCCGTTCTCCTTCAATTTGAAGAACTTGTCCATACTCTCTTCTCCCTAGTTATAGATGTGTTGGACAAGGAGAGCATATCACCGGCAATAGCCCGCGATTGTTGCCTCATCAGACAGGATGTGCGTTAAGTCACACATCGGTACTTTCGCGCCAAAAATTGTAAAGAGAAATTAACACAAGCACCAAAATTTGGGTGCCTTTGCGCTGCCAAAAATGAAGAATGCGAGTTTTGCGGCAATTCTGAAGTATAAGCTCGATTTTTGGCTATTTCTCGTCACCATTTCAACGATTTTTAGCCTTGATACTTCAGAATTGCCGCAAAACTCGCAATCACTACATCTTGGATCATCCGAAGCGGCCAGAAATGTAGCGCTCGGTGTCCTTTTCGCCAGGATTGGAGAAGATTGTGGTCGTATCGTTCATCTCGACCAGATGACCCGGCTCCCCCACTGCCCGAAGATTGAAGAATGCCGTGTAATCTGACACACGAGCAGCCTGTTGCATGTTGTGCGTCACGATGACTATGGTGTAGTCCTTTTTCAGCTCGTTGATCAAATCCTCGACGGCAAGCGTCGAAATAGGATCCAAGGCCGAGCACGGCTCATCCATGAGCAGGACCTGCGGATGCACGGCGACTGCGCGTGCGATGCACAGGCGCTGCTGCTGTCCACCGGAAAGGCCAATGCCAGGATTACCCAGACGGTCCTTGACTTCCTCCCAGAGATTTGCTCCCCTCAGAGCCCACTCTACGAGTTCATCAGCATCAGACTGCTTGAGATGTCGATTGTTCAGCCGCACCCCTGCAAGCACATTGTCACGAATGGACATGGTCGGGAATGGGTTTGGACGTTGAAAGACCATGCCAATATCGCGGCGAACCGTTACAGGATCGATGTCCTGCGCATACAGATTCTGGCCTTCCAGAAGCACTTCGCCCTTGACATACGCGCCGGGAATGATCTCGTGCATGCGATCCAAGGTTCGCAAGACCGTTGACTTGCCACAACCCGAAGGGCCGATAAAGGCCGTGACCTTATTTGGCTCTATGGCCATGTTCACATCTTCAACCGCGAGAAACTTCCCGTAGTAGACGTTCAGATGATTAACATCTATGCGTTGTCCCATATTCGTTCCTTTACTTCACGATTCCTGCTGGAATCCGTGATGACACAGTCTTCGATTTTAGTTTTCGGTCTTTACTGCAAACAGCTTGGCTACCAGACGACCAATCAGATTCAGCAGCAGCACGATGATGATCAGCACCAAGGCCGCTGCCCATGCCCGCTCCATGCGAATCTGCGGCAGGCATGGCGGTATTGCCTTGATTGCCGCAGCCGAGCATGTTGCCAGACCTTGCGAATATTCCTGATAGACATACACGGGCAGGGTCGTCATGCGGCCGCTGAAAAGATTCAGGTTCGTCGTGGAAATAAAGCCCGCTGCAATCAGCAGGGGCGCAGTTTCGCCGATAACACGCGCAATGGCGAGAATCACGCCGGATACGATGCCTGGAAGAGCGGTTCTGAGCACGATTTTCGTAATCGTCCTCTGCTTGGTAACGCCCAGTGCATAGGCAGCCTCGCGCAGATCGTTAGGAACGATCTTCAGCATTTCCTCGGAAGTCTTGACCACGGTTGGAATCATCAGCAGTGACAGGGCAACCGAACCGACAAAACCATTCACTGTTCCCGGACCCACCAAGGTGTTGAACAGAGCGTAGGCAAACAAGCCCGCAACGATTGAAGGAATGCCACTCATGACATCGACCAGCAGACCGATTGATCGAGCCAATGCACCGTTATGCGAGTATTCGACCAGATACACGGCGCACATCAGTCCGAGAGGAATCGAAATGACCATCGATCCAAAGGTCACCAGAAGCGTGCCGATGATGGCATGAATAATGCCGCCGTAACCACCGCTGGGTGTCGCGTTCCCACCGACCACTCCTGACATGTTGTAGCTCAGGAAGTTCAGATTCAGCCGTGCCACACCAGCAGAAATCGTGGTCCACAGCACGGAGATCAGCGGAATCAAGGCAATCAGGAAGGCAAGGACGATGAGTATTCGCATCATCCAATCCTTGCGCTTACGAGCCGCAAGGAATGATCTGGTCGGCTTGAATTTGTCGAAGTCAATCGTTGAACGTGAATCTGACATCATACTCTCGCTTTCTCAGTGATTCTACGAGCTATGAAGTTCACGAGGAATGTGATCAGGAACAGAACCAGTCCAGTCGCAATCAGCGTGGAGACTCCCAAATCGTTCGCCTCAGGGAACTGCGCCGCGATGTTGGCCGCGATGGTCTGATTCTGCGAGGCTTGCAGCAGCTTGAAGGAATAGGACATTCCAGGTGAAAGAATCATCAGCACAGCCATTGTCTCGCCGAGTGCGCGTCCCAGTCCCAGCATGGATGCCGAAATCAGGCCAGAACGCCCGAAAGGCAATACCGCAAGCTTAATCATCTCCCACTTGGTGGCACCCATGGCCAAAGCCGCCTCTTGCTGCAAGCGAGGAGCCTGAAGGAATATGTCACGGGAGACGGAAGTGATAATGGGCAGAATCATGACTGCAAGCACCACGGAAACCGTTGCAACCGTGCGAGATGGGTTTGCAGCCGGACCACGAAACAGTGGAAACCAACCTAGATATTTCGCCACCAAACTCCAGAAACCGGTGATATGAGGCACGAGCACGATGCCTCCCCACAAGCCGTATATGACTGATGGAATGGCAGCCAGCAAGTCGACGACATAGCTCAACACCGTGGAAAGCCTACGCGATGCATAGTGCGATATGAACAATGCAATGCCGACAGCAATGGGAAATGCAAGGAGCAGGGCCAAAGCAGAAATCAGAATCGTGCCGAAAACCAGTGGCCCAACATATTGCAGGAAGTTATGCGCCTGCCCACCTGTGAATGAAACGATGGTATCCTCATTGGCCTTCTGACTGCCGGTCAGCAAAGGCATCGCTCGAACTAAAAGAAATAACGTCACGGCGGCCAATGCCACCAGAATCATGATTCCGGCCCCATAAGCCAGACCTTTGAACACTCTGTCGCCGGACTTTCCCGATGTAGTGTTCTGTGTCACCGTTGTCTGCGAACTCAAGGCTTCTCCTTCGTCGTATGCGATTCACGCATTGAGTCTCACTGTATAACCTTACCGGGATGCTTCCAGACACAGCAGAAGAACCGTACCTTCTCGGCAAGCAATCCGCCTCGCGAGGGACAAAGCCACTCACGAAACGGATTGCATATTCAACATGTCTCCTGCCATATCAGCACTCACGAATCGGTCAGAACCTGTGGAAGTCGTTCACTTGGTCTTGATGGCGTTGATCGACTTCATGACATCGGCGCGCAGAGATGCTGACATTGGGGCGCTTCCTGCACTGTCAGCGGCGGTCTTCTGACCTTCCTTGCTGACGACATAGGTGAGCCACTGCTTTGCAAATTCACCGTTCTTGGCAGTCTTGTATGCGGGGCATGCAATGTCGTACGAAACCAGCACGACCGGATATGCGCCCGACTCAGTGGTGTTGTGGTCAATCTTGATGACCACGCGGTTGGCCTGAGTTGCCGTATCATCCTTGGGAGAAGCATCGACGACCTTGGCAGCAGCCTCTGCTGAGTAAGGAACATAGTCGCTGCCGACCTTGACTGCAGCAGTGCCCAGGCTGCCAGCCTGTGAAGCGTCGGCATAGCCGATGGTTCCCTCGGCCTGGTTGACTGTCGTGATGACGCCGGACGTGCCCTTGGCACCCTGACCGACGTTGTTTGGCCAATTCTCACCAACCTCATATGACCATGCCGAACCGGCGGTGTCCTTGATGTAGCTGAGGAAGTTCTTGGTCGTGCCAGACTTGTCTGAACGGTGAACGACCGTTATTGCCAGATCAGGGAGCTTGACATCTGGGTTCATCTTGGCGATTGCGGAATCATCCCACTTGGTGATCTTGCCATCGAAGATCTTGGCAATGGTCTCACCATCGAGCTTCAAGTGCTTGCTGGTGCCGTTAAGACCAGCGGACTTGAGGTTGTAGACGATGGCGATTGGAGAAATGTACACAGGTACATCGAAGGCTGTGCCCGAAGCACATACTGACTTTGACTGGGAAACCTGGTCTGACGTCATTGCGGCATCAGAACCTGCCCAGACCGTTGAACCGGTGAGGAAGGTGCTCACACCTGCACCTGAACCGGATGGGTCATACGAAATCTTTGCATCAGGCTGCTTGTCCGCGAAGCCTGCAATCCATGCTTCAACGGCACTCTGCTGTGACGATGCTCCTGCGCCTGCGAATTCACCAGAGATTGAAGCAGCGGCAGAAGTTGAAGCTGAACTTGACGAAGTTGCATTTGTGTTGTCACCGCAAGCTGCAAGGGCTGCCAACATGGCGAAACCGGAGATTGCAGCGACGGAACGGATCAACGCATTGTTACGCATATATTCTTTCCTCTATCATCCTTGACGGTTGCCCGCCTGGGTGCCTTCCTCAATACATTGTGGCGGTCTCAAACGAACCGACCACACCCATCATGAACATGGCACATGGAAGTTCATGACAACTCCAAGCGTATTGGGTGAATCCGGCACCGTGAAGCGAATAAGGTTAACGGAGCATGAACAGGTGTTGATTTTTCGACGTTCGGAGGAACTAGTCTTTCGGTTCGTCGATTTTATAGCCGAGCCCTCGAACCGTTGTCAGATATTTAGGATGGGCTGGATCGTTTTCAATCTTCGAACGCACTCGCTTGACATGCACGTCAAGAGTTTTGGTATCGCCGACGTAATCCGATCCCCAGATGCGATCGATGAGCTGATGACGGGTCATCACCCTGCCCTTGTTCTGCAAGAGATATTCGAGAAGTTCGAATTCCTTGAGCGGAAAGAACACGTCACTGCCTCGAACCTGCACTGCATGCTCCCCAACCTGCATGGAAACCTCACCGCAGGTCAAAGGCATGTCTGCATGAACCGAATTCCCCCGCTCTGGAGCCTGGTCGCTCTGGTTGCGCCGAAGCACGGCACGGATCCTCGCCAGCAGCTCACGGAAGGAGTAAGGCTTGGTGACATAGTCATCTGCCCCGATTTCAAGCCCGACGACCTTGTCGATTTCCGAACTTTTTGCCGTCAACATGATGACGGGAACGCGCGACTGCTCGCGTATCCGCCTGCACAAGGCTATGCCGTCCAAGCCTGGGAGCATCAGGTCGAGCAGCACCAAATCGACACCGCCCTTGGTGAATATGTCAAGGCCTTCCTCGCCTGTCGCGGCTGAGGAAACGTCATATCCTTCCCTATTCAGCTGATATACCAGAGGCTCTCTGTACGATTCCTCATCCTCCACAATCAGTATGCGAGTCATGCAATGCCTTCCCTGAGTGTCACCATAGTATTGATGTCCTTTATATTGCGGCAGCGCCACCATCAGTCTCGTGCACATCGTTGACTTTCGAATGCCGAGGCAACGTTATCGTGAAGGTGGAACCCTCCCCTTCACGAGACCATACTGCAATGGTTCCCCCGCACTCCTGCACGCAATGCTTGGTGATGCTTAAACCTAGACCCGTTCCACCGGTTTCCCGCGAGCGCGCCGGGTCAACGCGATAGAAGCGCTCAAAGACTCGGCTGAGGGAACGTTCCGGTATCCCAATTCCCTGATCGACAACCTTGATACGAATATTCTGATCATCGGCAACGATTCCCACGGCCACATGCGTTTTCACCGGGGAATATCTGACGGCGTTCTCCACCAGATTCTTCACGGCCGTTTTCAATGCATCGGTATTGTTCACAATGAGCAAGGGGTTTGGGTTATCGTTTGTTGGTTTTTCGCCATCGAAGGCAATGCGCTGTCCGTTCATTGAGAGCATGATCTCAATATGCTTTGATTCAGCCTGTACGAGATTCTCCCGTATGGCGTCGGCTACCGTTTCCAGAACATTCGTCTGCTTGTTTTCAGAGACATCCAGCGTTTCCTCAGCCTTCTGCAATTCGATCAGCCTGCTGACCAACCCCGTGAGACGCTCGGATTCCTTCGAAATTCTTCCTGAGAAGTAGCGAACCGCATCGGGGTCATCCGAAGCGTCCGAAACCGTTTCTGCGAGCAGGGCGATCGCCCCGGCCGGCGTTTTCAGTTCGTGAGAGACATTGGTGACGAAATCGCGGCGCATGCGCTCGAAACTTCGCTGCTCACTGGTGTCCTGAATCAGGATCGCATAGATTTCACCGGCGACCCTGCCCACACGAACCCGCAGATTGACCTTCTTGGATGGCAGAACAGTTCCCGGCTGCACTCCCAGCCCGGAGATGCTCTGCGGCTGCATCGGTGCAGGGCTTCCCGACTTTCCAGCGGGACCGGCATAACCTTCGCGGTCGCATTCGATTTCACGCTCTCGCAATATGCCGTCAGCGGCGGTCTGGTTGAGCATGTCTATCAGTTCTTCGGAGACGAGACGGCCTCCATCGACAAGCTTCAATTCCTCGATGGCAGGACTTGCATATTCCACTGTTCGCTCGGGACTGAGCACGATGACGCCGCCGTACATGATCTGAATAAGCCCACGTTCAGCCTGAGCGGTGACGACGGTTCTTCCGAAAATCGAATCGCGACGTGCGTCATCGATGGCATTCTTCTTCGCTGTGCGCGAAGCGCCAAGCCTATAGAACCACCAGGCTACGCAGCACAGTGCCACGACAGCCACTGCTGCTGCAAGACTGATCTGCCATCCCAGCATGCCGATGTGCATTGTGTTTGCTCCCCTGAAGTCTCGATGATTCCTTGACTGTTCTTTGACGATTCATTGACGATTCCGCTTCCATGATATTGCCGGAACGCCACAATCATGGACAGGCAGGCCACATCGTATATCTGCCCGTGCAGGTAAACTTAACATTTTTGCGGGAGTTTTTTGCGGTGCAATTCTCTTGCGAAATAATTGTTGAATGTTCTAGGAACTCGAGAGAAGTGAGTTAATGCGCGCACGGTGGCATGGTCCAATTGAAACGGTTACAGGGAGCAAGGCATTTGCACACGGAAAACTGACTCGTCCAGCACTTATTTCGATTTCGATTCTGACCTTCATCACCTTCGTGGGCAACTTCACTCAGCTGCAGCTGACCAGCGCACTGCCGACCATGGTACGTGAATTCCATATTTCAGTCACCACCGGCCAATGGATGACTTCCATCTTCCAGCTCGTCATGGGCGTCATGATTCCTTTGACAGCTTTCCTCACCAAACGCTTCACGACTCGAGAGATCGTGATTGCATCAATGGCCATCTTCACCGCTGGTTCGTTGCTGAGCTGGCTTTCGCCCTCCTTCATTCTCGTTCTGGCAGGTCGAACGCTTGAAGCCGTGGGAACAGGCGTGATGTGGCCGGTTCTCCAGATAACCGTCTTTTCCATATATCCGCTGGCCAAGCGCGGCGTGGCGATGGGAACCGTTGGTATTGCCATGAGCGTCGCCCCCGCATTGGGGCCGACATTGGGAGGATTGCAGACCGACAGTCACGGATGGCGGTCGATATTCTTTTCACTTACGATTCTTGGCGCGCTATGTCTGATCGTCTCGATGGTCTGGCTGCGTAATTTCGGTTCCCGCGATGAGAGGGCGCACGCTGATTTCTTTTCGGCGAGCCTTTCGGTGGTTGGCTTTGGCGGATTGCTGTTCGGCTTCACGAACATTCAGGCATATTCGATGCAGAGTCCCTTGACGTGGCTTCCCATGATCGTAGGAATCGTAGGCATTGCATGGTTCGTGTTGCGTCAAATACATCTGACGGTGCCATTGCTCAATCTGGCAGTGTTCCGCAATCGTGGCTTCACCGTCGGGACCATCACCGCTTCCCTTTCGTTCTTTGCATTCAGCTCGATCATGGTGATCATGCCGCTGTACATTCAGACCGACCGCGGGTATTCGGCAACCATGAGTGGTCTGATCATGCTTCCTGGTGCTCTGGGCATGGCCATCGCACAGTTCCTCGGAGGTCGCTTCCTTGACCGTTTCGGCGCTCGGCCTGTCGCTATCAGCGGCAGTCTGGTACTGACGCTCGGCACGATTGGCATGAGTCTCGTGGGGCTTGATACCTGGATTTGGTGGGTTTCCATCTGCCAATTCGTCCGGCAGGTCGGCATGGGATTCGTGCTGATGCCGATAACGACATGGGCACTCAACTGTCTTGAACCTGAGGAGGTTTCTGCAGGTTCGGCAGTGACGAACACCGTTCGGCAGCTCGCAGGAGCCATGGGAGCACCGGTGCTGGTCATCCTTATGGAGAGTTTTGTGGCTGCACGTCAGTCAGCGATGGGCGGCGGGACGGCTACGGCAGTTCCGGCAAGCATCTTCGGCATTGAGTGGATTCTGCGCGTATCGTCGCTGATATGCGTGGCGATGTGCATGCTGATTTTCCTCGGGGTGAAGGGAGATGGGGCTGGCAGCGGACGCGCCATGGCTCGCGTGGCATTGCGCAAGATGCGCATCGTGCATCTGCCCGATCTTCATTCAGCTCCGATTCTGCGCAGCATCGAGGATTTTTCGGAACGTCATGTGATTTCTCATGTTCCGTATGTGTCTCATACGCCTAAGGATGACGTGGTAAACCCTTGAGCCGACGAGCTACTCTTTCGGCAGCTCCTGATGCGGACAACTGTGGAGCACGACAAGCATTGCCTGCTTCTCCGATTGCGCAATCGTCAAGCGATACTTGGTTTTTACCCCGATTTGTCTGGATACATAGCTGCATTGATATGTCTTGCTGCTCGGCAGCCAGTATGCCGCGGAACTGCTGCCTTTCTCTTGGTTGGAGCTGCCATCGACGGCAAGAAGATTGTAAGGATCGTTGCCGAATCGATATCGTTCGGCTTTCGTCCATGCATATGCCCCCGAAATCCACGCATTCTCGAGGGCTACTACATGGTCGATCTGCACCGCTGCGCTCGTCTTCGGACCTCTTACGAAATCGATGGTCTGGGCCGTATACGGATCATTGAGAATCCCTGATTGAACGATGCAACTGCCGGCATGGGCGAACTTCAGCGAGGTGAGGTCTCTGGCAAGCACATCGTCTCGTGCATCGCATCCATTGCCGTCGAAATCGGTCTGACGAAATCCGAATGAGGCGCGATCATACTGAGCTTTGACGGTTTTGGCTGCTTTGCTCTCGCTCATCTCCAACAGCTGCAGGGCAATTGCTGCGGATCCCGTGACGTGATAGCCACCACTGAGGTCATTGATATCGTCGCTGAATTTCGGCAGCATCAAGCCAGCGACGATGCCCGCCACCACCGCAACCCCAATCAAGGCACAGAGCCGTCCCAGTGGTCTGGCGTTACGAAACCGCCATAAGCGCCGCAAGCGCCATTGCCATTGCCATTGACAACTTCGGTGCAGGGTCCTCGATTTCGAAATTCGTGTCGGACCGCCACGTGACGTTATGACATCATGGATTCGCAGCATGTCCACATCCGTGTGGGGGATTGCATCTCCCCCGGCGAGCGCGCTGGCTGGTGTCATGCCTTGCGGCGTGCTGGCCTGCGGTGAGCTGTGATCTCTGTTCACAGTGGTCCCTTCTGCTCAAAGCTTGGCATCCAGGAAATATCGGTTTGCTCGACAAGCAGTTTCGACTCTAATTACCCCACGGCATGAAGTGTGGCATGATGCTCCCATGTGGTCGAATGTGCTGCCATCAGCGTGCGAATGCTTGCCAATGCCCTCCAGCGCTCGAAAAAGGATCAAGGTTTCGAGTTTTGCGACAATTCTGAAGTATCAAGCTCGATTTTCTGCTTGTTGAGGTCACCTTTTCAAGGTTTTTAGGCAGGTATACTCCCACATTGCCGCAAAACTCGCATTCTCAACAAAATGATCAGCCTTACGTGCTGGATTTCTATGCATGCTGAGTTTCTCGGGGGTCAACGTGTCCGAATCGCTTTCAACGAAGTGATTCTCTTGTTGAAAACAGGGACGGCATACGTATGGATGGCGAGCTGCCAGGCTCACTTGCTTCTGGCTTGAGCCAAGGACCGCCTTTTCATAAGCGTCGCTGGGACAAGGCCTGCGCCATGCAGACTTTCTCGAAACAGCGGGTGAGGTCCCTCGTTGAGCAGTGCAAGCACTTCGCGCATCGCCAAGGTGCCGAGTTGATCGAAATGAGGGTGAACGGTCGTCAGAGGCACAGAGAGATTGTCCATTCCCGGCATGTCATCGAAACCTACCAGGCTCATATCCTGCGGAACGCGAATGCCATGTTCGTGCATCGCGCGTGAGCATCCTATCGCCTGATTGTCATTGGAGGTGACGACCACGGTGGGCAATGCGCTGCCCCCACTGCCGACTTCATCCAAGAAATGGTTCATGAGGGCATAGGCTTCGCCAGCAGACCAGCTTGAAGCCCGAATCACATCGGTATGAATGTTCAGCTGCGTGCAGAAGGTCTGCCATGCCTGCAGCCTCGTATGCGCGTCGCGCCATTGACGTGGTCCGGCGAGATACAGCGCCGTCCTGTGATCCAGACTTCTGACCAGGGCGGCAACGTCTCGCATTGCAGACCACTGGTCTATGCCCAGGAATGAGACATCCTGCGTGCCATGGCTATGAGCGAGGCCCTCCTCAATGCTCATGGCACCATGGGTTGACGTGATGATGACCTTCGGCTGAGTGATTCTCGCCTGGCATGCGGCCGCAAACATCAGATCGGTGGGGGCGAGAAATATGAAGGCATCAACATTTTGTTCGAGGAACATTTCGCACAGTTCCTCTACGTCCTTCTTCGATGCCTTGGACTCATCAATCATGCCAACCGACATGAAAAGACTATGGGATCTGGCAACGCTTTCGATGGCGCTCATTGAGGATACAGGTCCATAGAACTGGACGCCACCTGCAATGAAGCCTATGGTGCGCGACCTGCTGGAAGCCAAGGCTCGTGCGGAATTGCTGGGTCGATAACCCAATCTATCGATGGTCTTCTGAACCTTGGCGCGAGTCGAGTCAGAGACATCCTGAGAATGATTGATTACACGCGACACGGTCTGATGGGAGACACCCGCACACCGCGCTACCTCAAATATCGAAGGGCGCTTGCTGCCATGGCGTGTGCCATTTGCACTGCTCATATGCGCATTCTCCTATCAGGCTCGATTCCCTTGAGCATACTCGATGCGCTGCAATTGCATGTACCAACACACTGCAAGAATTCTGGACGATTCAATGCATTCAGTACCGTAATCATCATAGGTGCACACTACGTTCGAGAAGACGACTAGCTCAAATGCCACGAGATTCTGTGCAGATCGGATGGTCCGTACTGCCGTATCGCCGCCCGATGAGCAGCGGAACCATAGCCCTTGTTGTGTTCCCAATGAAATGGCTGATACTCGGGATGTGTCTGCGATAGCTGTGTCATCAGGGCATCCCGTCTGACTTTGGCAAGCACTGACGCGGCCGCGACTGTTGCACACGACGCATCGGCCCGTATCTTGGTGAATACGGTTGGAATGATGGTGATTTCTGGAGCATCGAAAGTGTTCAAGGCCTTCGTGATGTAGTCGAAGGGCCCGTCGAGAATCGCTGCCACGGTGATTGGGCGAGGCATGGTTGGCGCTTGCTCCCCAACCACAGCTGCTTGCGCCGCATGCCTTGTCCGCTGCTCCTGAACGGTCTGAGTCACATGCTGCCCTTGCAGCCCATACTGCGATGCCAGCAAGTCGCAGGAGTCTTCGACGGCTGAAATCGCACGGAGAGCAGCCAATCCGAGAGCGTGCGAGATGCCCGACTGGTCTATCTCGGCATTGCTTGCTGACCCTACCGACCATGCATCAGACCACCTCTGCAAAGGATCTATCAGCGATTCCCTGCGGTGTGGAGTAAGCATCTTGGAATCCGCCAAGCCGTTAGGAACGTGACGAGCATGCATCGAATCGGCTCTCACAGCGGCAGCGCCTACCATAACAGGTCCTGCAAGTGAGCCGCGTCCCACCTCGTCAAGACCAATGACCAGGTCAAATCCATCTGCAACGAGTGACTGCTCCATCGTCAAGGTCGGAGCGGCATGAATCGTTGTCCGCGCTGTCGAGGTGGCGGACGTGGCGGAAACGTTGGAAACAGTGGAAACGGTGGAAGCGTTCAACGACATAGCATCTTCACTCCGTGGCCGAGCTCGCCTGGGGAACCGAGGCAAATACCTTCTCGTAATTGCTCAACACCGACCATCGCGATATGGGCCAATAGACAGCAATACCCACACCGACGACATCGGATTCAGGTACGAGGCCATGGTCACCATCCTGAGTATGATATCGGGAATCGGCGGAATTTGAGCGGTTGTCACCGAGCACGAAGACATGCCCGGCGGCCACCTTGACATTGAACGCCATGGAACTGGGATCAACGCCCGGCCGAATGTAATCCTTCTCGTCTATCGCCACGCCATTGACCGTAACTGGCCAGCCTGAACCCTTGCACGCCACGGTATCACCGGGCAGACCTATCAGGCGTTTAATCAGATATTCGCTGTTTTGAAAGGAAGTGGAGGAGCTCTCAGCACTCAGCCAGTGTGCGGGATCCTTGAACACTATGATATCGCCGCGAGCAAGGCCAGGATACTTCGGTGCAATCTTGGAGGTGATGACTCGATCGCCAATCTGAATGGTATCCATCATGGACGCTGACGGAATGGAATAGAGTCCAAGAAAGAAGACTCGGACAACGAAGACTATTACCAGAGGGAGCACAAGCACCGTGAGCATGGTTTTCATGCTAAACAATGACTCGGTGTCAGACCCCTGCGGCGGTGCCTTATGGCGAGCTGTGCGGCCACGACGCAACTGTGCGTCCGGGTCAACGCCTCTATCCGCAACGGCGATCACATATTCATCGTCATCTGAATCGTGCACGGCTTGCTACTTCGCTTTCTTGAGGTGACACAGCGCCCTATGAGGTGACTCAATGCCTTCTTGAACTCACACTTCGCGCTGCAATCCAGCGCGGCAGTCTTGACGCAACTCACGACTATATCGCAGTCTAGTCCATAATAAATGACCCGGAGCTAAAAGGCTTCGGGTCATCTGATGTCCTATGCTGCAAGGGAACTCACAAGACTACTTCGTTTCGGAAGCTGCTGGCTTGTTATCCTTGCGCTCGACGATACGAGCTGCCTTACCGCGAAGGTTGCGCAGGTAATACAGCTTTGCACGACGGACACGACCCCTACGCAGCAGCTTCACCGAAGCAATCTGTGGGGAGTGCAGTGGGAAGCGGCGTTCGATTCCAACGCCGAAGCTCACCTTGCGAACCACAAAAGTCTCACGCAGTCCGGTGCCCGAACGAGCGATCACCACGCCGGTGAAAGCCTGGATACGCGTGTTGTTGCCTTCTGTGATGTTCACATTGACTTCAACGGTATCTCCAGAACGGAAATCCGGAATTGACTCTTCTGGCTTGAGCTGCTTGGCTTCAAAGTCCTGAATAGCATTCATGCTGTTCCTCCATCACTGCCGTATATCAGCGCATGATAAGGGGCTTGCACGCGTTGATCCGCGTAAGTCAAACCCAATCATTTCCCACAAGTTTGCCTGTGGGATCCTGCCAATCCGCCACGTTGCAAGGCATTCGCCTCGTATGGCTGGACCTATTGGAATTGAAGTCTATACGGCAACCCTAATTCCGGCATAACAAACAAGAATGTTAGCCCATTCTCACGACTTGATGCAAGGATGGGCCAAACCACAACTGCTACTGATAATTACTGACGGTAATTACTGACGGTGTGCGCGGTAGAAGTTGATCAGCGACTGGGTGGACTGATCCTGCTTCGCGAGAGCCTGGTCATCGCTTGAGATGGCTGGTGTGATCTGCTTCGCGAGAACCTTGCCAAGCTCGACACCCCACTGATCATAGGAGTCCAGACCCCACACCGTACCCTCAACGAAGGTGATGTGCTCATAGAGAGCAATCAGCTCGCCAAGTGCGAATGGTGTCAGCGCATCGCCGAGGATTGACGTCGTTGGACGGTTTCCGGTGAATACGCGTGCTGGAACGATTGCCTCTGGCGTTCCTTCTTCGCGAACTTCATCAGCGGTCTTGCCGAATGCGAGCGCCTTGGTCTGTGCGAAGTAGTTCGCGAGGAAGAGCTCGTGAACGTCCTGGTCGCCATCCTTGACCGGGTTTGGCGTATTGGCGAAGGCGATGAAATCGGCAGGAATAAGGCGCGTGCCCTGATGAATCAGCTGGTAGAAGGCGTGCTGACCGTTCGTTCCTGGCTCACCCCAATAGATTTCTCCAGTTTGCGTGGTGACGGGAGTGCCGTCCCAGCGCACGGACTTGCCGTTCGATTCCATCGTCAGCTGCTGCAAATATGCAGGGAATCGGTTCAGATATTGGTCATATGGCAGAACGGCGTGTGAATGAGCGCCGAAGAAGTTCACATACCAGACGTTGATGAGGCCGAGCAGCGCGACGACATTCTGCTCAATCGGGGTGTTGGCGAAGTACTCGTCGATTTCATGGAAGCCATGCAGGAACTCTTCGAATCGTGCCGGTCCAAAGACGATGGCCAGGGATGTTCCGACTGCCGAGTCCACAGAATAGCGTCCACCAACCCAGTTCCAGAACCCGAAGGCATTGCGAGGATCGATGCCAAAGGCTTCAACCTTGTCAAGCGCGGTCGATACTGCAACGAAGTGACGCTCGATGGCATCCTTGCTCTGTTCTTCGGAACCATCGATGGCGCCCTGTGCCTGCAGCTCTTCGAGCAGCCACGCCTTTGCCTCACGTGCGTTGGTCAGGGTCTCAAGCGTTGAGAACGTCTTGGAGACGATGATGAAGAGCGTGGTCTCAGGGTCGAGACCCTTGGTTTTTTCAGCGAGATCGTTAGGGTCGATGTTGGAGATGTATCGGGCTGAAATGCCAGCGTCAGCATATGGCTTCAGTGCCTGGTACGCCATGTTGGGACCAAGATCGGAACCGCCAATGCCAATGTTGACAACCGTTTCGATCTTCTTGCCGCTGACGCCCTTCCACTCGCCCGAACGAACCTTGTCGGCGAATGCATAGATGCGGTCAAGTGTTTCACGAACGTCCTTGACGGTGTCCTGACCATCGACGATGTATTTGCCCTCGTCTTCGACCGGACGGCGAAGCGCGGTGTGCAGCACTGCACGATCTTCGGTGTTATTGATATGAACACCGCTGTACATTGCCTTGAGACGCTCTTCCAAGTTCACGCTTTTGGCAAGATTTGCCAGCAACGGCAGGGTTTCAGGCTTGATCAGATTCTTGGAAAGATCAAAGTGCAGGTCTCCGGCATCGAAACTAAGCTTTGCGGTACGTTGTGAATCCTCATTGAACCACGTACGCAGATCGATGCCTTCGCGCTGCAGATCTTCGAAGTGCTTCTGCAGGTCCTTCCATGCTTGGGTGGTTGTGGCATCAATTGGTGGGTTAATTGCCATGATTCGGTCCTTTCGTCACCTTCATTGTCAAGCGATGCAAACGTTTGCAGTTCAGGTTTGCCTCGAATTCGATGTTCATTTTACTAACAAAAGTGGACATTATCAAACAAGTTCTTGCATAATGCAAAATCGAAAGCAGATTCTCATCACGCTTTTTAACAACTTAATATTCATTGTGAACTCTTCAAAGTATAGACACTTCAAATCGGCGAAATAACACTCGTAAATGGCTTGATTGCGTCCAAAAATGCCATTGATACTTTGAAGAGTTCACAATGAGCACTGCTTCCCGCTAGAGAATGTCGTCATGACCCGATTCAGCCAGATGCGCAACCATATCCTTGACCTCTTGGCTCCGAGCGCGCGGCGCAACAAGGAGTGCGTCAGGCGTGTCAATCACGATAAGGTCATCGACGCCAAGCAAGGCAATGGTTCTTCCGGACTGTGGAGCAACGACGTCACCTGCCGAATCGAGATACACCAAGTCGTCCGAATCCCCCAACACCTTGATATTCTGCCGGTTTGAACTCGGCAGCAGGGCGGCGACCGAATTGAAATCGCCCACATCGTCCCATCCGAATCCGCCGGGAATCACAGCCACGCCACTTTTTGCCGCCACCGGTTCGGCCACGGCATAGTCAAAGGCGATTTTTTCGATGCCATTCCACCAGCGCTTCATGGCCTGCGAACGCTGCTCCTCTCCCTGATCCCACGCCTGTGCAATCGCCTGAATGGCTTTGTAGATGTCTGGGTGCGTCTGATGCAGGCTATCGAGCATGACATCGGCACGCATGATAAAGATGCCGGCGTTCCAGCGATACTCTCCCGTTTCCAGATATGCCTGAGCCGTTTGAGCATCCGGTTTCTCGACGAAGGATTCAACGAGATGTGCCTGTGGCGCGTCCTGAATCTCTGAGGCCAAGGACCTGCCCTCATGGATATAGCCAAATGCCGTGGAGGGCCGTGATGTAGCAATGCCTATTGTCGTGACATATCCGGCACGAGCGGTGACGACGGCCTGACGTACCGATTCCGCGAACGCAGCATTGTTGCGGATAACATGATCTGCAGCAAACGAACCGACGACTGTCTGCGCTCCAAAGCGTCGGGCGATCACCGCTGCAGCCAAGGCAATGGCAGCCGTGGAGTCCCTGGGAGACGGCTCGGGAAACAGTGCCGAGGAATCCAACTCGGGCAGTTGCTCGCAGATGGCGCTGACATGCCGTTCACCCGTCGAGACGTATATGTGGTCAGCTCCGCACAGCGGCACCAGCCGGTTGTACGTCGATTGAATCAGTGTCTGCCCTGAGCCAACCATGTCATACAGGAACTTGGGCTTGGCTTTGCGGCTCAATGGCCATAGACGGGTGCCAACGCCACCAGCCGGAATGATTGCGTGAAAGTCCTCAATTGTCATGTCTTCATTCTCTCGCAGATGTTGTACACGGCTGAAACTCGCGACACCTCAGCCGGCGACTGGACAAATCTCAAGTTTTCAGTACACTGTTGAGATTGTGCCGAAGTTTAAGCCAAGGCTTATGGTTGTCATGATTGATGCCGAGGCAAAGTCCGAGCAATACGAGGTTTTTCAAGAAACCAGCCCCTATAGGTTGGAATCATGAGAATCGCTTATTGCAGAAGATTTCGACAACTTGCCACTTTAGCTCAGTTGGTAGAGCGGCTCACTCGTAATGAGCAGGTCGACAGTTCGATTCTGTCAAGTGGCTCCATGCACACATTGCACCACATCCGAGAGGATGCTGGGCAACGTGCATTCCAGACATGGCGCGATGCGAATGCAGAGTTATAGTCCTGACAATTCCCATCGTGCCGTGTTCAGTTCAAGCGCGAGTGGCGTAATGGTAGCCGCGCAGGATTTAGGTTCCTGTGTCTTCGGACGTGTGGGTTCAAGTCCCATCTCGCGCACACAGCTTAGCCTTGCAATTGCAATGATCCTGCTGTGAGCATTGAAATGGATTGAGGTAGGGGTTGCAGTTGAATTCCTGCAACCCCTACCTTATGTTCTCCCTAACATGCCTCTGCGCATTGCAATTCCGGTTACCTCAGCACGTGCTGGGACAGTGGTGCGATCCCTGCGATTGCTGCGATTCAGATTCGTGCAGCAAGCTGAGGGAATGCGTTCACTCCCGCATATTCGGCAGTGTCCCCTAGCCGCTCCTCAATTCTCAGCAGCTGGTTGTACTTCGCCACGCGTTCGCCACGAGCAGGAGCACCGGACTTGAGCTGCATCGCATTGGTGCCCACGGACAGATCGGCTATCGTCGCATCGGTGGTCTCGCCAGAACGGTGGGACACCATGGTGGTCAATCCATTGCGATTGGCGAGTTTGATCGCCTCTAAGGTCTCGGTCACCGTTCCTATCTGATTGAGCTTGATAAGCGTGGAATTGGCGGTATGCTCGCTGATTGCTCGAGTCAGGAATTTCGGGTTGGTGACGAAAATATCGTCTCCCATCACCTGCACCTTGTCCCCTATCTTGGCTGTGAGAGATGCGAAATCACCCCACGCGTTCTCATCGAATGGATCCTCGATGGATGCAATGGGATATTCGTCAATCAGGCTCTCGTAGAACCGAGCCATATCCTGCGCGCTCGCCTTCGAACCGTCGAAGTCATAGACGTCGTTCTCCTTGTCGTAGAACTCCGATGCAGCCGAGTCGAAGCAGATGGCGATTTGACGTCCAGGTTCGTAACCGGCTCTTTCGATGGCCTCGATCAACAGATCGAAAGCCTCCTTATTGGACTTGAGGTTGGGCGCGAAACCACCCTCGTCTCCCAAACCGGTTTCAAGCCCCTTGTCGATCAGTACCTTCTTCAACGCATGATATGACTCGACATTGGCTCGCAACGCCTCATGGTAGGAATCAAACCCCACGGGCGTAAACATGAATTCCTGAATGTCCACATTGGAAGAGACGGCATGGACTCCTCCGTTGAGCACGTTCATTGCGGTGACGGGGATAATATGTCCGTTGGCTCCACCGATATACCGGTATAGCGGCAGATGCGCCGAGGCTGCCGATGCATGAAGTGCGGCCAGAGAAACACCCAGTATGGCGTTGGCACCAAGCCGAGACTTGTTATCGGTTCCATCCAGATGAATCAGCGTCTCATCCACAAGCCGTTGATCAGACGCGTCAAGCCCGACCACCGCCTTGGCTATCTCACCGTTCACTCCATCGACAACAGTTCGCACACCCTTGCCGTCGTAGCGCTTGGCATCACCATCACGCTTCTCATTGGCCTCGTTCTCCCCGGTCGAAGCGCCGGAAGGAACAGATCCGAGGCCATATGAACCATCCTCCAGAAGCATGTCGACTTCCAGGGTTGGATTGCCACGAGAATCAAGAATCTCGCGTGCGTGAATATTCGAAATCTTACTCATAATAGTCTTCCTTCGTTCTTGTGAAACATGGTCGTTCATAGGATTCGACTGCTTCGAGGCAACAATGTGCCGCGTCGCCGCACCGCTCATGAATTGAAATGGTGCTGACTCGCCCTGTCGAACGCGTCAGCAATTTCATGCTGCGCAGTGGTGAGATTAGACCAGAGCATGTGAGCGTCGACATGCTTGCCTGGCTCTATCGATTTGTAATTCGAAAAGAAATGCTGAATCTCTGCCTTCTTCCACGAACTAATGTCGTTCAGATCCCGCACGCCGTCATATCTGACATCATCCGGCACGCAGATGATCTTCGGATCAGGCCCGTGCTCATCGGTCATGACGAACATCGCGACGGGACGGACATCAATCAGACAGCCAGGGAATACCGGAACCTCGTCGAGCACCAGAGCGTCAAGAGGATCGCCGTCTTCCCCCAAGGTATTCTCGATGTAGCCATAATCTGCGGGATACCCCATGGATGTGAACAACGTTCTATCCAACTTGATTCTGCCTGTTGCATGATCCATCTCATACTTGTTGCGCTGTCCCCGTGGTATTTCCACAAGGACGGACAAGCGTTTCGTATCGCTCATGTTCCTCCTCTCGTTGCGCAAACTCGTTGTGCAAACGTGTTGTGCACAGATGAGGAGGTAAAAAAACAGACTCCTGCATCTCTGCAGAAGTCATCAGCCTTATGGCGGTTCGGACTCTCAACGCCGCTGTGCTGAGAAGTCTCAGGGTAACTTCATACCCACGAGGATCAGTGTAGCAGAGAATGTCAACTCTTATATTGGTCTGCAAGCGGAACGGTAAGAACAGCAATGCTTTGAGTGTGCGACAGGCGCAATGAAACCGAACCGTTGGCCCACTCCTGCAATGCTGCCAAAGCACCCCTCTCCCGAGTGCCAACCACAATCATCGAAGCATTGTGGCTGTGCGCAAACTTAGCAAGCTCCTTCGCCGGATCCCCTGCCAGAAGCTGGTATTGCGCTGTGACGCCAGCATCTTGGGCGATGCCGAGCACATGTTCAGAAAGTCGCGCCGAGTCGTCACGCCATGTCTCGCTCATGCTGTCAGAATCCAAAGGCACCATGTGGCCGTTTTCCTCGGTCAGCGTGGAATTCACGTATACGAGATACAGCATCGAAGCTGACATCGAGCCCGCCATCCGACATGCCTCTTCCACGACCCGATCAGGCTGTCCGGGGATGACTCCAACAACTATCGAAGATGAACCTGCGCTAGCATCATGCATAGTATTTCTCCTTATGCTTGTCTCTTGGCAGGGGCTATCAGCATACAAGCGGTTTGAATCGACGGATTCAGGCGGGCTCCATCGCCTGACAACACGATATCACTCAACTATGTGAATGCTGATGGTATACTCTCACCTTGTCGTATTGTCTTCTGGCGATGGAACCCGCCGAGATGACAGGTCTCCATGAGATTCCCGTCATCTGAACCGCACATGCTGATAGTTCCTACGTTACGGGTAGTGCTCGGTTCGCCGGCCGTCCAAGCTCAGATGCTCTACCCACATGCGAGGGAGAAACAGTTTGCAAGACACACATGATGATCCAGAACACAGCTTCGGCAAGAAGCATCCACGGCTCCATGCCGCTCCGGCAGTATTCGTCGGAGGCGTGATAGGCACTGCGATACGAGCAGCGTTAAGCGAAATGCAGTCTTCGAACTGGACATGGCCATGGGTGACATTCTGCATCAACATGGTTGGTGCAGCGCTGTTGGGATTCCTTCTTGAGTATCTTGCAGGCACCGGCAACGATGTCGGCGCTCGTCAGACATTCCGTCTCTTCGCCGGAACCGGTGTCATCGGCGGTTTTACCACCTATGGGACCTTCATTCTCGAGACAGACACGAGGCTTCTGGGGGCACATCTGCTCGTTGGACTGTCATATGCGGCAGTAAGCATCATCCTTGGCTTGGTCTTCGCTGGATGCGGGGTCAAACTTGCGTCGCTTTGCGTCCGCCAATTCAGTCGAAAGGTTGGCGATAACCGATGAACACACAATCCGTGCTGACATTCACCTTCATGGCACTGTGTGGAGGCGTGGGAGCCGTCTGCAGATTTCTTGTGGACTCCACGGTGAACAAGCGCAACCGGCTGAACTTTCCACTGGGAACCATCGCGGTGAACATATCAGCATGTCTGCTCCTTGGGCTGCTCACGGGATGGGTGTCATCGTGGAATGCAGCGGATGCACAGACCATCAGATTCATACTGGGCACCGGTTTGCTTGGTGGATACTCCACCTTCTCCACGGCCAGCGTCGAAGGATACCGTCTCATTCAGCACCAGCATCCTCTGCGCGTGCTCGTCCATACTGGGGGGATGCTCATGATCTGCCTTGGTGCAGGAATCCTTGGCATATGGTGCGGCTCCCTGTAATACCTGCATAATATCTGCATTCCCTCAGCCACTGCTTGGAGTCTGCTCCGGAGCCTGCTCCGTTGAGGCATCTGTCGATGACGGGATAGGCAGATCGAGCATGGCGAAGATAGCTTTTTGAGCCAAACATTCCATATCAAGATCGTTTTCCAGAAGCCATTGGATCTGCAACCCATCCAGCAGGGCTTGCAGCAAGCGTGCAACATCCTCTGGAGGAACCAGTGGCGCAACACGATGGGAAGCATAGAGCGTGGCAACGGTCTGACCGACCAGAGCACGTTCGATTGTTCCCCGCTCCTTGAAATACTTATAGGCACAGCTCTCAGGGTCTGCGGCCTTGACTGACATGTGTGCATACAACTCGACAAGCCCTGGTGTCTTCTGATTGTGCGCTATGATGGCGAGCGCATGACTCACCGGGTTATCGTCACTCTCCGGCTGAACAGTCACAGGATCCTTCAGATTCTCTGGAATAAGCCTGCTCGCAGCCAAATCCGTCGCATCTCGTTCACGCAGCACCTGGACGAGCAGATCATCAATCGAATCGAAGTAATGAAGCACACCGGCCTCAGTGATCCCCACAGCCTTCGAAATCTTCGATAACGTTGTCTGATCGAACCCTTCGACGGCAACAATGTTCAGGGCCTCGTCAAGAATCTGCTTTCTTCTGGCCTCACCCTTGTGATATGTCCCGCGCGTGCTGCTCGCCATAAAACGATCATTCCTCACTATTGCTAGTCGAATTCCACAAATCATAGATTACGCCATGCTTCATCACAATCAGGCTTTGTGGCTGAGAGAACAAATTGTGTCGGCCGGCACCTGTGTTGCCGAAAAGCAATCATGCATCATGCGTCATGCATCATGCGTCATGCATCATGCATGCGCTGAGCATCTCTCGTGCCCCGCCCTGACTGAAGAAGCGTTGCCTCGTATGCCTTCCTTCGCCTGTGCTGTGCGCATGCGTGCAGGATCAGAGCACCAATTGAAGCCGACAGCAGCGATCCAACAAGTATCCCGATCTTGGAATCATCATCTATGCTGCTGTGCGCGCCAAAGGCAAGCTCGCCAATCAGCATGGAAACCGTGAAACCAATCCCTGCAACGAATCCCATGCCTATCATCTCCGACCAGCGCAAACCTTTCGGCAACGAGAGCACCGGCAGCCGGGTGAGCAGAAATGTGGTCCCCGTTATGCCAAGCATCTTGCCCAAAGTCAAGGCAACCACGATTGCAAGCGTCACAGGTTCTTGAAGCCGCAATGCCAGTCCAGCCCAACCGTCTACATTGACACCCGTCGAGAAGAAAGCGAAGATCGGGACAATCAGCAGCTTCGAATAGGGTGCAAGCTTTCTCGCCAGCATTCCAGCCATCGAATCATGACCCTTCCACGGTGCACTTGCAGGAACGCATAGTCCCAGTGCCACGCCGCAAATAGTTGGATGAATCCCTGAAGCATGCACGAGCATCCAAGCGATCACTGCCAGTGGAAAAGCAATGAACGGCGACGAGATGCCCTTCCTGAGCAGGAACGCGAATAGCGCGAGCGCACCCAATGCCAGCAGCAAGGGCAATACATGAATGCCCGCCGTGTAGTAGACAGCAATGATGGTGATGCCAATCAAATCGTCAACAACGGCCAAGGTCAGTAAGAATGTGCGCAACTGATGTGGCAGACCCCTGCCGACCATGGCAAGAATCGAAACGGCAAAGGCAATATCCGTAGCCGTAGGTATGGCCCATCCCTGCATTGCCTCTCCACCGATTGGCATGATCGCAAGCACATATATAACCGCCGGACAGACCACTCCGCCACATGCGGCAGCAACTGGCAGAATCGCAACCTTAGGATCACACAAGATTCCTGAAGTACATTCTTCCTTCAGATCAAGGCCGACAGTGAAGAAAAACACTGCAAGCAGCCCATCGGTAACCCATTCCCTGAGCTGCAACTGCACACCCAAGGCACTGAATCCGAATGTGAAGGAGCCAAGATTGTCGTAGAAATTGCGCAGAGGAGAGTTCGCAACCACAAGCGCAGCCACTGCAGCAACGAGCAATACGATGCCCGCACCGACATCACTCGCATCCAGGCGCTTCACACTTCTGGCGATTACTCGCAGTGCCCTTGAAATCATTGAAATTCCTTCAACTGTGGTGAATGTGGGCAAAGAATCCGGCCCTTTGGTGGCAATGAATGCAATGCAGCACTCACAGAAGTCCGATTGTGCTCACCTTGCAATCGTATCTGATTGCCGCTTCACCGGTGTCGCCGTTGTCTGTCTCAGCATTGTCTGTCTCAGCATTGTCTGCGAAGCTTGGCGCGGCCGCTCCACTCAGTGCTGCTCAGTGCCACTCGGTGCTGCTCAGAGCTGCTCAGTGCTGCTCAGAGCTGGCGAGAACGCCAAGCCCATCCAGAGCGTTCAGATCCAAGACATGCTCCCATGGGGCAATCGCCCCCTGAACCACATGGAACAGCGGGTTGCTGCCGACTGGCATGGCGACCATGTTGCGATACGCCTTTGCATCTCGCTGCGATTCCTTGACCATGAGCAATCGCCATTCATAGGCCAGCTGTTCATCGGAAACATCAATCGACATCTGTGGATTCGGTGTCTCAACAATGCGTTCCCGGTTGAAATGGTAGCCACGCCTATCTGCCTCATCGGCAATGTAAGCAAGGAACGTCGCAATGGCTACCGTGGAGTCCGCCGTCTCTCGAAAGCGGGTGAGCTGCGGATGATGCACATATCCCTTGGTTTTCCCCAGCAATACAGCCTGAGCCAGCAGGGATTCTCTCCAGCACGCCACCAATGCCTTGACATCGAGGGCAGCGGGGGTTACGCTCCACATTCTCATATCTCCTCCAGACGCAACCATGATACGCATGTGGTCGCTTCTTGCAAGAACGTAGCGTGCGACAGATCGTCGATGTTGATATCGTAGAGTCAGATATTCACAACAGTTAGATCACCACGATTTCAGCGACAGGAGCATGATGACCAATCAATCCGCACCACATGATGAAGATGACATCAATCAGTCAAGCAATAACACACAACCGCAGGGACAGAACGGATATGGCGGGCAAGGCAGCTACTCAAACCCGAATGCCTATGCTGGGCAGCAGGGTCCCTATGCGCCCGGGAGCCCGAATTCCCAGTATCAGGCATCCAATCCAGCAGGAGCCGGGCCATACTATGGTCAGAACAACCAGCATGCGCCATATGCCCAGAACGCCCAGTATGCCCAGCAGAATCCATACGTGCAGGCCGGACAGAACCCCGGATACAACGCATACGGACAACCGAACTGGCAGGCCAACCCATACGGTGCACGAATCTCAACAAAGTCGAAGATCGTTGCCGGGCTTCTCGCTATCTTCTTTGGAGTATTTGGCGTCCATAACTTCTATCTGGGAAGAACCGGACGTGCAGTCGCACAGCTGCTCATCAGCGTTCTGACCTTCGGCATCGGTGCGGTTGCAGTGGAAATCTGGACGATAGTCGAGGGCATCTTCATTCTGGCCTCTCATCCCGGAAGCCAATGGCATCAGGATGGAGAAGGATACGAGCTGCAGGACTGACCTTCTCTTATAAAGCGCGACTCCGTGGCCAGACTCACGGACTTATGCGACTGCTTCAAGGAGCATCACATAGCCTTGGCGAACACACCCATGCATAGGGAAATGTGACCTATGCCATATTGTTCTCAGGGTGAATGAGTGGTCAGTAGGCATATCGGAGCTTAGAATCTTCTTTTGAAAACTGACACGCTAGTTGAGGAGTATTCATGGCCAAACTTACCGATGAAATGAAGCATATGATCGATGATGGCGTTGCCTTCATCGCAACCGTTGATCACGATGGCAATCCAGATATTGGACCAAAGATGTCCATTCACGTCGTTGACGACAATCACATTGGATATTATGAGCGCACTGCAGGTCAGCATTACCGCAACATCACAGACAATGGCCGCCTGATCGTCATGGTCGTCGATACCGCCAAGAAGGTCGGTTTCCGCTTCCACGGTCCTGTGACCTTGCATAGCGATGATGATGTGTTCAACAAGGCGGTCGCCTTCGCTGACGAACATGGAACCAAGCACCCCGTTACCGTTCCCATCATGGAAATCACCCGCATCGATAGCCTTGCACCTGGCGCAAACGCCGGCAAGCCCATCGAGTAGTCCTTCCATAGCCGTGCCTCTTCTTACAAACTTTGCGTGGGCTCGGCTACTGTTCGAATTCACGTATGAGATGTTATGAAGTCATGGCTCATCACCTGGCTGGTGATGGATGCAAACCGCTCTCGACCAGTTATTGCGGATTCACGCAACTGGTTCGGAGCGGTTTGTTGTATTGCGGGATGGACGAAACTTAAGAAAGTCTCTCAATAGTTGAAGAATGGTCCTCAGACCAAGCAATGAGGAGAGATTGTGTCGGGAGTCATACAGGCGCTTGCATTGTTAGCTGTGCTGCTCGGCGGCTATGGGCTCAAGCGTGCGCGCATATTTGGTCCCAACGATTACAAGGTCATGGAAGGCGTCGTTTTTGACTTCACGCTTCCCTGTGCAATCATCTATTCATTCGCGACCAGCGACCATCATCTCAACATGCTCTGGATCTCGCTGTTTGGCGTCATGTCAAGCTTGATCCCGCTACTGACGATCTTTGCGACTTCTCGTCACATGCAGATTCGCAACCGCGTCTTCATGATGCTCAACGGCTGCGGCATGAATGTCGGCAATTTCTGCCTTCCAGTCATCACCGCGTTGTTGGGGCAGGGAGCGAGCATGTCGGTTATCATGTTTGATATCGGCAACTCTCTGATGATGTGTGCGGGCATGTACGTGATGACCACGGCGCTTCTGCATATTCCTCAACAGGGTCATGTGAATTTGAATAATGTTGGCAACGTTGCCAAGCTCCCCTATCACCGGCTCACTGACCGCCATGCCCGAGGTCTGCGCCGGAGGGCTACGGTTCGCAATGTGCTGCGCAGCTTCTATACTTCAGTCCCCTTCGACACCTATGTCGTGATGGTGTTACTTATGGTCATTGGGGTGCATTTGCCTGGGTGGTTTGCGAATTTTTTCGGACCTGTCGCCAATGCCAATGGTTTCTGCTCGATGCTGATGGTTGGCATGCTGATGGATCTTCCGGCATCCGTCGAAGATTTGAAATCCGTGTGCTCGGTTATTGGATGGAAACTGCTGTTTGGCATAGTGCTCGGTTTCGCGGCTTGGTATCTTCTGCCGTTCGAGCCACTGGTCAGAAAGGCGGTGGTACTGGTATGCCTCGCTCCAACCGCAGTGTTCAGCACGCTTTTTACGGATCGAGTTCTTGGCAACGCGAAGCTCGCTGGCTTCACCCTCGCCAGCACCGGAATCCTCTCACTGATGCTGATAACGATACTGAACGAGTTCATTTCAGTCTGATTGACCGCATTTTTCACCAAGACTACGAGTTTTGCGGCAATTTCAAAGTATCAATGACGGTTTTTGGCTTTTTAGGGTCCTTATTTTGCCCCGAATCGACTTTTATACTTGGAAATTGCCGCAAAACTCGCAATCACAATAACAACTACGGCAGCTTTTGGGCTTATGACCTTATTTCAGCAGCTTGTCATCGATGAACGGGACGATATTTCGTATGGCCTGCCCGCGATGGGATATCGCGTTCTTCTGCTGAGCCGACATTTGCGCCGATGTGAGCTTTTCGTCTTTTTCGCCCGCACGCGCCTGCCCCGGCTGATCATCGGGGACGAAAATAGGATCATACCCAAAACCATGCTCCCCCACCGGAGTGTGATTGATGCGTCCCTTCATGATTCCATATTCAACATGCTCATATGTTTCGCTGCTGGCTCCCGACGCAGGAATCACCAAGGCCATGGCACACACGAAACGGGCTGCACGCTTGGAATCGGGAATATCCTTCAGTTGCGCAAGAAGCAGTTGCAGATTCGCCTCATCATTGCCATGCACGCCGGACCATCGTGCAGAAAGAATTCCCGGTGCCGCACCCAGAAAGTCAACTATCAAACCAGAGTCATCAGCCAACGCAGGGCAGCCAGTTCGAGACGCCACATCGCGCGCCTTGAGCAAAGCATTTTCTTCGAAGCTCGTTCCCGTCTCGACAGGATCAGGCAATCCAAGCGACCCAGCGGTAACCAATGCAACAGTCTCGCTGCGAGATCCAAGATCAGCCTTGAGAATCGACTGAATCTCAACGAGCTTACCTTCATTATGCGTTGCAACTATGAGTTTCATCGTGGCTTCTCTCACATCCTGTTTGTTTCATCTCTTCTGATGGATTCAATGCATCGAGTCTTGAGTAATGGGTTCTCAGTACCGGGACTTCCATCCATGCGTCATGCCCACCCAAGCTTGACACAGCGCTCGTGCGTCAGAGTGCTTGTTCCAAAGCCTGTCGCTGGGCCTTCTGCAACGCCTTGTTACCCTTCGTTGCCAGGTCGAGCAGAGTTCCGAGCTCTTCACGATTGAATGGTCGATGCTCAGCGGTGCCCTGAATCTCAATGAACGCGCCCGAACCTGTCATCGCTACGTTCATGTCAGTCATCGCCTTGCTGTCTTCGACATAGGGCAGATCGAGCATCGGAGTCCCGTCAATAACACCGACGGAGACCGCTGAGACCTGTTCCTTCAGCACCTTCTTGGCGTTGCGGATGCGATGATTCTTCTCTGCCCAGCTCAACGCGTCAGCGAGCGCAACATAGGCGCCGGTGATGGAGGCGGTGCGTGTCCCACCATCTGCCTGCAACACGTCGCAGTCAATCTGAATCTGATGTTCACCAAGCGCCTTCATATCGACTACCCCGCGCAGGCAACGTCCTATCAGACGGCTGATTTCATGGGTGCGCCCACCGATCTTGCCTCTGACCGACTCTCTATCGGTACGGTCGCTGGTAGCTCTCGGAAGCATCGAATATTCTGCGGTGACCCATCCCAGCCCTGACTCCTTGCGCCAGCGCGGCACCGTCGAGGTGAAGGTCGCCGTGCACATGACGCGCGTATTACCGCACTCGATCAGCACAGATCCTTCTGGCACATCGGTCCATCCGCGTGTTATCTTCACCGGTCGCAAGTCATCGACGGTTCTGCCGTCTGGACGAATAATCTGAGATTGATTCAACATGTCTTGTATTGCTGCCATCGTCAAGCCTTCTGCTCGTTACCTACTGGTATTACTTTCGTTCATCCTGTTCAGACGCTATCTTTCAAAGCCGACAAAGCATCGAGAGCCATGCTTCACAGACTCCAGCCATTCAAAGCCATGGCCTTGATCCCCAATCAGTCCTGCTCAAGACACCGTCAGTGGCGTCTTTTTCGGAAGGATACGGTCAATCACAAAGAGCAACAGTCCCATGACAAAGAATGCGAGCGCATAGGTCACGATGTTGATGCCAAACTGCTGCCATCCCAAGGCCTTCAGATCGATGAACCCGTATGGGTATGGATCCTTGCCGGGGCCTGCATTCGGCCAGATTTGGGCTCGAATCACGACAAATGCCACATAGAAGGGGAAGTAGGCCAGCCAGCTCAACGAGTAGTGCCACTGATAACGGCGATGCGGGTCAAAGAGCACGAAGTCGATGCTTGCCAAGATTGGGGCAATGATATGAACCATCGTTGACGTCATCATGCCGTAGAGATGCGTGGTGGTCGCCGGATCAGCCGGAGGCAGTATCAACCAGGCAACCAGCCCGGTGATGATGATATACAGTGTCAGGCAACCCTTCAGCCATGCGGGCGGCTGAATGCCCTTCAACAGCGATGCGGCACCCGCCCACAGCATGATAAGGCCAAGAACGGCATTCGTTTCAAAAGTGAAGTAGACCCATTTACTGCCAATTCCCAGAAGCCAGCCTTCATATGTTCCAGAAAAACAGAAAAATGCAATAATCAGACGGTATATGCCCACAAAAAATCTCATACCGAAAGCATAGCCCACGCTTCAGCCCAGCGTTCGCGGCATCATCGCCTAGTCTGAGTACTCTTCAGTAATAGCGATTAATAGCGCTTCTCAGAAAAAAGTGGGGATTAAAATGGCCGCTTCTCGTGGATTCACCGACGATTATTCGCCGGCTTTGATGACTGACATGTACGAATACACCATGCTCAATGCAGCATTGAAAGATGGCACGGCAAACCGCAACTGCGTGTTCGAAATCTATACGAGGCACCTGCCTGAAGGCAGACGTTACGCCGTGCTCGCAGGAACCGGCAGGATTCTCGACGCTCTGGCGCACTTTCATCTTTCCGACGATGATCTAGCATTTCTGAGCGACAACAAGGTGATCAGCAAACAGTGCGTGAAGTGGCTTGAAAACTTCCATTTTTCTGGAACCATTCGCGGATATCGCGAGGGAGAGATGTTCTTCCCAGATTCTCCGATACTTCAGGTCGAGGGCAGCTTTGCAGAATGCACGCTGCTGGAAACACTGCTGCTTTCCATCTTGAACTACGACTCTGCTGTGGCTTCGGCCGCATCTCGCATGGTTTCCGCAGCCGGCAATCGTCCTTGCATGGATATGGGCGGACGCAGGGCCAATGAATGGGCTGCGGTCAGCGCAGCGCGTGCAGCAGTGGTCGGTGGATTCAAGGGAACCGCAAATCTGCTGGCTGCCAAGCTGTATGGTCTGCACGCCATCGGCACGGCCGCGCACAGCTTCACCCTGCTGCACGACAGTGAAAAGGAGGCGTTCACTTCGCAAGTAGACGCTCTTGGCGTGGGAACCACGCTGCTCACCGACACCTATGACATTGAAAGCGCGGTACGAACGGCCGTCGAAGTCGCCGGGCCTGCATTGGGAGGCGTAAGAATCGACTCTGGCGATCTGGCTTCCCTTGCCCAGCGCGTTCGCAACCAGCTGGATGCTCTGGGAGCCACCAACACGAAGATTACGGTGACCAACGATCTGGATGAATACGCCCTTGCCGCACTGCAGACCGCTCCGGTTGACTCCTATGGCGTCGGCACCATGCTCGTCACAGGTTCGGGAGCTCCCACCTGCGGGATGGTCTACAAACTGACCGAGCGCGAGAACAGCGCAGGCATCATGCAGCCCGTTGCCAAGAAGTCCAAGAACAAGGGCAATGTGCCAGGACGCAAGCTCGCATACCGGTCATACGAATATAATCTGGCTGATTGCGAACATATCATCGCCGGTTCGGAGGATCAGCTTGCAACCTATGAACCCAAGGAGGGTTGGCGCAATCTCTTGGTCGATTATGTCGTCGACGGTGTGGTGAATAGCGAATATCAGGGCAATGATGCAATCATTGCAGCCCAGGAGCATCGCACTCAGGCCTTGTGCGAACTGCCGATAACCGCGCAAAGCCTGATGAAGGGTGATCCGGCAATTCCAACGGAAATCACCTTGCTCTAGAACACATGCAGACCAATCCCGCATGTATAATTTCACACGGCAACAGGCATGCATGAATTGGGCGTGGCGCGGGCATATTTGGACACGCACAGTTGGACGCGCATGATTGGGCATGCATGATCTGATGCACTTATCCAACACAATGAGGTGAATCATGACACAGCAAGCACAACCAGCACCACTAGCACCACAGTCGATCCAATACAGCAACGGCCATATAGAGCCGAGGGAGAACCGTTACGGCGCGATGCACTATCATCGCGCCGGAAACAGCGGCCTGAAGCTGCCGCAGGTTTCGCTCGGACTGTGGCACAATTTTGGCGATGCCGCTGCACTGGATAGCATGGAAGCCTTGATCTATACGGCTTTCGACAACGGAATCACCCATATCGATGCCGCCAACAACTACGGCCCCTCGAATGGCAGTGCCGAACGCAACCTTGGCCGCATACTCGCTCGCGGACTGAAGCATTACCGGGACGAACTCGTCATCAGCACCAAGGCCGGCTACCAGATGTGGAATGGTCCTTATGGCGATGGTGGAAGCCGCAAATATCTGCTCTCCAGCCTGGATCAGAGTCTCGAACGGCTTGGACTCGACTATGTCGACATCTTCTATCATCACCGCATGGATCCGGAAACGCCACTGGAAGAGACCATGGGGGCTCTGAATACAGCCGTCAAAAGCGGCAAGGCTCTCTATGTCGGACTGTCAAACTACGACGGCGCAACCATGGCACGCGCTGCAGAAATTCTCGATGAACTGCACTGCCCGTTCATCATCAATCAGAACCGCTATTCGATATTCGATAGAACCATCGAGAACAACGGGTTGAAGGCAACGGCAAGCAAGCTAGACAAAGGCATCATCACCTTCAGCCCGCTTGCACAGGGCCTGCTCACTGACCGATATCTGCACGGAATCCCTGCTGACAGCCGCATTGCTCGTGATGGACGGTTCCTGAATTCATCCGCAATCAACGACGCTACCGTGCACAGCATCAGTGAACTCAACGCAATCGCTGCAGAACGTGGCCAGAGCCTTGCAGAGATGGCACTCGCATGGATTCTTAAGGACGGACTTGTTACGAGCGTGCTGATTGGGGCTTCGAAGCCGTCACAGATTCTCGACGACATCGGCGCATTGAAGAATACAAGTTTCAGCGACGAGGAGCTGCAACGGATTGATCGGATTTCAGCACCACTCGAATCACACTGAGTTCACTGGGCTCACCGAGTTCACCGAGCCCACAAAGTTCACTGAGCGTATGTCCCGATTACTGCTGGCAGGTAAGCTGCCGGTCAGTGGTGCATTTCCTCATAGATGCGCTTGCAGTCGGGGCATACGGGATACTGCGAGGGATCGTGCTTCGGCACCCACACCTTGCCACACAATGCCACGACCGGTCTGCCGTTGAGCCTTGACTCGGCAATGCGCTCTCTCGAAACGTAATGGGCAAACCGGTCGGCGTCACCATCATCAGACTTCTTCGTCTCTTCTTTGGTTTCAGGACGTTCCAGAACGGCAGTTCCGGTGGACTGGTCAGGATCGGACAGCGGCGACTCAGTATCGAGGTCATTCATTATGCGCAACTCTTCAGCTGCTGATTCAATCATCATGCTCATAGCTCTATCTTAGAAGCAATTCGCGATGGCATAGCTCATGCTTGAAGAGAAATCAGCTCGGACGGGCATGTCGTGCCGTGTCTTCCATGCCACGACATGGCGTCAAACGCGCTACTCTGTTTTATATGACTATTGCAGTATGCCCAGGCTCATATGACCCCGTGACATCGGGGCATGTGGATGTTATTGAACGATGCAGCAGATTCTTCTGCGAAGTCCACGTTGTCGTGGCGGCGAACGCGGCGAAAGTTCCACTGTTCTCCGACGAGGAACGAGTGCAGATGATTCGCAAGGCATTGGACGACGACGGATACAACAAGGTGAAGGTCGTTGCCACAAGCGGATTGATCACCGATTATTGCCTGCAGGTCGGTGCATCGGTTATCGTAAAAGGACTACGGCAAAATGGCGATTATGAGGCAGAGCTAGGGATGGCCCTGGTGAACCGCAAGCTTGCTCAGGTAGAAACGCTGTTTCTTCCAGCAGATCCGATCCGTGAGCATATTTCCAGTTCGATCGTCAAGGATGTTGCCAGGCATGGCGGTGATGTTACCGGCATGGTTCCTGATGGTGTTGTTCCCATGCTGCAGCAGGCACTTACCAGCGAAAAGAGTTCGATATGACAGATAGCACAGAGAACGACGATACGGGCGAGTCTCAGGTACGCCATGTTGCGGATTCGTTGCAGGCAGCCAACGCTGCCCCAACCCCTGAATCACCAGAAGCGTCCGACTCTTCCAAGGGTGCGGAGAACGGTTCGGAACAAGCTCAGGACAATCCGGCGGGTGCGATGCCAAGCCCCGCGTCTATGCCAAGCACTGCATCAGCGATGACTTTCCCTGCCGAAGCTACCGCTTCAGGCAACGACCCCTATGCGGCATTCCGTCCTCATGCTGCAAGCACGGATGACGAAGCCACGGGATTCGTGCCTGCGGCACCCTCGGATTCGAAGTCCACACCGCTTCCCTCGCCCAATCCGAAGCCTCTGTTTTCTCCCGAATCGCTTCCTGACATGAGCGAGCGGCACGAAAGCCAGCCATTCAATGGCGATGACGAAGATTCGTCACATGCTGAGTTCACCACCGTCTATGACATCATCGATACGATGCAGCAGATGCTTGACGAGGCCAAGGGTGGTCTTTTCACGCCTGGAATGGTGAAAATCGACAGGCATGAGTTCTCCAACAGCATAGTCGAACTGAAGAAGATGCTGCCGGTACAGCTTGAGCGCGCATCCGCTTTGATGCGAGAATCCGAACGCAGGCTGCGCAATGCTCGAACACAGGCGAATGCAATCATTGCAAGCGCTCAGAGCCGCGCAGCGGATACGGTGCGGGAGGCCAAGGAACAGGCCCAATTCCTTGCCGGACAGGAGCATGTGGTTGCCATTGCAGAGCAGAAGTCGAAGGTCATTCTCGACACGGCGCGCGCAAAAGCGTCTACACTCTCTTCAGGAGCTGATCGCTATTCCATCAGAGTGATGAATGACTTGGACGAACAGCTTAACAAGATTCAGCAGGATGTTCAGGCAGGACTGAGAGTTCTCGAGGAACGACAGCAGAAGGCGCAGCAGGAATCTGAGCAGCACTAGCAGCGTAAGCGGCAATAACGCGGACAGATACGGGATGGCTGCGGCATGTGGTGTCGATTGTGGCTGCCTTGCTGAACGCACTATGTGTTGAACGCATGGTCTTGTTGAACGCATGGTCTTGTCGAATATGCGGTTGCATACGCTGTCTTGCTGATTGTATAGACGCCGGAGGGAAATGATATGAGTAGACCAGAAGATTCACCGTGGTCGATCTCTGTGGCACAGGTGGCCAGCAGAGCAGGGCAAAGCAAACCCGTTGACCTTGATTGCCCCGCGCCGAGTGGTATCGGCGACCGGATCATCGGTGTCGATGAAGGGTCACACGTTCGGGTGCAGGGAAGCTTCGATTCCATCGCCGATGGGCTCATTTTTAACGCGCAGATCACTGCGCCTGTGCACGCCGAATGCATTCGCTGCCTGAAACAGATCAGCAAGGACTGGCATGTCAATGCGATGGCCTTCTTCCCCTACAATGCGGAAGTGGCAGGACGTGCAGCGCTGAGGCAAACTTCCGCAAGTCGTGACGAAGACCTTGACATTGTTGCAGAGGATGACGAATCGGAAGATACATATCCTCTCTCGGCAGGTTCGGCTTACGCCGATGTTGAAGCCTTGATTCGCGACAACCTCGTCGAGGCACTCCCCCTGCAACCCCTATGCCGCGAGGATTGCCTGGGACTATGCCCACAGTGTGGCATCAATCTGAACGATAATCCCGATCATCACCACGATGTGACCGATATGCGCTGGGCCGGTCTTGAAGGCTTGAAAAAGCAGCTTGAGAACGAGCACGACGACTGATAGGCGCACGCGGCGAGGGATACCACAGCACAGTGCGCTGGCATCGAGGACTTCAAGATGACAAAATCCTCACCATGCGCTAGGATACTGAACGCTTAAGCACTATCGATTAATCGAAATAGAGGAAATTATGGCACTGCCAAAGTATAAGACTTCGCGCGCAAATACCCATTCGCGTCGCGCCAACTGGAAAGCATCGGCAACACAGACTGTAGCCTGCCCTAACTGCGGTGCAGCAACGCTGCCGCACATGGCATGCCCAAGCTGCGGTTCATTCCGCGGCCGTGTCTATCAGGATGCTGTGAAGTCAGTTTTCAGCAAGTAATGAAGAGCTTCGATGCTCGTCAATGAAACCCTGCCATCGACGGGTGGCGGGGTTTTTGCTTCTTTTCAGGAGGATTCATGTCTCAGCAGGAACGGATGTCATCACCAGAAGCCAACGGAAACTCGGATAGATTGAATGCCACGGTTCCCGTTGACTCTGCAGAACAAGCACACGACCGTATCGAGCAGCCGAAGGCTCCCACAGGGCCTGATGCGCTTCTGGAGGCGCTGGGATGCACCGTGAGTCCAGAATTGCTGGTTCATGCCCTGACCCATCGTTCATTCGCCAACGAACACCATGGTCTGCCGAATAATGAACGACTCGAATTTCTTGGCGATGCCGTGCTTGAACTCGTATCCACCGAAACGCTGTTCAGCATTCATCCTGACATGAATGAAGGTCAGCTTGCCAAGATGCGAGCAAAAGCCGTTTCCGAGGAAGCGTTGTCTGCAATAGCACGTACCAAGCTGAAACTTGGACCGTACATTCTTCTTGGAGTAGGTGAGTCGGCAAGCGGCGGCGCGGACAAGTCATCCATTCTCTGCGACACGGTCGAGGCCTTGATTGGTGCCGTGTTCGTCGAGCATGGCATCGAAGGCGGCCGCAAGGTCGTTCATCGACTGGTTGACGACACCCTGGCCGAAGTTGCCACCGAAGGGCCCGCACTCGACTGGAAAACTTCGCTGACCGTGAAGGCTCATCATATGGATCTCGGAGAGCCTCACTATCGAATGAAGGTGTCAGGGCCAGAATTCCAACAGATTTTCACAGCCGAGGTCATGCTTGGCGATTCCACCGAAGTTCTTGCCAGCGCCACAGGAAGCAGCAAGCGCAAGGCTCAGCTGGCGGCGGCTGAGGTCGCGTGGAAGATTTTGGACGCAAAGAAGAGTCAACAGCCGTCCCAAGCATGAGTATGTGCATCGGATTGCGAGTTTTGCGGCCTTTTTTCAGTAGACAGTGCTGAAAACGTTGATTCGGCAGCTGCAGAATGCGGTTTTTGGACGTTGATACTTCAGAATTGCCGCAAAACTCGCAATCCGACCGACGATGAGGCTCCAAAAAGGCTCCGGGGCATCGCGGCTATCCGCTATATGACATATCAGCGATTTTCAGCCTTCGGTAACCTACACTAGGATGAATGCAAAAGTGCGCGTCATCTGGCTTCACCACGATACGTTGGAATCACAAGTTCCACGATCAGCAAGCATGCTGGCGTTCGAAATTCCGCGAAACAATTTGGACATGTGTACGTGGCTCGCGTACATCTATGTGAGAGGAAATCATGGCTTTGCCCACGCCTCTACAGGCATTCAGTGGGGTTCCCAACACCCCAGACGATTCAGCTAACCATTCTGCAAAAACTTCCGTCAGCAGCTCCAGCAGCATTGGCGAAACGATGACCGGTGCACAGGCACTGGTGCGTTCGCTGGTCGATCTAGGCGTAGAGGATGTCTTTGGCATTCCCGGTGGATACATTCTGCCCGCCTATGATGCGATCAATGATGACACGGGCTTCCGCTTCATACTGTCACGTCATGAACAGGCTGCAGGCCACGCTGCGGAAGGCTACGCCGTAACCACTGGTCGTGTTGGAGTCTGCCTGGTGACATCCGGTCCTGGAGCGACAAACATGGTTACCCCCATCGCGGATGCCATGATGGACTCAGTCCCTCTCGTCGTCATAACCGGCCAGGTCAACGTTTCTTCCATAGGAACCGATGCGTTTCAAGAGGCGGACATCGTGGGCATCACGTATCCGGTTGCGAAGCATTCATTCCTGGTGACCAATGCCGAGGATGTTCCTCGCGTGCTCACGGAAGCCTTCTATATTGCAAAGTCCGGACGTCCCGGACCTGTGGTCGTGGACTTGACGAAGACTGCCCAGACAGGCGAAATGCGATATTCCTGGCCGCAACGCATGATTCTTCCTGGTTACAGTCCAACCACCAAGGCACACGGACATGTGCTGACCGATGCCGCCAAGCTTTTTACCACTTCATATCGCCCCGTACTGTACGTGGGTGGAGGAGCCGTGAGATCCAACGCGTCACGCGAGGTCAAGCAACTCTCAGAACTCACCGGAGCACCTATCGTCACCACGCTGCAATCGCGAGGCATAGTGCCCAATGCCGACCATGCTGTGCTTGGCATGCTCGGCATGCACGGCACTGTGGCAGCAACTGCAGCGGTGCAACGCTGTGATCTGCTCGTCGCCATCGGCGCGCGCTTCGATGACCGTGTCACCGGCAATGTCGCTGAATTCGCACCTGCTGCCCGCGTGATCCACATCGATATCGACCCTGCCGAGATTGGCAAGAATCGTCATGTCGACGTGCCTATCGTCGGCGACGTGTCTCAGGTATTGGATGATCTCATTCCAGAAATTGAGCGGCTTCAGAGCGTCCATGGACGGCCTGAGCTCGATTCATGGTGGAAAACCATTGATAACTGGCGCGAGAGCTATCCATTACGTTACGACGAACCCACAGATGGCAGTCTCGCACCCCAGTGGGTCGTTGAGCAGCTTTCCGCAAAGGCATCTCCTGATACGATCTGGGTTTCCGGTGTGGGACAGCACCAGATGTGGGCCAGCCAAATCATCGATTTCAAGAAAACCCAAACCTGGGTTTCATCAGGCGGTCTGGGAACGATGGGCTATGGCCTGCCAGCAGCCATCGGGGCCGAAATCGGATCTCAACGCGACTTTGCCAGCAAAAAGCCAGTATGGCTTATCGACGGCGACGGCAGCTTCCAGATGACATCAGAGGAATTGGCTGTAGCTTTCTTCGAGCACACACCATTGAAAATAGCCATTCTGAACAATTCCGTGTATGGCATGGTCCGCCAATGGCAAACGCTGTTCTACGACAAGCACTATTCGAAGACCAACCTTGAGGACGGTCTCGCCGGTGAGCACGATGAATCGGTTGCCGACATCCCTGACTTCGTGACATTGGCGAAGGCTTACGGCTGCCTCGGCATCCGCGCATTCACGAAGGAACAGGCATTGGAAGCAATCGACCTTGCCAATGCGACCAATGATCGCACCGTGATCATTGACTTCCGCGTATGGAAGGATGCGATGGTCTGGCCGATGGTTCCAGCCGGGCACTCCAACGACGACGTGATGTATAAGCCTGGAGTAATGCCTCTGCACCACACACCGGAGCAGCATGACACAGCTCTGGAATCGAACGCAGATGCAGCGGACTCCACAACGACCGAGAAGAAAGGCTGAGCATCATGGTGAATTATCCAATATCGCAGATCGGCTCCGGCCGTCATACCTTGTCCGTGCTTGTCGAGAATCGGCCAGGCGTGCTCGCTCGAGTTGCTGGACTCTTTGCCCGACGTGCGTTCAACATCAATTCGCTGTCAGTTTCTCCAACCGAACGCGATGATATTTCGCGCATCACGGTTACCGCCGATGTCGAGGCCGTACCGCTTGAGCAGGTCATCAAGCAGCTGAACAAGCTGCTGCACGTGCTTAAGATCGTCGAACTCGATCCCGACAACACCGTTGAGCGTGAGCTGGTGCTTATCAAGGTTGCTGCGAATGAGCGCAACCGTTCCGACGTGCTCGAGATCGTCAAATTGTTCCGTGTGCGCGTGGTCGATGTACATCCTGAATCGTTGACCATCGAGGCAACCGGCGCGGGCGGCAAACTTGACGCACTGCTCGGACTGCTTGACAACTACGGCATCATCGAACTGGTGCGCTCTGGAGCCGTGGCCGTGACTCGAGGACCACGAGCCTTGAGCGAAAAGGTCATCGGTTCGACCGTCACCGGCCGGTAACCTGCTGCATTGGCTCAGAGCATGGAGACTCTGAGCCAATGCATTCCGCTTGACTCAAGCTGTATGAATCACACTGTACGACTCGTGCTGTACGACTCAAGCTGTGCGACTTATTCCGAACAGATTAGCGGAAACGAGAGTCCTCAGCCCCTTCGCTCAGTCCATTTCCTCGCTTAAGCTAAGCCATTCATCTTCGAGTTCGGCATTTTCCTTCGTAACGGCTTCGAGTTGTGCATTGAGCTTGTTCAGACCTTCGTAATCGGAAGGATCATGGTCGGCCATCTGCTGTTCGATCTTCTTCTTGCTGTCTTCCAATTTGGACATTTTCCGCTCAATTGCCGAGACACGCTTCGCTGCGTCGCGCTTCGCCATACGTTCTGCCTTAGCGTCCACACGGCTGCCATCGTCATCTCCAGCTGATGCAATATTCTCATCATTGCTGGCATCGCTGTCGGCTTGCGAATCAGCTTGATCGCTTCCCGATGCGATCAACTGCATGTAGTCATCCACACCTCCGGGCAGATGCCGCACCTTGCCGTCAATGAGCGCGAACTGCTGGTCGGTCACCCGCTCGAGAAGATATCTATCATGCGAGACGACAATCAGGGTGCCTGTCCATGTATCGAGCAAATCCTCCATAACCGCAAGCATGTCAGTGTCCAAATCGTTGCCTGGCTCGTCCATGACCAGCACGTTCGGTTCATCGAGAAGAATCAGCAGCAACTGCATGCGGCGCTTCTGTCCTCCGGAAAGGTCCTGAATGCGCGTCATGAGCTGCGCGGATTCGAATCCGAGACGCTCCATAAGCTGGCCGGGGGTCACCTCTTTGCCCTCGACGACGTAGCTTGTCTTATATCGGCTCAACACTTCTTTGATCCGATATTTTCCGAGCTTTTCCAGCTCATCAAGCCTCTGGGTAAGCACTGCGAACTTCACGGTCTTGCCAATCTTGACACGGCCTTTGGTTGGCTTCAACGTTCCGTCAAGAATGCGCAGCAGCGTCGATTTTCCGGCACCATTCGCTCCAACGATGCCGATTCGGTCTCCAGGCCCAATCAGCCAGGTCACATCGTTGAGAATGCGCTTGCCGGTCACCACAACGCTTTTCGCAGCAACAACATCATCGACAGAGGTATCTGTTGAACTTTCGACGCTTGCGACACCAGAGCTTGTCGTTGCATCCAAGACCTCGGGATCGTTGACAGTCTGCGCTGCGTTCGCACGCGCCTCGTCAACCGTAACCGTTACCGAAGCCTCGACGGTTGCTGCGGCATAAGGCGATGGAATCACATCGGATTGACTCTCATGCGTGTCTGCTTCTGCATAGATCTGCGTGACATGGGTGAGATCCACAACCTGCTTGCCGAGGCGTGACGTCGCCATCTGCCTGAGTTCCAAAGTGTTGCGCATGGGAGGAACATCGGCGATCAGCTCGTTCGCCGCCTTGACATGGAATTTCTGCTTGGTGGCGCGAGCCCTTGCGCCGCGGGTCAGCCAGGCGAGTTCTTTTCGTGCAAGATTGCGACGCTTGTTCTCTGCAACGCTGTTCTGACGGTCGCGCTCCACGCGCTGCAGCATATAGGCGCTGTAGCCGCCCTCGAATGGGTCGATGGAACCGTCATGCACTTCCCACATGCTTTCGCAGACTTCATCAAGGAACCAGCGATCATGGGTGACGAGCAGCAGCGCGCCACTGCCGTTCGACCAGCGGTTCTTCAGATGCTCTGCAAGCCAGTGGATCGTGACGATGTCCAGATGGTTGGTAGGCTCATCAAGCGCAAGAATATCCCAATCATGCAGCAGGAGACGGGCCAGGTCCGCACGCCTTCGCTGACCTCCTGAAAGCTCGCCAATCTTGGTATCCAAACGCAGACCACCAAGCAGGGCTTCAACGATTTCGCGTGACGAAGCATCTGCCGCCCATTCATAGTCTTCGCGGTTTTCCAGCGCTGCCTGACGAATCGTTTGATTATCGTCCAGGGGGTCGCGTTGATCCAGAAGTCCGAAGCTCAGTCCATTGCGTCTGGTGACTCGTCCGTCATCGGGTTGCTGCTGACCGGCAAGCAGCTGGAGAAGCGTTGATTTCCCACCACCATTGCGACCAACGATACCGATTCGATCGCCTTCAAAAACGCCTTGCGTCACATCGGCAAAGACGTTTGTGGTGGCAAAAGCAAGAGAGACGTGTTCTAATCCAAGGTCATAAACAGGCATGATGCTCAAATATAGCTCGACACGGGGTCAATCGCATGAATGTTCGCTGATTCTTGGCTCCTGAGGGGCTCTTCCAGCGAGACATTGCGAGTTTTGCGGCCTTTTTCAAGTATAAGGGCATGAATTCGTTGATTCTGGCACCTCATACTGCGGAAAATCAGCATTTATACTTGAAAAAGGCCGCAAAACTCGCAATGTCGCTCAAAAATCGTCTAATTGTCTTCCAAAAATGCGGAATAAGTGGAGCAGCGGGCAGCGAAGCCGTTGAATACGGAGTCGGCAAGGGGAAGCAGCTGAGGATTGTATTCGTTGAAGTCTGCAATCATCTTTTTCTTGTCGGATTTGCTCAGATCTCCCGACATGGTGGATTCCGAAAGCCATGCTTCAAGCATGGCAAGGTTCACTTCCATATGAAACTGCAATCCGAGCGCCGAAGCGAAGCGAAAAGCCTGAACCTTCGTCTTCTCGGAACGCGCTAGCAGCTGCGCCCCTTCAGGCAGACCAACGACATCACTATGCCAATGCAACACATTGACTTGCTTGTTCCACATTGAGAAATAGTCATGCTGGTCAAGTCGTTTGATCGGAGCGAATCCGACTTCCTCGACAGCATTGCTGCTGAGTTTTCCCCCGATCGCCGTGGCAATGATCTGATGTCCCAGGCACACGCCCAGAACAGGCTTGCCGACGCTCACCGATGCGCGCACCAATTTTGCTTCGGTCTTCAGTCCAGGATGGGCGTCAACATCGAGGGCTCCCATTGGCCCTCCCATGATCACAAGCCCAGACACTTCCTTGAAATCAGGCAAATCAGGCTTCTTCTCATCAACGATGTTCAGCGTTTGAGTCTCAAGACCGACATCTTCAAGGGTTTCGAGAATTCGACCCGGGCGTTCCCAGGGAACATGCTGGAGTATGAGAACCTTTGATTTTGCCATAGTATGTATTCTCTCACCTTCTCTAAACTGCACCCCAATGTAGTGTCTCTATGTGTCGCGGGCTTTCTTCCGAATTACGTTTGCGCGATGCGCGCAAGAGCTTTGGAGCGGTCCGCGTCGCCGATGAAACTATGTCGGCCAACGATAATAACCTCGTAGGTATGACAGATAGCCATAAACCGCATGATTCCAGTGTTTCTCAAGTACCCCAGCTGAGGCTCTACGACACTGCAACACATCAGATAACGCCTTTCACTCCGATTCACGCTGGCGAGGTTGGCATCTATGTTTGCGGGGCGACCGTCCAAAGCTCCCCACACATCGGACATATCCGTGCTGCGGTGGCATTTGATGTGATTCGACGATGGTTCATGCGTCTCGAATATCATGTCACCTTCATACGCAATGTCACCGATATCGATGACAAGATTCTCGACAAGTCCAGAGCCGCTGGCCAGCAGTGGTGGGAACGCGCATATATCTATGAGCGGGAGTTCACGCACGCATACGAAAGGCTCGGCGTGCTTGCTCCCAGCTATGAGCCGCGTGCAACCGGCCATATCAGCGACATGATAGATCTGATCCAGCGCATTCTCGACAACGGCCACGCATACGTGATTCCAGATGCCGATGGCAATCCTTCCGGCAACGTCTATTTCGATGTGCCATCATGGCCCCAATACGGCGAACTCACCCACCAGCAGGCCGGCACTCAGGCAGCCGATGAAAGCGCTGCACTGGCCGATAAGATGGGCCCGAGCGTCGACAGCACCGGTGATGACAAATACAATCCTGTCGATGCCGCAGATCTTGCAGAAGACAAGCATGATCCTCGCGACTTCGCTCTGTGGAAGGCACCAAAGGACACAGACCCTCAGACTGCCCGCTGGAAGACGCCTTTTGGCATCGGTCGTCCCGGATGGCATCTCGAATGCTCGGCGATGAGCCACCGATACCTTGGTGCTGACTTTGACATTCATGGCGGCGGACTGGACCTGCGCTTCCCTCATCACGAGAATGAAATGGCCCAATCCAAGGCAGCGGGCTGGGGTTTCGCACACCATTGGATGCATTCGGCATGGGTTACCGCAAAAGGCGAGAAAATGAGCAAGTCGCTCGGCAATGGTCTCTCGGTGGATTCCATTCTGGCCGAACACTCGGCATGGGTGGTTCGCTATGCCATGGCCTCGGTACAGTATCGTTCCATGCTCGAATGGGGTAGCCAGACGCTAAGTGAAGCCGAACATGCCCATGAGCGAATCACGAACTTCATCGACCGCTCAGACGCATTGATTCATGAGCCCATTTCAGTTGACGAAGTCAATGCACTGCCCGTAAGCGACTTCCCTGCGGAATTCATAAGCTCGATGAACGAAGATTTCAACGTATCCGGTGCTACCGCAAGCATCTTTACCACCATTCGTCAGGGCAACGCGTTGCTCGATGCAGCAAACACTCCGAATGCCAATGCACAGTTGCGGGCGCTGGTCTTGCAGCTTCGCGCAATGCTTGACGTGCTGGGCCTCGACCCGCTCAACGCGCAATGGCTTGAAAGCGATACTCATGCTGACGCTTCCAGCCAGGAGCACGATGCTTTGGACTCTTTGATCGGTGAACGGCTTGCCAAGCGTACAGAGGCTCGAAAGAACAAGGATTTTGCACAGGCCGATGCGATTCGCGACGAGCTTGGAAAAGCAGGAATCGTGATCGAGGACACCCCTCACGGATCAAGCTGGAGCATGGAATGAAACGCGCTCACACCTGCACAGGCATCGATGAAAGAACATTCGTATGAGAATCGTTTCGGGCACATATAAGGGCTTCCAGCTGAACGTTCCAAAGTCGGGGACCCGTCCGACGACCGACCGTGCAAAAGAGGGTATTTTCTCGCATCTCGAAGCATACGGACAGGTTCAGGACGCTCAGGTGCTCGATCTCTTTGCCGGCACAGGAGCCCTTGGTATCGAAGCGTTATCACGCGGTGCTGCGGGACTCGTTTCCGTGGAATCGGCCGGCCAAGCGGGTTCAATGCTTCGCAATACCTTTTCGCAGCTGAGGCATCTCGCATCGTGGAATAACAATACCAGCGCTCGAACCGTGCAGACTCAGGCAGAAAAATTCGTGCGGTCACATGCGATTCACCATGCTGACATTGCCTCGGAACCAGATCAGCTCAGCACCGAGGCCCACGATCACCAAGAGCCGGGTTTCGATCTGATTTTCATCGACCCGCCCTATGCCTACGAATCCAAGAACTGCGAAGCACTCTTGCAATCGCTCGTTTCGAGCACTCTAGTCACAGCCAATACGGTTATAGTTCTTGAACGCTCCGACCGCACTCCAGACCCCACGCTTCCGGCATCATGGGTCGCCACCCAAGTAAAAAACTATGGCGAAACCAAAGTCTTCTATATCGAGCGTGAGCGGTAATCCTTCGTGCATTGCACATGGACAGCCGATGCCAAGGTACGATTCGCACGCCTGCGAGGTATTTTCTGAGTTAACTCACAAGGTAGCTCGCAAGATGCCTTGTAGGACTTCAGTGCACTTCGGGATAGCTGTGGCTGAGATCCCAGCCAAGGCTGCTCAAGAGTTTGCGGTCGGCCTTGTCGAGATCTGCGATGCGAAGCTGCTCAATCAGATCCGGCCGTATGTTTGCGGTACGCACCAACGCCTCGTCGCGGCGAAAACGGTCGACTTTGGCATGGTCTCCGCTGCGCAGAATATCGGGAACGGTTTGCCCTCGCCATTCGGCGGGACGCGTGTATTGCTTGTATTCCAGCAGCGCCTGACTGCCGGTGTATGACTCTTCTACGATGGAATCGGGATTGCCCATAAAGCCGGGCAGCAAGCGCGTTATCGCCTCAACCATCACGGATACGGCAACCTCTCCCCCATTGAGCACATAGTCACCAATCGAATACTCCCGAAAGTCATAGCCTGCAGCAGCGTAGTGCGCGGGTATGCGAGCATCGTAGCCCTCATACCGTCCACAGCCGAAAATCAGCCGATGCTGACGTGACAGCTCCTGAGCATCCTGTTGGGTGAACAGCGGAGCTGAAGGGTTGGGAAAGATGATGGTCGTACCGGGCGCAGGATCAAGCGTCTGGCACTGCTGCGTCGAAGCCGCGTCAGACACTGCTGCTGCCGCCTCAGCATCGTTGTCAGCAGGGGCTACACGCTTCGGGGTCTGCACGTCATCGGGAATGCCCAGCAAGGCATCCAGACACTGCGACCACACCTCGGGCTTCATCACCATGCCAGCACCGCCGCCAATAGGGGTATCGTCCACTGAATGGTGCACGTCATGAGTCCATGTGCGCAGATCGTGCGCCTGAATCGACAGCAATCCATGCTCCTGAGCCTTGCCAAGAAGGCTTAGATTCAGCACGTCAAAATATTCGGGAAAAACCGAAACGATATCAATGTCCATTGCAGTCGCACCACTTATTTCTTTACGGTATCAAGCATGCTTGCTGGTATCAGTCCACTCGGCGGATTGATGCGTAGAATGCCTTCTTCAAGATCAATTTCGGGAACGATTGCTTCGACAAAGGGAACCAGAATCGTCGCTGGAGTCTCCGTCGCAGCCTTACCGCGTGCAGCCTGCCCGGGAGCATTCTGCGAAGGGGATGCAGGGGTCGCTGGCTTCAATTCGAGGAGAGACTGCGCCACACCTTCGAGTACGTCGCTCACCTGTGCAATCGAAACTTCCGGATCGAACCCATGCTCATTGCAATACTGTGCATCAAGACGCACTTCAAGCCCAATCAGATCGGATGGATACCACGCTTCTTCGCTTTCCATCTCTTCCGCTGAATCGGCTTCACCATACAGTTCTATGCCGTTCAATGCCTCGGCAGCATTCCTGTCGTGCACATGCTCGAACAGAATAATCCAACGCTTTTTGAATTGGCGGGACGACACTACGCGAAATTCCTTGTCGTGCGAATCCTTCAGGACCGCTCCCGGGGCAAAGCGCAGCTCCGGTTCATCGGTGAACGCCCAGACATTCACCTCACCCTTAAGACCTTGCGCACGACCTATACGACAAACCCTCAGCAACTCACGCTGCTGAGGGTTCACGCTAGCAAACTCATTGCTATGGTTCAAACCGCTCATGCTCGACACATGCTTTCAGACATCCATGATGTCTACGCGAACCTTGTGATCTGCCAAAGCCTGAATGATGGTACGGATGGCATTCGCCGTACGCCCACTGCGGCCGATGACTCGACCGATATCTTCAGGATTGACTCGGACTCGCAGCAGTTCGCCGCGATTGTTCTCGTGAGACTTCACTGACACATCATCGGGAAAATCGACGATATTGCGAATAAGATGCTCGACAGCTTGTGCCAACATGATTTACTCGGCTTTCTCCTCAGCGGCAGCTTCCTCGGCTGGAGCTTCAGCGGATTTCTCTGCCTCTGCTTCTGCCTTGGCCTTGGCATCCTTTTCGGACTTTGCTGCCTTCAGCTTTTGTGCGGACTTGTCAGCCTCTTCGATGCGCGTTGCTGCATCTTTGTGACCTTCAGGCATCTTCAGCGTGCCTTCGGCACCTGGAAGACCCTTGAACTTCTGCCAATCACCAGTAATGTTGAGCAGCTTGAATACAGGCTCGCTTGGCTGTGCGCCAACGCCGAGCCAGTACTGCACTCGTTCTGAATCGATTTGGATCAACGAAGGTTGTTTATTCGGATCGTACACGCCGATTTCTTCAATGACCTCGCCATCACGCTTCTTACGTGAATCAACGATAACTACGCGATAGAAGGCATAGAATTTCTTACCCAGGCGCTTCAAACGAATCTTGGTTGCCAAAATGGCTCTCCTTGTACATTAGGGTGCTTCACGAGCCGAATGTGTGGGGCACATCGGTTGTTCAGCGTGTCCTCATGAGAAACGGGTTGAGAGGGCGCCGTTCGCATGAATAACAGTGTGCCATTATAGGCACAGGCATGGTCAACATGCCAATCGACGCGATGGTTCTTTGCACAATCTCATACCAGCACCGTTCAGTTCCTCGGGATGGCGTTCATGAAAGTGTGATAGCCACGATCAGGGCTCGATGGTCGCTACCTGGGATGATCGCCGTGGAAATGGATTGAGGAACCACCCCCTCAGTCAGCAGCACATGGTCGATTTCAAGGATTGAAGGAACATACCGCCACGACGAGGGGAATGTTGGGTGGAGTCCTGCCCGCATCTCATATGCGGCGTCAGAGAGCCCCGAAGTGCGTATCAGATGGCGGAAGACTGGATGGTAGATGCTGGAATTCAAATCGCCCATGACAACCGTATCCTGCGGTGAAGGGCTGTATGAAGGAAAAGCCTGCTCATGCGATATGTCGGATATCTCGTGCAGCGATGTGATGCGCTTGGAGAATCCAGCGAGACGCTCGATGCCAATCTGCCAGAACCTGCCTCCACGTCCGGGCGATTTGGGATGTGCCGAAGCGAAGCGAACTCTTTTACCGGCAATCTCGATGCACAATGTCGGAATGTTTGCAGCAAGAATGTCAACAGATGCGGCCGACTGCTCGACCGGTTTCACACGAGAGAACAGTGCGTTCGTTCCGCCGTTATCCTGAGGCGACGGTCTGCCCAACGACCGGTATGGCATGTCGAGTCCTATGCCTGCCTTGTCGAGTCTTTCAATCAACTCCTCGGTCACTTCTTGCAAGGCCAGGACATCGATATGCTCTGATTGCACGTAGGTCAGCAATTCAGCGGCATCCGCACGACCGAAGCGACAATTCAACGACATGACCTTGAAATGCGGCTGGTGCAGAGAAATACTCCCCATATGTTCGCTGCGCGCTTGGTGTGAAGCGTCAACATCGCTGTGCTCCGAAGAATCCGCTCGCGCTCGGCGTCTTCGCTCCGAGAATCCGAACAGATGAAGAATGAATCTCGGCATGTTCCACCGCGACGCGCCAAACCACATCAGTTGGACGAGCAGAAGAGGCACTCCTATGCACCATTGGAGCCAATGCCCGGTCACCGCTGAAGCTCCCATCACCAGCACCAATGGGACGGTGAGCATCGGGATAAGCGCAATGCATTCTGGCAGCGGTCTGACACCATTGACGGAGTATGGCACAAACCACAGAGCCATCCACAAAGCGACCAGCACATAGAGAACCCAAAGCATAATGCTTATCCTGAACTAGAGAGTATACAGTGAACTGAACAGTACAGAGAACGGTACAGAGAATCTGCTGGTAGCCATCAACGACCAAAGAGCCCGGACAAACCGCCGGAAAGATTCGGTGGAAGATCTGGCAGACCGTCAGGAGTCTGCTGCTGAGGACTTTTCTCGAAAGCAGAACCAGACGACTTCGATCCGTTGCCAGAGAGCCTGTCGCGCAAAGCCTTTTCTTCTGCCTCACGCTTCATGGGATTGCCCGACTTTGAACGATGCTTCTTGTTCTTCTTACCTCCACGCTTGGAACCGTTCGCAGCCATGCCACCCATACCTGGCAACCCGGCCATGCCAGGCATGCTGCGGGAGCCGTTGCTCATGCGCTTCATCATCTTTGCCGCCTGCTCGAATCGCTGCAGCAGACCATTGACGGCCGATACGGTGGTGCCGGAACCATACGCTATGCGAGCGCGTCTGGAACCATTGATGATGCTTGGTTCTCGTCGCTCCTGTGGCGTCATGGAATGGATTATGGCTTCGGTGCGATCCACCTCATGTTCATCGAACTGCTCGAGTTCCTTGCGGTGCTGCGCCATGCCGGGAATCATGCCCAGCAGACTCTTCATGGAGCCAAGCTTGCGAACCTGCTGAAGCTGCGAAAGGAAGTCATCGAGGCCGAAGCTCCCCTCCTGCATCTTCGCGGCGGCTTCGCGAGCCTCCTGCTCGTCAAAAGTGCGCTGCGCCTGCTCGATAAGGGTCAGGACATCACCCATGTCAAGGATTCGCGATGCCATGCGGTCAGGATGGAAGACTTCGAAATCCTTCAGTCCCTCACCGGTTGATGCAAACAGAATCGGCTTGCCCGTAACGCTGGCAACGGAAAGTGCGGCACCACCGCGTGCATCGCCATCGAGCTTCGAAAGCACGACGCCGGTGAAGTCAACACCCTCGTCGAAAGCCTTGGCGGTCTGAACGGCATCCTGTCCGATCATGGCATCGATGACGAAGAGGATTTCGTTGGGATTCACGGCATTGCGGATGTTCTGCGCCTGCTGCATCAGTTCCTGATCGACGCCCAGACGACCTGCAGTATCGATGATAACCGTGTCGTACAGCTTCTCCTGTGCATACGCAATCGAATCTCTGGCGACTTGTACCGGGTCTCCGGTTGCCTTGCCAGGTTCGACGACATCCGAACTCTCTGCCTGCACTCCTGGCTCAGGGGCGAAAACGGGAACCTCGGCCCGCTCGCCAACGACCTGCAACTGCGTCACGGCATTCGGGCGCTGAAGATCGGCTGCAACCAAAAGCGGCGTATGGCCGGTGTCGCGCAGCCAGTATCCAAGTTTTCCAGCAAGCGTGGTTTTTCCGGCTCCCTGCAGACCTGCGAGCATGATGATCGTCGGCGGTTTCTTGGCAAAGTTGAGCGGACGGTCTACTCCAGCTCCAAGGATCTTGGTCAGTTCTTCGTTGACGATGGACACGACCTGCTGCGCTGGATTCAGCGCTTGGGAAACCTCGGCACCGAGAGCGCGCTCACGGATGCGGGAAGTGAACGAGCGGACAACGTCGAGCGAGACATCCGCGTCGAGCAAAGCTCGGCGGATCTCGCGTATTGTGCCGTCAATGTCGGACTCAGAGAGTTTTCCCTTGGAACGCAGGTGTTTGAACGCCTGTGAAAGCCTGTCGGTCAAAGAAGTAAAAGCTGCCATAATGTACAACAGTCTAATGGTGACGTGGGAGAATAATCAATTCTCGGTGAAATCCAAGGCCTGAACCTGCATGATTTCACCCTTCCTTTTCACCTTCAATGAACTGTGATGCAGCTCATAGTGCAAATGCTTCCATTCGTCGTTCTCGATGATAGTGTTTGACTATCGTTGAATTTCCAAAGCGATTTTCCACTGCTAGAAGCTGTAAGCAGTTGTAAGAAGCAGTTGTAGGAGCAGTTGTAAGAAACTGGGGAGCTTTCGAAAAATCAATACTTGCGATCTGCGTCGATGATGACACAGATTGGTGACTGTACTAACGCAAAGGAGCGGAACATGGCCAAGAATGTCATTCAATTCGGTTTTGATACCAAGGTTGCCAACAAGCATGAGCTTGGAACTATCACAGCGGGTGTCGCCACAGTCAAACTTCTTGAATCGTGGGGTGTCAAGCATATCTACGACATTCCAGGCGGTTCGATCAATTCTCTGATGGATGCCCTGTACGAAGAGAATCAACACATCGATTATGTTCAGGTGCGTCACGAAGAAGTTGGCGCGATGGCGGCTTCCATGCACGCCAAGATGACCGGCGAAATCGGTGTCTGCTTCGGGTCGGCAGGGCCCGGCGGCACACATCTGATGAACGGACTCTACGATGCCAGAGAGGATCACGTTCCCGTTCTGGCTTTGGTCGGTCAGTTTGGCACTTCCGGCATGAACTGGGATACCTTCCAGGAAATGAATGAAAACCCAATCTTTGCCGACGTTGCCGTGTACAACAGAACCGTGATGACCGCCGATCAGCTTCCCCACGTCGTCGATGAGGCGATTCGTCAGGCATACGCCAAGAATGGCGTTGCGGTCGTGCAGATTCCGGTCGACCTGGGCTGGGTGAACATTGCCACGGATGCTTGGTATTCCACTGCACATGCACACCGTCGGTATCCGAACCCCACGCTCGATCCCGAAGATATCGCTCTGGCAGTCAACATCCTCAACGAGGCTGAACGCCCCGTCATCTTCGCGGGGATCGGCACGCGCGGCAAGGGCAAGATCGTCATGGATCTGTGCCGCAAGATCAAGGCTCCGCTGGCGAATACCGGCATCAGCTGGGACAACTTCCCATCTGATTTCGAAGCCTTGCTTGGCAGCCCGAACCGCGTTTCCACCAAGCCATCGGTTGAAGTGTTCCCTGAAGCCGATGTTGTGGTGTTCGTCGGCAACAACTATCCCTTTGCCGAAGTGTCCAAGGTATTCAAGCACGTCAAGAAATTCATTCAAATCGACATCGATCCTTCGAAGCTGGGCAAGCGTCACTATGCCGATGTGGCAATTCTTGGCGATGCAGGAGATGCTCTGAAGGCCATCTACGACAAGGTCGATGAGAAGCCGGAGAACGGCTGGTGGCGTGCAAATCTTGATAACGTTGCCAACTGGAACGAGTATGTTCACCGCTTGGAGACGAAAACCGAAGGCGAGCTGCAACTGTATCAGGTGTATAACCAGATCAATCGCGTTTCCGAGAAGGACGCCATCTATTCCATCGACGTCGGTGACGTGACGCAGACTTCCATTCGTCATCTGCATATGAATCCGCAGCAGATGTGGAGAACATCCGCCCTGTTTGCCACGATGGGAATCGGCTTGCCGGGTGCCATCGCCGCGAAGCAAGACTTCCCTGGCCGTCAGGTCTGGAATCTCGCCGGTGATGGAGGGTTCAACATGGTGATGCAGGATCTGGCCACTCAGGTGCAATACAAGCTGCCGATCATCAATGTCGTGTTTGCCAACAAGCAGTACGGCTTCATCAAGGACGAGCAGGAGGACACCAACAAAGGGTTCCTTGGCGTTCAATTCCAGGACACGGATTACAAGAAGCTTGCTGAATCCATGGGGGCCGTTGGCTATTCGGTTACGGAAATCAGCCAGCTCAACGACGTGTTCGATGCTGCTATTCGAGACATTGCACATGGTCGTGTCGTCGTCATTGACGCCAAGATCAGCAACGAACGTCCTCTGCCTGCGGAGCTGCTTGAGCTTGATCCGCGACTGCATTCGGATGAGGATATCAAGCGATTCAAGAAGCGCTATGAGGCAGAAGATCTGAAGCCGCTGTCGTACTTCCTCGAAAAGGAAGGTCTTGAATCACATATTGGCACAATCGAACAGGGCGGGTTCTAGCTTGTAAGCTTGCCGAGCTGCGTGGCAGGGAGCGGAGTTTCAGAGTATTCAGAGTATTCAGAGTATTCAGAGTCTTTGGATTGCGCTCCCTGTCATGTCAAGCCTGTACATGCGACGGTTCGTTCATGTACTGTCATGTACGTCATGTACTGGTAAGGAATCGTTCATTGCCTCGCATGAAATCGAGCACCGCTCCGGCGAGCTGAACCTCATCCTTCAGTTGTGGATCAGCTGCAAGCAATTCTTCAGCCTGCTCCCGAGCCTTCGCGATGATTTTCGCGTCGGTTATCACACGCAGCAGCTTCAACGACGACTGGCCGCCCGATTGGGCATCCCCGAGTACGTCGCCTGCCCCACGCAGCTCCATGTCGGCCTGGGCGATTTCAGCGCCGTCAGTGGAATCGCGGATAACCGCCAGTCGTTGTGCGGCAATGCTGTCAGGCTGTGCACGCGAAATGAAGAACGCCCAACTTTGCTTGCCGCCACGCCCAACCCTGCCGCGAAGCTGGTGCAGCTGCGAAAGACCGAAGCGGTCCGCGTCGAACACGACGATGCAGGTAGCTTCAGGCACATCCATACCCACCTCAACCACGGTTGTGGCAACGATGATGGGGCACTCGCCTGCAGAGAAGTGCTGCATGACGCTACGTTTCGTTTCATCGTCATCACGCCCGGTGAGCGTTGCCATGCTGAGTCCAGCGAACTGTGGCAGCGCCGAAAGTCTTGATGCAATCGTCGTGACTGAATGCAGCGGAGGCAAGGACGCGGATGTCTCGTCATCGTCCGAATTCGGCACAGAGAACTCTTCGAAATCATCGAATTCCAATTCCTCCGCTCGTTCCTTGGAATGCTGGCGTGCAGGCTTTGAGCGGCGGGCTGTCGCTGGAGCCGCTGAAGCTGTGGAAGATACTGATACCCCGTGCCCTGTCTGGTGTGATTGCGGCGACTGTTCTGAGCCGCCCTCTTCCCCTTCATCGATGCGCGGGCACACGATGTATGCCCGTTCCCCTGCATCTATGCGCATGCGAATATGCACGAACATCTTCGCCATCATCGAGGCATCGCTCTCTTCGATGACCGTGGTGCGGATTGGTTTTCTTCCGCCAGGCAGTTCTGTCAGCCATGAGAGATCAAGGTCTCCAAACCATGTGAGTGCTGCCGTGCGAGGAATTGGCGTTGCGGTCATGACCAGAAGATGCGGCGCATGCTCGGACTTGTTTCGCAGCACGTTGCGCTGTTCCACACCGAAGCGATGCTGCTCGTCTATCACCACGAGCCCAAGGTTGGGGGCTTGGAAGGTCTTGGAAAATGCCGCATGCGTGGCAATGATGATGCACGGATTCCCGCTCGAAGCCACAGCCAGCACCTTCCTACGCTGAGCCAGACGCATGCCACCTGTAATCAGGACGACGGGAATGGAGCTCAGCTCTGTAGCTGCATCGCTGTCGCTGGTCGCCTCATCCTGCGTCTTGTGACCCAGCAAGCGCCGGATCGTCTGAAAGTGCTGTTCGGCAAGAATCTGGGTTGGCGCGACCAGAACCGCCTGCTGGTCAGCTCCAACTGCCCGAAGCATCGCGGCCACAGCAATGATGGTTTTTCCAGATCCGACCTCGCCCTGAAGGAGACGTTGCATTGGATAGGCATGCGCCATATCTGCTCGGATTTCAGCCATGACATCGCGCTGGCCATGCGTTAACTCGAAAGGCAGCGAGGCCAGGAATTCATGAACCAGGTCATCGGCATCAGACCCATCGCAGGGAAGGGCTGGCGTGGTTTTCACATCGGATTTTGTTCGAAGCAACGCTGTCTGTGAGACCAGCGCCTCTTCGAATCTCAGGCTTGAGAGTGCGGCCTTGAATGCCTGAACCGAATCAGGCTCGTGAATTGAAAGAAACGCCTGTGCACGATGCAGCAATCCATTGGCTTGGATTATTGATTCAGGAAGAATGTCAGGGATTCTGGCAGCGAGCTGTTCGACGGGGATTATTGCTCCGATGCCATCCTGCGCCTCTTCGGTCTGCGAACTTGGTTTGAGAACATCGTCATCCGATGCAAGCAGGCGCAATATTCCTATGATCGTGTCGTGGATGTGCTGACTCGATATTCTTGAGTTGGCATGATACACCGGGCGAGGTCGGGAGACGCTTGCCAATCCCGCCTGAAGATTCGGGCAATCCTCTCCCACCACTTGAATCTCGGGATGTGTGAATTGAAGTCGGTCGTTATAGAAGCTTGGGATTCCCTGCACCACTATCATGCTGCCGACCTTGAGCCGGGTGCTCATCCAATCGACGAAATACTGCTTGTATGAGAAGAAGACCAGCGAGGCAGTCGAAGAATCCTCATTGTCTTCGATGATCACTTCCAGGCGGTGCCCGCTTCGCTGAGCCATCGGCATGATTCGTATTGCCCTAACTTGCGCGCCAAATGCCATGCTCTGATCCACCTTCGCATCACGAAGATGACGTATAGGGACGGGATCGGTCACTCGAAAGGGGTAGTAAGTCAAGGCGTCCTGCAAGGTCACGACCCCAAGCGCCTTCAACGCATTCACCCGCCGTTTGTTCGAAAGCACGGCAGCAACTGCCGTATCGAGCAACACCATCCGCGCCTCCTTTGGCAACATTCACGGCCACTGAGCTTCATTGTGAACTTCTGCAAGTAGTCGAGCTTATTTCAGGCCTTTTTGTGTCCAATATTCGCCATTTTAAGGCGTTGATACTTGCAGAAGTTCACAATGAAGCTCCAACATCCTCGATTGCTTAGTTATCCGACATGCCGAAGCCATTTTTCATGCGCATACTTGCAATATAGAGCACTTTTGTGAGCAATTGTTCGGTTTCCTGCTTGAGATAAGACGACATGGTTTCGTTTGCAATTTCCAACAGGCTGCTTGCATCCGAAGCATCGCTTTGCTGCTCGTGGTTCTCGAGCTGTTCGCACTGCTTATCGGTTTCGGCGATGAGCTTGTGCCCTATCGTCCCAACGACCTGACGATAATGCTCAATGTCCGACGAAGTCTCGGCATACGCAGAATCCGCGAGCGCCGCTATCACACGGTTTGCCCAATAGAAGCTTTCGGTGTTGACCTGCAGGGGCGTCTGCTCCAAATATTCCGGCGTGCGGTCGACGTTTGCATAGAAGGGAACAAGCGTATTGAAAGCATTGGAACCGTAAGAGATCCACTGGAGGGCACGGTAGCTTGGTGAAAGGCTGGGGCGAATCTGCAATACGGCAAGTTCGCCGTTGCGATTGATGCCGATTGGTCTGAACAATCCGCGGGTATGAGCATCGCCTCGCGCACCGTATGGATCGAACGGGGTGCCCTGATAGTGAGAGCTGAGCACGTATTTCACATCTTCGATCGTGATTTTGCGTTCTGGCTGACGCGCCCAGGGAATGTCGTCAGAATCCGGTCGATGGTCAGCATCCTGACCATCCCACATCTCGTCGTATGGATTGAGGAATCGTTGCATATACCATGCGCGAGGGGTGTTATAGACATGGTCGGAATCCGAATGCGATCCGAAGGCATCCCTCGGGTTGAACGGCGTGGTCGATTCAACGGAAAGGTCGAGATGGTTGTCTTCGATGAACTCGCGAAGATCGGCAGAGCACATGTGTTCACGCTGTTCGCTGAACGCATCGTCGATATCGAATTCGTCTATGCCCAACTGATTCGGCATCGTCACATAGGCGGCGTCGGGAACTCGCTTCGCAATCCAGTGATGCCCTCCGACTGTTTCAAGCCACCAGATTTCGCTGTCATCGCTGAAGGCAATGCCGTTCATCTCATATGTGCCGTACTGTTCAAGCAGAGCGCCCAGACGTTGAACACCTTCGCGTGCAGTCCTGATATACGGCAATACGATGGTGAGCATATCCTCTTCGCCAATGCCGCCTACGGTTTCAGGCTGATAGTCAACGTCGTCCGGTTTGCCTTGACCTGTCTTCATCTCCACGAGGGGGTCAGCACCCAGAACCCGCTCGTTGGTGGTGAGCGTTTCTGTGGCGCTCATCGCCACATTGACCTCATTCACTCCTGCTTCGCCCCAGATGCCCTGATCGGTATTCGCATTGGGCATGGAGGTGTATCGCAGCGGATGCGCCGGCAAATCGACGGCTACATGGCTCAGCACACTGCGATAATGCTGTGGCTGGTCTTCGGGATGTACGACGACGAAACGCTTCGGATCGAACTCTCCATTGGGAGAATCCTCGTTGCGAGCGATGATGGTTGACCCGTCATAGCTTGCGTCCTTACCTACCAAAATCGTTGTGCACCCCATACGCGCAAAACCTTTCCCTCAACCTGCCGCTGCTCGCTCAAGCAGCGCTTCACCACGGCAGACATGTGACCGCTCGATGTTCGACACTGTAATACACACTGTCGTCACTGGTGTTGGCAATCAGACCCTGCCCACCAAAAAGACCTCGGCGCGCTCCGGTGCCTCCTGAGCATCGCGAATCTCTCGCTCGAGCTCGTTGAACCAGAATCCTTGCGACAGTTTTTTCAATGGCTCGGTGGTTGCCCAGACGATCAAGTGATACTCATGATCGGCATCAGGGGGTGTCGGACCAACGTATCCCGTGGTGATCTTCGGATTCTTGTGCCCGAGCAGCGCCGAAGCTTCTGAATTCTTGCCCTGCATGGCCTCGGGTGCAATCAGTTCGACCTTGCGAGAAAAGTCCTCAGGAATCGACACGGAAGCTGCGGAGCCCGATTGTAGTGCGGCAATCGGAACATTTGCAGCAGCCCAATGATTCCACTGGAAGCCACATACTGGAATCGAGTCTGGATCGACAAACATCCAGTGCAGATAGAGGGCATTCTCGCTCACCCCACTCACGGTGAAAGGAAAGGAAAGTATCGGCGTTCCATCAATCTTGAGTTCTTCAGGAGCTTGCTTTGCGTATTGGTCTGGAATAGTGGAAAAGTCCGTTTGAATGTTCATGTCTCCAGTATCGCTCACCAAGCACGCTCAGACAATGAGGAAGCCTGAAAGTGAACATTCACACACCCGTAATGTTCACGGCCGTGACATCAACGGCATGGCATGCCATCATGGCACCAAGCTTGAAAACAATGCTTCACAAACGAGCAGAGGGGCTCCATTGGAACCCAGTCGGCGTCGAGCGGTTTCGACAGCCTCAAGGCACGCGACCGCTCGATTGCGGTCAATGCGGATTGACAATTCGGTTATTGCCGTTCTGTTTTCAAGATTGATCAGACCCGCAGAGTCTTCTGCATTATTCTGCAGCACGCCAACGTCTCGGTAGATGCTGGCAACCGAATTGAAGGCTCGGTCAAGCACATCCCTGGAACGGCGCGTGATGCGCCTTCGGACATCTTCCTTCTTGCCGATGGCATGAAAAGCCGGTCGCAATTCGGCGGGCAGTCGCTCACCTTCATCGAGTCCGTTGATGCGACGGAAATTCCGCTCGTCACGATCAACCTGAGATTCGACCTCTTCCTGAGCCTGCCCTTGGGCACTGTCGATCAGCCGTTGCGCCAGCAACACGGCATCGGACGTTCGACGCAGGTTGAGCACGCCGACGATCAGCTCGTCCCTATCGCTCATGACTCGCTCGTTCGTGGCGTAGAGGCGGGCGATGCCGATATGCCCCTCAGCCAGTCGCGATGCCCTCGATGCCACATGTTCATCGACATCGGTGTGTTCCAGAATGAACTTGGCAACTGCTGCCTGCGAAGGTACGGCAAGGTTCACCACGCGCGTTCGGGAGCGAATCGTGGGAAGCACATCCTGCGGGCTTGGCGCGCAGAGCATCCAGATAGCATGCTCTGCAGGTTCTTCGATCTCCTTGAGCAGCACGTTGGTCGTGCGCTCCAGCATTCGATCGACGTCCTCAATGATGATGATGCGCCACGGTGCAGTGCTGGGCATCTGCTCGGACTGAGCGATAAGGCCGCGAACCTCGTCAATGCCTATCGTGACCTTGTCTGTCGAGAGAACCGTCACATCAGGATGCGTTCCGGCTAGAATCTGCTGGGTTACATTGCTTGGCGTGTCACCCATGCCATGATCGGGACTTTCCAAGGCAGCGGCAAATGCACGCGCGAGATTCGAACGTCCAGATCCCGGAGGTCCGCAAAACAGCCAGGACTGTGCAAGTCCGTGCCTGACGCGCCGTTCATCCTGCTCACGATTGTGGCTCGGCTCAGTTTCCTGAGCACCTTGAGCCATTGCATCCCGAGCCATAGCCCCACGGTTTTCGAGCGCAGAGAGCTCAGCCAACTTGCTCAGCATCTCCACGACGGGCCGTTGGCCGACTATGGAGTCCCAGACGCTCACTCACGGACCTCGATGTTGCTTTGCTCGCTGGGCAAGCTCTGCTTCATCCCCCCAAGCACCGCACTCTCGGCTGGGGCGGTGGTTGCGGTTGGGGCTGCGGCTGAAGTTGCGGCTGAAGTTGCGGGAGCAGCATCCGCAGCTTCGCCAGTAGCCTCGTCTCCCGCAGCAAGTGCGTCGAAATCCTTCTGAATGATCTGCCAGATATCATCGACTGGCTGACTTGCATCGATGATCAGATAGCGCTGTGGGTCGTCGTGCGCCAATTCGAGAAAGCGCTCACGCGTGCGATTCTGAAAATCAGCGCCTTCCACCTCGATACGGTCAAGCTGATGTTCGAGGCGCTTATGCGATTCTTCAGGATCCATATCCAGAAGATAGGTGCGGCGAGGCATCAGACCGTCGGTTGCCCAGGTACTGATGTCAAGGATCTTCGAATCACGCAGCTCACGTCCACCAGCCTGGTAAGCAAGCGAAGAATCGATGTATCGATCGCACAGCACCACATCGCCGCGATCGAGTGCCGGTCGAATGACTTCGTGCACATGCTGAGCCCTATCAGCCGCGTACAGCAGCGCCTCTGCCTTGTCGCTCAGATCAGCGCCATGCTCCACCACATCCGATGCGCCCAGAACTGCAAGCGATGGGAATGACGAGATGCCGTGCAGCAGCAGCTCGCGAATGACCAGACCCGTAGCTGTTCCGCCTGGTTCCCTGGTGATCAGCGCATTGCGCCCCTGTGACATGACATATGCATTAAGCCGTTGAAGCTGTGTTGTCTTGCCGGATCCATCAACACCTTCAAAAGATATAAAAAGACCGTTCATGCTTCCTTCATTTGACTTGCTGCAGAAGTTTTTCCAGCCCTGCCAGAAGTCTTTGCTGTGGTGGCCGCACGCTTTGATGCGGTTGACCTTCGTTGAGTAGCAGTTTTCTTTGCTGTTGTTTTCTTCGCGGCTGACGTTGCGGCCGCGGTCTTCTTTGCGGGAGCCTTTTTGCGTGTTCCTCTCGCTCTTGAGCTTCGTCGTTTGCTTGGACCTGCAGCACGCTTTTCAGCCAGCAGTGCAAATGCCTGAGCAGGCTCTATCGACTCTGGCGTGTATTGCCTGGGCAACGTCCTGTTTGTCTCTCCATCGGTGATGTATGCGCCATAGAACCCATCCTTGATGGTGACGGCCTTGCCATTGTCGGGATCTGGTCCGAGCTCGCGCAGTGGGGGCTTTGCGGCTCCGCGTCTGCGATTGCCATACTTGGGCTGTGCGAACAGCTCTTTCGCCTTGTCAAGATCGACGGTAAAGATTTCATCTTCACTGCCCAGAGAACGCGTATCGCTCTTGCCATCAGGCAGGGATTTAGTGAGATACGGACCATAGCGTCCATTGTTGGCCATGATCGTAGCCTGATAGACCTCTCCGGTCTTGTCATCGCTTTCTTCGACTTCACCCACGGTACGAGGCAGTCTGAGCAATTTCAGAGCATCATCGAGAGAAACCGTCTCAGGATCCATGGTTTTGAACAGAGATGCCATCTTCGGCTTGGATGCGGCCGCTTTCTTCGTTGCTTTTGAACGTGTCGTTTTCTTTGTCGTCTTGGAAGTTGCCCGTGCCGAGGTCTTCTTGGTCGCACCTGATGCGTGCTCCGTTTCATCGTCTTCTGGCAGCGTCAGTGCGACATATGGGCCGAACCGACCCTTGCGCACCTCAACCTTGCCATGAGTCTCAGGATCTTCGCCAAGCTCACGCGGGCCTCCGGCATTCGTGGCGATGAGCTCATGTCCCTTTTCTACGGTCAACTCGTCGGGAGCGACCGTTTCAGGCAACGAGGCACGTTTCGGATTGCCCTCTTCATCGGTGTTCACCGTGTCTTCAAGATAGGGGCCGTAGCGACCGACACGCACCTGCAACCCATCGCCGATGGCAATCGTGTTGATTGCCCGCGCATCGATATCTCCAAGCTGTGCCACCTGCTTTTGCAAGCCTTCATGAATCTGCGAAGTGGTCTTTGCCGCATGCTCGCCTGCACCAAAGTAGAAATCGGTAAGCCAATCCTTGCCTTTTTCCTTGCCGTGGGCAATCATGTCGAGTCCGTTTTCCATCTGTGCGGTGAAATGGTAGTCGACATACTGCGGGAAATTGCTTTCCAAGAGCTTGATGACTGAGAAAGCCAGCCATGAAGGAATCAGCGCCCGACCACGTTCATATACGTAGCCTCTATCGATGATCGTGGAAATGATGCTTGCATAGGTCGAAGGGCGGCCGATCTCCCTTGCCTCCAGGGTCTTGACCAGGGTTGCCTCGGTATATCGCGCCGGGGGCTGCGTTTCGTGTCCGTCGGAAGTCACGTCCTGAGCCTTCAGCACATCGCCACGGTCCAACTGTGGCAGCGCCACATTCGAGGATTCTTCGTGATGACGCTCTGACTTGCTAGTCTCATTCGATTTGCTTGTGTGCGCGTGCGAGCCGGTACCCTCGCCGAGAGCCTTCATGAATCCAAGGAAGTCGATAACCGTTCCCGATGCTTGGAAATGGGCGAGTCCCTGACTTTGCGTCTCAGCCTCCATGTGAACGGTTGCCGTGGAGCCCGTAGCATCGGCCATCTGTGAAGCCAGAGTCCGACGCCAGATCAGCGTATAGAGTTTCAGCTGATCGGGAGGAACCAGCGATGCCAGTTCATCAGGCGATCTGAAATGAGCCCCTGCAGGACGGATGCACTCGTGGGCTTCCTGTGCGCCAGCGGTTTTGGTGGTGTACTGCTTTGGATGTTCGGAAAGATATTCCTTGCCATATCGCTCGCGAACGTCGTCGCGTGCAGCTTCGATGGCTTCCTGGGAGAGGGTGACCGAATCGGTTCTCATATAGGTGATGTAGCCGTTTTCGTACAGGCCCTGTGCCGCTCGCATCGTAGCTCTCGAACTCATGGAAAGACGATTGCCTGCGGTCTGTTGCAAGGTTGAGGTGGTGAAAGGCGGTTGTGGGCGACGACGGTATGGCTTCGTGTCCAGGCCGGTGACCGTGAAGTCAGCTGGCTTGAGCTCTTCTGCGAGCTTGTTTGCCAATGCCTCATCAACGAGCAGTGCATTGTCTTTGCGACTGGCCTCCGTGGGCTTCCCCTGATCGTCGAAGTCTCTGGAACCCGCCACACGACGATTGCCGAGCTCTACCAGACGGGCCGGGAATGAAGTTTCCTGCGCATCGTCAGGAACCAGCATTGCGACAACATCCCAATATGCCGTACGGACGAAATTCATGCGTTCCCGTTCACGCTCGACGATCAAGCGAGTGGCGACCGACTGCACACGGCCGGCACTCAGTCCCGGCCCAACCTTGCGCCAGAGCACTGGCGACAGCTCGTAGCCATACAGTCTGTCAAGCACACGACGTGTCTCCTGGGCATCGACCATGTTGTCGTCAACGTTGCGCGTCTTGTTTAGTGAGGCTCGGATGGCATCGCGCGTAATCTCGTGGAACACCATGCGCTTTACCGGAACTTTAGGTTTCAGGGTCTGCACAAGATGCCAGGCGATGGCCTCTCCTTCGCGATCCTCATCAGTTGCGAGATAGAGTTCGTCGGCGGACTTCAAGGCGCTTTTCAGTTCGGCAACGGTTTTTTTCTTGTTGCCGTCAACGATGTAATACGGCTTGAAGCCGTCGTCAACATCAACGCCAAACTTTCCAAAATGACTTTTCTCTGCCGAAGGAACCTGTGATGGTTGGGCAAGATCACGAATATGACCCACTGATGCCATGACGGTATAACCATCGCCAAGATAGCCGCCTATCTTCTTGGCTTTGGTCGGCGACTCAACAATCACAAGCTTGCTGCCGGTTGCCATCTTGATCTCCTTACCATGTTCAACGCACGCAATCATACTCATAAGGGAAGCACATCAGGCAATACGCCTTCGCGTTTGGCTGTGTCGAGCATCATCACAGTTCAGTTATCGCGTTCTTCTGCCGACTTCGGAGGCTCTGGCGGCGCACCAATCAGGCCTATCTTGCTCAGCGGAGATGCCGTGAGCTGACGAAGTGCCGCGACCATTCCGAAAGTCACCAGCGATACTCCCAGCATAAGCGCAAACGCAGCGGCACATGCACCGGGGCGTGCCCATTGAGCACCCAGATCGAGACCTGGCTCAATCTGCCAAAACGCGTAAGCCCCATAGAGCACAGCCACAATGCCTGCTGTAATCATTACCGTTGCAACGATTTGAACGCTTGCCGAAGACATTCGCGTTCCTGGCTCATCCATGCCGCTTCCCCGAGTACAGGCAAGCATGATGCATGCCAGGCCGGCTATGATCAGCAACGACATGAGCGGATCGGCAGGACGATGCCACTGCGCTTCGACCACAGACAGTGCCACCAGCACGGTGAATGCACAACCGACAATGGCCGCAACCGCACGCCACACGCGCGGCACTGCACATACAAGAATCACGGCACCGGTCCCTGCCAACAGGGTATGCCCTGATGGGGCCGAATTCGATGTCAACGATGTGACGTTCACCAGAAATGGCCGAGGCAGCACATGCTTGAGGGTTGATGCAATGGCGAAGCTGACCACTGCGAAGACAGCGAGCTGAATCAGAAGCACCCAGCGTCTACGCACTATATTGACGGCAACTGCGATCACCACGCATACTGCAACGATGGCAACATCGATATAGGTGTGAACGAAAATCTTGAGCACGGCTGTAAACCATGCTGGCATTGCAGCTGAGAAATAGCCCCAAACCATGTCATCGTATTCCTGTCCCGTCACCGTGCGCACGGCAAACAGCCACAGGGCAGCACTGAGCAGCAGCATCGCAATGCCCAAGCCTGCACACAACGCGATGCTTGCCTTTCGAGGTCTGGAGATCAGCGGATCCGTCGTAACCCCAGCGAGAGAAAGTCTGTCAGGTTCTGAAGTTTGTTCAGTATTATTCTCGGCTGCGGTTTCTTCAAAGGAATCGGTCGCCTGCTCAAGCTCTGAACTGCTCGGATCACTGGGACGAGACGTGTCGCTTGACTGTTCTTTGAATTCACTCATAACCAAGACTCTAGGGGTAGGTCTATATGTGCGAGCATTGCTGAATCAGCATATGAAAACTCCCACGTACCCGTCAGAGGCCACTTACCCTTGCTGCATTCCTGCCCTGGGGGGATTGGGTGACATAACGCCACGTGGGAGCAGAAGATATTGTACCTGAATAGGTGGATTTTACCAATGAGGTCTCGTATGACCTTCTCGCACCATGGCATACACGGATTCGATATCAGGGATACGATATGAGGGAAACCATGTCGGGCCGAACTCCTCGAGACATCACGGACGGCTTTCAACAAGACATGCGGGCAATAAATTTTAGCAACAGAAAGGGAGCTGATGAGCGAACAGGCTGATCTCATCATCGTTGGGGCAGGACTCTTCGGGTTGACCATTGCGCAGCAGGCGGTGGAACGCAACGGTGCGAGAGTTGAAATCATTGAGGCTCGCGGCAATATCGGCGGCAATGCATACAGCTATTTCGACGAACAGACAGGTGCCGAAATTCATAAGTACGGGGCCCATCTCTTCCACACCTCGAATCCTCGCGTATGGAAATACGTCAATCGTTTCACCAGCTTCACGCACTACGTTCATCATGTATATACGACACACCACGGTGAAGTGTTCCCCATGCCCATAAACCTGGGCACCATCAATCAATTCTTCCATGCGAACTATTCGCCGGAAGAAGCCAAACGGCTCATTGCAGAGCAAGCCGGGGAATTGGCCGGCAGCACGCCGAACAATCTCAACGATCAGGGCATCAGCCTTATCGGTCGACCCTTGTATGAGGCATTCATCAAGCATTACACGGCAAAGCAGTGGCAGATGGATCCCAGCACTCTTCCTGCATCTATCATTCGAAGACTGCCCGTTCGTTTCAACTACAACAACCGCTATTTCAAAGACACCTGGGAAGGCTTACCTGTCGATGGGTATACTGCCTGGTTCGAACGCATGATTGATGACCCTCGCATTCATGTGACCTTGTCGACTGATTTCTTCGATACGAGTCAACCACTCAATCGAGATGCACTCGTCGGCAAGGTGCCGATTGTGTACACGGGTCCCGTTGATAAATACTTCAACTACGAGCTTGGGGATTTGCAATGGAAGACAGTGGATTTCAAGGAAAAGCGTTACGACGAGGATGACCATCTCGGATGCCCTGTCATGAACTTTGCAGATGAGGATGTGCCATACACCCGTGCCATCGAGTTCAAGAACTTCAATCCAGAACGATACGATCAGCAGAATCACGAGCACACGGTCGTCTGGGAGGAATATTCCCGTTCAGCCTCGCGCAATGACGAGCCATATTATCCTGTGAGCACTGCTGCAGACAAGCAGCTCTATGCCCAGTACAAAACGAAGATAGCCGCTGAGCCACAGGTCATTTTCGGCGGGCGACTCGGAACGTATGCCTATTACGACATGCATCAGGTGATCGACAAGGCTCTTGACTCATTTGAAAACGAAGTTCAGCCGCTTCTCAAGAATCTCAAGAACTGATTGCCCCAATTCATGCAGAAAATCACCGCTGAATTTCGAGATTTCGAGTTTTGCGGCAATGTTGAAGTATAAGCCGCAATTTTTGGCTTGTTCTTGTCACTATTTCACTGTTTTTTCGCCCTGATACTTCAGGATTGCCGCAAAACTCGAAATCTCGGTATGAGGAGCGGAAAATCTCATGTCTGCGAAGTAAAAAACTCTTGGGGGGCGCGGCTCGAAGCCGCGTCCCCCAAGAGTTTTAAGTTCAACTGTCAGCAATCACTTCACGTGAGTACTTCACTTGAGCAATTCACGCGAAGTGCTCATATCGAAGCCAGTTCAGGCGTTCCACACGTCTTTGCCGGCTGCCTTTGCTGCCGCTGCATCAGCGTCAAGCGTGTCCTGCGTGGATTCAACGGAACCTGCTATGAATTCTTCGACCAGACGGCGAGCCTCATTGTCTTCATGCTGAACCGCAGGAGACTTCATGAAGTACGAGCTTGGAGCCAAGATCGGGCCTGCAAGACCGCGGTCAAGAGCAATCTTCGCTGCACGAATTGCATCGATGACGATGCCCGCTGAATTCGGGGAATCCCATACGGTGAGCTTGTATTCCAGTTCGAGCGGAACGTTACCAAAGGTGGTACCTTCCAAACGGACGAATGCGAGCTTGCGGTCATCAAGCCATGCGACATAGTCAGAAGGTCCAATATGAACGTTGCGGTCTTCCATGTCGTGAGGAACGATTGAAGTCACTGCGCGTGTCTTCGAAATCTTCTTGGACTCAAGACGCGTGCGCTGCAGCATGTTCATGAAGTCCATGTTGCCGCCGACATTGAGCTGGTAGGTGCGATCGAGACGAACGCCGCGATCCTCGAAAAGGCGAGCCATGACGCGGTGCGTGATGGTGGCTCCGACCTGGGACTTGATGTCGTCGCCAACGATGGGAACGCCTGCATCCTTGAACTTCTGAGCCCACTCGGGATCCGAAGCAATGAACACCGGAAGGCAGTTGACGAATGCGCATCCCGCATCCATCGCGGCCTGCGCATAGCCCTTGTCAGCCTCCTCGGAGCCGACAGGAAGATAGCTGACGAGAATATCGACGTGACGCTCACGCAATACGCTAGCAACGTCAACAGGCTCCGCATCTGATTCCTTGATCATCTGCTGGTAATATTCGCCAAGGCCGTCTCCGGTTGGTCCGCGCTGAACCTCGACACCCAGATCAGGAACATCCTCGAACTTGTAGGTGTTGTTCTGAGAAGCATAGATTGCCTTGCTCAAGTCCAAGCCAACCTTCGCAGCATCCACATCGAATGCAGCAACAAACTCGATATCGCGAACGCGATAGCCTCCGAAGACCGTGTGCATCAAGCCTGGCACATGCTCGTCGTCATCAACATCCTTGTAGAAGGAAACACCCTGCACCAGCGACGAGGCACAATTACCTACGCCAGCGATGGCAACACGAATTGACATAAAACCACTCCTCAGTTCATTAACGTTAAATCCCAACCCTATAGCATACCTTCGAACCATGAGAGATTGCAAAGAACAGATTGAGGAAAATTCGCCACAATCAACGCTTGTGCAAGCAAAGATGTGAATGAAACGTACAAAAAGAACGGTTTCGACAAACCCGATGTGTGATTTTCAGCTGAATTGGATAGCGTAGTGTCCATGGATTTTGAGACTCGATCAATACGTTCGAATGCGGGAGGGACCCGCAGCATCACATCAAAGAACTCGAAACGAGGAGCAGCAGGAAAGTCGAAAGCTTCGAAGTATCGGAAGAACGTAAACAAATCCCCCTCGCATAATTCCGGCAAAAAGCCCGGAAATCGCAAGCATGGCATAGCCCACAAAATACTGTTCAGTCTTCTTGCCCTATTCGTCCTGGGCATTGTCGCTGTGGCCGGCACACTGGGCTACATGTATGCGACAACCGAGATTCCTAAACCTGAATCCATAGCGCTTGCGCAGAAGACGACAGTCTATTATGCAGATGGAACAACGCCAATCGGCTCCTATGCCGAGCAGAATCGCGAAATAATCGACTGTTCGACACTGCCCAAATATGTGGGCAATGCGATCATCTCTTCGGAAAATCGGACCTTCTATCAAGACAGCGGCATCGATTTTCGGGGCATTGGCAGAGCATTCCTGAACAATGTCACGAAGGGCACGCGTCAGGGCGGTTCAACCATCACGCAGCAGTATGCCGAACGGTATTATCTTGGCGAGACCACAAGCTATGCAGGAAAGCTCCGTGAAGCCATCCTCTCGCTGAAGATTGCGCAGACTGAGAATAAAGACACCGTGCTCTGCAACTACATGAACACGATTTATCTTGGGCGTGGCGCATATGGCATCGAGGCCGCTGCGAAAGCCTATTTCAACAAGGATGCCAAAGATCTGACCATCTCAGAGGCGGCGATGCTCGCTGGCATCGTCCCCTCACCGACATATTGGGATCCTGCGGTCAATGAAGACGAGGCCAAGCTGCGCTTCACCCGCGTGATCAGAATCATGCGCGAGGACAATCACATCACCGCCAAGCAGGCCAAGGATGCCAGCATGCCGCAGTCCATCGCTCCCTCGACGCAGAATGCCTATGCCGGTCAGCAGGGCTATCTGCTGCGCATGGTCAAGGATGAACTCATATCCAGCAAGGCATTCACCGAGAGCGAGCTCGATACCGGCGGGTACAAGATTACGACGACGATTGACAAGGCAAAGCAGGATCTGATGTTCCAGACTGCCAGCCCATCGACCAAGAATGGTGAACTTCCCGCTGGTCTGGAAGTGGGCGGTGTCAGCGTGGATCCCAAGACTGGGGCGATAATCTCGCTCTACGCTGGAGACGACTATCTGAAACGGCAGCTGAACAATGCTTCGCAGTCGACCTTCCAGGTCGGTTCGACCATGAAGGTGTTCACCCTGCTTGGTGCCATTCAGGACGATGTGAGTCTCAACACCTATTTCAACGGCAACTCCCCCAGAACCTTCTCAAGCGTGGGCAAGGCGGTGGCCAACGATGCCGACATCAGCTACGGATACATCAATCTGTATACAGCACTGGCCAACTCGGTCAATACCGTGTTCATGGATTTGAACGAGCATGTCACTCCGGCAAAGACCGCTTCAATCGCCAAGGATGCTGGTATCCAAGGCACGGTTGACAGCAAATCGACGTTCAACACACTCGGTGTCGTTTCCTTAAGTGTCATGGACTTGGCACGTGGATATTCCACCTTGGCCAATGATGGCGCCAAACCGACGTTGCATATCGTCGCCAGCGTGCAGAATCAGGCAGGCAAGGAGCAATACAAGGCTTCCACCGACACGAGCAGGGTCTTCGATGCCAACGATGTTGCCCTGCTGCAAAAGGCCATGACCGGCGTCATTCAGAACGGTACGGGCACGCCAGCCCGCTCGATAGGCAAAACCATGGCTGGAAAATCAGGTACCGCAAATGACAATACCGCCGCAGCCTTCGTTGGATTCACACCATCGACCCTGACCGCGTTCGGCCTGTGGTATCCATCGCCAACCGGAGGCGCTGAAGAAGTGCCGACATTCCTCGGATATCCTCACGGTTCAGGCTATCCGACGACGTTGTTTGCACGATATATGGCTCAGGCTTTGGAAGGCGTGCCAGACCAGAGCTTCCCCACGGCAACCGATACCGGCAAGGTCGGAGGTCCGGATGGAAGCTGGGGTGCTGGCAGCAACTATGGGAAGAGGACCGTGTCGCCAACGCCTACTGCATCGCCATCGGCCTCTCAATCGGCATCAGTGACTGCCTCTCCATCGGCTTCTGCCACATCGCCAGCGCCTTCATCGTCACAACCGACTGCATCCTTGCCCACTACCACACCAATGTCGACGGAACCTACCACAACTGAGCCAAAGGGTGCTCAAGGGCAGCAAGGCGGTTCTGGCAATTAATTCCACGTAATATGCGCATTATGGATAGCACTCCGAGCCGCTCCAGCATTCCGCTCCAGTATTCCACCTTGGCATAAGGCACCATTCGCAGAAGGGTCATTTTCCAGAGCATCTGTCAGAGCATGCTAGAGATTAGGCAACAGCGGACTGAAATATAGAAAATCCTGCCGTCTCTCAATTCACAGGAGACACGGCAGGATTTTATTATGTATACCGGAGTAAACCAGTTCGCGCACATGAACATCTCACATGGCACCGGTTTCCGGGCTACTGACTACTGACTACAGGCACTGACCACTATCGCTCGGAACGGTTGATTGCCGAAATGATGGCCTTCAAGGAACTCGTGGTGATGGATGAGTCAATTCCAACGCCCCACAGTGTCTGTGAACCTTCGTCGGCACCGATCTTGCATTCGATGTAGGATGCCGCGAGAGCGTCGCTGCCGGCCGCCATAGCATGCTCGACATAGTCCTGGACCGAAACCCGAATGTCCAAGGATTCCAAAGCATTCAGGAACGCCGCCAGAGGTCCGTTGCCTTCGCCGCGAATATTGCGCTCGACGGCCTCTCCACTGCCTCCGACACCGCGATCCATGACCGAGGCCTGCAGGATCGTATCGGACCCATCCTCGCCTGACATCACCGAAACGTTGTGAAGCTTGAGTCGTCCCCACCGCACAAGAGAGGCGTCGGCCTGATCGCTCAATGCCCGGCTTGCAACTGTGCTGGTGCTTCCTGATGCCTCGACGGGAAGATACTCGTCCTTGAACAGACGCCAGATATCCTCGTCATGCACTTCGCGCTTCGTCTGATCGGCATAATGCTGAACAACACGGTCAAACTCGACCTGCAGACGCTTGGGAAGATCCAGGTTGTGATTCGACTTGAGCAGGAAGGCCATGCCACCCTTGCCCGACTGCGAATTGACTCGGATGATTGCCTCGTAGCTGCCGCCAACATCCTTGGGATCGATAGGCAAGTACGGCACGAGCCACAGGTAGTTCGACAGATCCGCATTGTCTCGCAACGCAGCCTGCTCTCGGGCTTCGAGACCCTTCTTGATGGCATCCTGATGTGAGCCGGAGAACGCTGTGAACACGAAATGTCCAGCATATGGATGGCGTTCTGAAATCTTGATCTGATTGCAGTATTCGACCGTGCGACGAATCTCAGCCATGTCGGAGAAATCAATCTGAGGATCGATGCCCTGAACAAGAAGATTCAAGCCAAGCGTGCACAGGTCAACGTTGCCGGTGCGCTCACCATTGCCAAGCAAGCAGCCCTCGACTCGGTCTGCGCCTGCCAACACGCCCAATTCCGTCGCGGCGACGGCCATGCCCTCGTCGTTGTGCGGATGGAGCGAAAGAACAATGGATTCACGGTTCTTGAGGTTCTTAGAAATGTATTCAACCTCGTCAGCGAATACATTGGCCGTAGTCATCTCGACCGTATTCGGCAGATTGATAATCATTGGATGATCGGGAGTCGGCTGAATGATATCGGTCACCGCATCGCACACTTCAAGCGAATATTCAGGCTCTGCACCCGAGAAGGATTCAGGCGAATATTCGTAATAGATATCGGTGTTGCCAGCGTCCTTCTCCAAGGATTTGCAAAGCTTTGCAGCGTCTACTGCCAACTGCTTGATGCCCGCCTTGTCCTTGCGGAACACCACTTCACGCTGCAGTACCGAAACCGAATTGTAGAAGTGCACGACCGCTCGCTTCGCACCGCGAAGCGCTTCATAGGTCTTGCGAATCAAGTGTTCGCGAGCCTGAGTAAGCACGACGATGGTGACATCGTCAGGAATCAGCTCTCGTTCGATCAGCAATCTGATGAAATCGTAGTCAGTCGAAGAAGCCGATGGAAAACCGACCTCAACTTCCTTGTACCCCATCTGCATGAGAAGATTCCAGAATCGCAGCTTTCGCTCAGGATCCATCGGATCAACCAGCGCCTGATTGCCGTCTCTCAAGTCGACCGAGCACCAGCGTGGCGCTCTCATGAGTTTCTTGTCAGGCCAGGTGCGCTGCGGGTATTCGAATGGAACCTGCTTATCGTATGCCACATATTTGTGAAAAGGCATTGAGCTAGGCCGTTGCGGCGAACCAACAAATCGTGCAGGAGGCAGCAGCAGATCATTATTACCTCCGTTGGAGCCTGCAGCTTCGGCCGCCAAATCAAACACAGATGAATGATCGTTATCCATACTTCCTCCTTTGCCTTATAAATAAAGACGTAACCATGCACGCACAGTGTTGCACGTGACAATCGGACATTGTACCTAGATTTGGCGCAATCATAAGCGGAGTGTTCATTTTCGAGGAATCTGCGCGCTCATTGTGAACTTGTTGAAGTAGAGAAGCCGAATAATGGCGATATTCGACCGTCATTTCAGCATTTTAAGCCATTGATACTCTGACGAGTTCACAATGAGCGCCGCCACCCGCTTGGGGGGGTGAAAAATTTAGTGGAAGAGGCTTATACCTTGGCGACCCATGCAATAGGCGTTGCCCAGCCAGGTATGGCGCGAATTTGGCCACACGGATGCCAGACGCGGCGCGTTCTGGCTCATCCATATGCTTGGCACACGACCGTCCGGACTGCGCGATCCCAAGAGATTGAAACCGTTCTTTTCCAAAAGCCAGTTAGGATGCTGGGTGGCTATCGAGAGACCTTCTTCGAGAGTCAGTGGCAAACGATCATCGGAATCAATGAGCTTTCTAGCTACATCCGGCTCACGGTTCACATATGCGGTCCCCGTATGAGGGTCGAGCACGATGTAGAACGGTCCCTCTGGAGGCTCAAAACCATGCTGAGGCGTGAACGAGATGATGTCTCTAGGCGGCAGTGTCGTGAAACCAGCCATACGGTTGATGCTCGTTCGCGCAATCAAAGATTCGGGCGAAACCAGTTCGCGCGTCGGTACCAGAACAAAGCCAACATTCAGCTCACTGCCTTCGAGGGCATGAATGATCGGTTTCGCCAGTGCCCTGAATGCCGAATCGCTCATGTCAGCAACATCGGGGTATCCAAGCGCAACAATGCGATCAAGTTGCCGCTGCGCTTCATCCGATGCCCTCGACATACTGACTCCCCTCACCGATGCACTACCGCATGATATCCAAGTTTCATACGACCCCGAGCCGTTCTGGACCCGTCAATTTCAACCCAAACAACAATACGATATGGCTCTCAATCCACCATATGGCTGCAATCCTTGCCATACGCCTCAAGACACATCGTAACTCAATGCTTGAAGGTCATCAGCTATGAATCACCGCTTGAAGTACTTGTCCGCGATGATTTCGGCAATCTGAATCGCATTCAGGGCTGCACCCTTGCGCAGATTGTCGCTGGTGATGAACATGGAAAGACCCTTGCGGCCTAGGACTGCCTGGTCCTGTCGGATTCGCCCAACAAAGCTGACATCCTTTCCAGCAGCCTGCAATGGGGTTGGAATGTCGGTGATGGTGACATTCTGCGCCTTGGCAAGCACGGCGCGGGCATCGTCTGGAGTCACGTCACGCTCGAATTCGGCGTTGACACTCATGCCGTGTGCCGTAAACACGCCGACGCGCACGCAGGTGCACGATGCAGCGAGCTCAGGAAGATGAAGTATCTTGCGGCTCTCATTGCGAAGCTTCTGCTCCTCGTCCGTTTCTTCGCTGCCATCGTCAACGATTCCGCCGATGAATGGAACCACATCAAAGGCAATCGTGCGCGCAACCTTGGTCGGTTCTGGAAAATCGATGGCCGAACCATCGAAAACGAGCTTGTCGGCACCCTGATCGAGCGCAGCCTTGGCTTCGTTCATCAATTGCAGTGCTCCTGCACGTCCTGCACCGGAAACTGCCTGGTATGACGACACGATCAGCCTGCTCAAGCCAAATGCGTCAGAAAGCGGTTTCAGCACCGGCATGCACGCCATGGTCGTGCAGTTTGGATTAGCGACTATCCGGCGGGGAATGTTGTCGAGATCGTCCGGATTGACCTCTGAAACGACCAGCGGCACATCATCATGCAGACGCCACTGTGAAGAGTTATCGACAACGAACGCTCCCTGTTCGGCAAAACGTGGAGCCCAGATCTTCGAAGTGCCGCCGCCAGCAGAGAAAATGGCGATATCGATGCCACTCAGGTCAGCTTTGGCAACATCTTCGACGGTGATCTTCTTGCCACACCATTCCAGCACCGTTCCGGCCGAATGGGCAGAGGCAAGAAAACGCAGATTCTTCACTGGGAATTTACGGTCTGCCAAGATGCGGCGCATCACCATACCGACCTGGCCAGTGGCTCCGAGTACGGCTACATTGATTCCCTGTTCATTGATTAAGGTCATTTCAGCGTCCTGTCCCTCCATAGACGACGGCTTCAACTTGATCGGCATCAAGCTTGAACGCAGTGTGAATCGCTCTCACGGCGTTGTCAAGTTCCTTGAGCGGCACGAGTGCAGAAATTCTTATTTCCGATGTGGAAATCATCAGCACGTTAATGTTTTCATCACTCAATGCACGGAAATAGGTGGCTGTGATGCCGGAATGGTTCTTCATCCCCACACCCACCAGCGTCACCTTGCCCACGTTGGGGTTGACATCAATGCCTGCTGAGTTCCACTCTTTATTCTCGCGGCGCTCAAGAATTTCAGTGACGGCCTTGGTCTGCGACTCAGGCATGGTAAATGAGATGTCGGCAGTGCCCGTCTCTGCGCCTGCCTGCACTATCATGTCGATGTTGATGCCACCTTCGGCAAGAACGGTGAACAGTTCCGCAGCAACACCCGGGCGATCAGGCACGGCGCGCAGCGTCACCTGAGCCTCGGTGCTATCGTGTGCGACTCCTGAGACGACAGGCGACTCAGGTCCATTCAGATCGGGGAAGAGTTCCCCCATGGACTTACCGGCTTCTGTGTTAGTCATATTCATTGTGCCTTTGTTGTCTTGCTGATACTGCTGATGGTACTGATGTTCGAAGCGTTCATGAATCTCTGGCCTGATTCGTCGTTCAGATTCAACCTACTCATTGTGGTATATCACATTGTGGTGCATCACTCCTCGCGGGGAATCAAACGTTCGGGATGCGAGATGGATCCAAGTCATGAGGGAGAATCAGCGTTCCTGGACGATGCGAAAATGAGCTGCGCACATGCAGCGGCATGCTGAATCTTCGGGCATACTCCACGCAGCGCAAGGCAAGAACCTTGGTTCCTGACGCCGCCATTTCCATCATCTCGTCATACGACAAGGTCGGAATGCGTCGAGCGGTCGGAACAATGCGCGGGTCTGCGGTGAATACGCCGTCTACATCCGTATAGATTTCGCAGACATCGGCACCAAGAGCTACTGCCAGCGCGACTGCGGAGGTGTCCGAGCCTCCTCGACCCAGCGTGGTGGCATCGCCTTCGGTACTGACACCCTGGAATCCTGCAACGATACCGACGTTGCCCTTCGACAGTGCCCGTGCCACTCGCTGTGGCTTCACCGAACGAATGTGCGCAGCGCCATATCTCGCATCGGTCACGAATCCCGCCTGTGAACCGGTAAATGAATATGCCTTGTCTCCCTGAGCATGAATGGCCATCGCAAGCAGACTCATGGAGATTCGTTCTCCTGCGGTCATGAGCATGTCCATCTCGCGTGCTGGTGGATTGGAATCGATATCCATGGCCTGATCGATCAGGTCATCAGTGGTGTCTCCCATTGCAGAAACCACCACAGCAACGTCGTTTCCCGCCTTTTTGGTAGAGATAATCCGCTTGGCGACTCTTTTGATCGAATCCGAATCTGCAACGGAGGAGCCGCCATATTTCTGAACGATAAGTGACACATCAATCCAATCTCACAGCCGAACTCATCAGGCACGACATTTTCTCTACAGTTGCAACGATTATACATTCCACATGGGCAAACATGACCATGATGTCCAGAAGAGACCGTTTACGCTGGACGTCTGCCCGACAAGGCACGACCGAGCGTGACTTCGTCGGCATATTCCAAGTCGCTGCCGACCGGCAATCCACTCGCCAAACGTGTCACCTTCAGCTCCAGTGGAAGCAACAATCTACTGAGATACGTAGTCGTCGCCTCACCTTCGATATTGGGGTCGAGGGCAAGAATGATCTCCTTGACCTCATCGCTTCTGAGCCGTTCGAGAAGACTCGGGATTCTCAAATCAGCAGGGCCTATGTTGGACATCGGATTGATTGCACCGCCGAGAACGTGATACACGCCTCGGAATTCACGAGTCCGCTCGATGCTCATAACGTCTTTCGGTTCTTCAACCACGCATATCGTGGTGTGATCGCGCCGAGGATCTGAGCATATCGAGCATGGGCTGGTCTCGCATACGTTTCCGCAGACTTCGCAGAAGCGTACCTTCGCCTTGACCGTGGTAATGGCATCGGCAAGTTCCTGTGCCTCCTGCTGGTCCGCACCAAGCAGATAGAAAGCGATTCTTTGCGCGCCTTTTGGGCCGATGCCCGGCAATCGAGCAAAGGAATCTATCAGTTGCTGAATTGCGCCATCATACGCGAGTGCCATTAATCATTCCCCTGTGCATGCTGTTGACTGTTGCGACGTTGCTGGATATTCCTTGGATTCTGAGGATCATCGGCGGCGAATTCTTCGACTTTCTTCACATTGAACAGCTGCTTGATATCGTCCAATTTCAACGATTGGTCGGTGTTCAGGGACGGATCGTCCATGGAATAGGTGTCTTGCGATGGATCGATTGGGGTCTCACGCTGCAGTACAGCGGTTCGCATAGCCATTTGCTGCACATGGTGAACGGATCCGGTCTGGGCCTTCCGGGGTGGATCCTGCCGATCAGAGCTTCGGGACTGTGCTGAATCAGACTGTGCTGCATCTGGATGTGCTGCATCTGGGTGTTCTGAATCAGGTCGCTGCGAGTCAGATTGCGTTAAGCCAGGCTGCATTGAATCAAGCTGAGCTGCACCGGATTCCAGATTGTTCGAAGCGGCAGGACTGGACTGTTGCGTGTCAGCCTGCACCATATGCGATTGTGCTGGAACTGAAGTTGCGGCGTTGGTCGGCACAGTGCTCGACGTTGCAGCGCTTGACGTTGCAGCGCTTTTGGGAGCCCAAGGGTCAACCGAATCATTCAGGTCTGGCACGGCTACGTGTTTCGTATGCTGGGCAGAACGAGGATGTGTCAAAGGCTTGTTGATGGCAGAACCAAGATTCGATGCCGAAAGACCAGCTTTCTGCAAGGCAATCTGTCTTTTGACATTCGCCACCTGTTCCGGCGACATTCTGCGAGTCGAAGAGACCTTCTCGCCATTCGCCGCCACCCCAGAGGGGAAAATCATGGTTTCAGAGTCGAACGCCTCTTGAACGGCATGCATCACGATCTTGGGAACGCTTGTCTGTCCGTGCACCGACTCTTGAGACACCGCAAGGGCAAATGCATGCTGGCTGAGCGGCACATTGAATGTCATCAGCAGTCGCTTTCTGCCGTGCGGCGCATCCATAAGCGACACGTTGGGAACCCTGTCTCTGCTCACATATGCTCTGACATCGTTGGGAAGACTCGCCACCAGTGCGTCCCAACGCTCGTCGGGGCTCGAATTGTCCATGACCTTACCTTCGGTAGTCGCCGCAGTCTGGCCCTGGACTGATTCGTCAGCATGCTCAGCATGCACAGCTGTGTCATCTACAGCAGTGGCTTTCGCGCTGTTGACATCCCTACTGTTGACATTCGACTTGTCAGAACTGGTCGCGCGGTCAACACTTTCAACACCTTCAACACCTTCAACAGTGCCATCGCTGCCAACACTGCCCGCACGGTGTGTGTGACCTGATTTCTCTGCTTGCGTGTCATTGCTCGAATGCTTCGCCTGTGTCGGGGATGCCACGTCTGCCGGTTGAGCAGCAGATTCGGCATGACGTTCAGAGCCGATGAAGCCTGAACCGTTTCGAGGCACAGAAGTCTTCCCCTGTGCGCTGTCTGCCTGGCTCGCGTGCTGAAGAACCTTGTTTGTTGCGATTGCTTGCGCCTTGGTCTGAGGATGCAGTTCGTCGGCTCGTATGGCCAGCAGTCTTGCAGCAAGGAGTTCCAAACGCATTCGCGGTGAAATGGCACCGCTCATATTCGACAAGGTCACATTGATGGCATCGGCAATATCGTTCAAGGCATGAAGACCCAACGAAGCGCTCTGACGCTGCAATTGCTCAAAGCTCTCATTGTCGTCGTCTGATTCAAGAACCGACTGTGCCTTGGAACCGCTCACGGCAACGACCAGAAGATCGCGAACTCGTGAGAGCAGATCTTCAACGAAGCGTTTGGGATCAAATCCGCCAATGACGACCTTTTCAATCACCGCGTACAGAGCTTCGCCTTGCTGCTGAGCAATGGCGTCGATGGAGTCCGAAATCATGGCATCCGGAGTGAACCCGAGGAGAGCGCTGGCTGCCTCGTGAGTGATCACACCATCTTCTGCACCTACCATAAGCTGATCGAGCACGGACATCGTGTCTCGAACCGAGCCGCCGCCCGCACGCATGGCAAGACGCAGTACACCCGCAGCCGGCTTCACCTGCTCCTTTTCGCATACTTGCTCCAGGTATGGTCCCATGATTTCGGTCGGTACCAGACGGAATGGATAGTGATGCGTTCTCGAGCGAATAGTACCGATGACCTTCTCAGGCTCGGTCGTTGCAAAAATGAAGATGACATGCTCAGGTGGTTCCTCGACTATTTTCAGCAACGCGTTGAAGCCCTGGCTCGTGACCATATGAGCCTCGTCAAGGATGAATATCTTATAGCGGTCTCTTGCGGGCGCGAACCCTGCCCGTTCTCGCAGTTCACGGGCATCGTCCACACCGTTATGGCTTGCCGCATCAATTTCGACAACGTCAATCGAACCGGGCCCGCCCGTAGCCAGGTCCCTACAGCTTTCACACGTGCCGCAGGGATGGCTGGTGGGACCCTTCTCACAGTTGATGCAGCGAGCGAGAATGCGGGCACAGCTGGTTTTCCCGCAGCCTCTCGGGCCGGAAAACAGGTAGGCGTGTGTAAGCTTGCCTGAATCCAAGGCCCTGGAAAGTGGCACGGTCACTTGGTTCTGACCAATCACCGAATCAAAAGTATCTGGACGATACCGGCGATATAACGCAAGTCCCATACTAACCAACCTTACTCATTCTCGACCTTGTCCTGAACGTCTCAAGCATAGTGAGCCGCAACGAACTTATTCGTTCTCAGCAGCATATGAACGCTGTGTCGATTCATCGGCCATGCAAGTCGCGTTCAGCATTCCTGCGGCCCAGCGCGTGACTCGTATGTTATCGAGGGCAGCAATGGGATGGAAACGGCGACTTCCGCTGTAACCATGATATCGTCCTTCTCTATGCTGCAAGAGACAAGCACGGCATCATTGGCAGACGAAGCCCTGCGCGCCTGTTCGCATGGATCGGCATCGCCTTCATACCATGCCTGAGCTGCCACGAGCGCAGCGGAATCCGATGCGGTCTGCGCCTTGGCCTTGGCAAGCAGGATTGCCCCGAGTGTGAGGCAAATCGTCAAAACGACTCCAATGCAACAGACCAGAGCTGCAGCCTGAATCGTTCCTGAACCGGCATCGTGAACCGCATACCAGCGATTGTCGTGCGGCTTGTGCTTGTCCAAGCGTGACCGTCGAGATAGCTTCTTGTGATTCAGCTTCTCGCAACGCTGTTGTTCGCAACACTGCTGATTGCGACATTGCTTCTTTTGGCATCGTGAAGTGCATTGTGGCAACACGTCTGCTCCTTTCATGACTCGTGATGGAAGGCAACGGCCCGTCCCGACATGCGCATCGGCAGAACGCCCAAAGCATCGGCAATAACCGGGCATTGTGTGGAAACCGTTATCGAATCGGCATGCTCGCTCAGCGATACCGTCGCCGCGCTGCCCGCGATGGAACGTACCAGAGCTGAGACTCGAGCGGAATTCTCACTCACCACAATCTCCCGTGCGGCAACGCGCGCAGCCTCCTGACAGTTCAACCCGACTATGACCGTGCGCGTCAGACCAAGAATCAGCATGGCGAGTGCCATAACGACTGGCAGCAGGATGGCGAATTCAGCCGTCACCGTTCCAGAATCGGCCAAAGCACAGCTCTGACGCACGAGCTTCTTGAACTGATGGGAAAACCACACCAAGAATCGATGCCAGCACCCGTATACATGCTCACACCGCGAGCGCACGGTTGACCAGTTCCGTAAGCAAGGCTTTCACTGCCCCGGATTTCAAAATGGCCACCAGCAGCCCTGCAAACCCTGTCGCAGCGATTAATACCACCGCATACTCTGCAGTGGCCATGCCAGATTCCGGTGACTCCACCAGCACTCGCATACGCCGTTCGACTCGGCACATCTGCAACAGCATGCGTTTTCGTATGGTTATGATCCGCAGCTCGTGCAGTCTTCCCAGTCTTCCCTGTGTGCTGCGAATCTGAGCTTGCTGCGCCAATGGACGCTTGCTTATTTCCATGCCCTGCATGATGAACTCCTTAGAACGAATGCCAATATGGTCGTTCCATTATCGAGAAGCAGCAAGGCTGGCAACACCGCATTCAGACAATGTGGTCGAATGTGAATTCCAGAGCAATGTGAGATCCCTAGAAGTGCGAGATCCATAGGAGTGTGACATCCATTGAGAGGTTTTCAGCGAGCCGCCTTACCAACGTTTGCCTTCATCATGCCTTCACCGACGCATAGTTTCAGAACAGATCACTTGCAAAAGCTGCCAGGCATGGGATCACGCCAATCATGATGAATGATGGCAGGAAGCATAAACCCACTGGCAGCAGAATGCGCACCGCCAGTCGTGCACCTGCGTCTTCAATACCACGCTTGTCGTCTCTGTCGAGCTGTTCGATAACCGCTTCGATTCTCAGAATTGGCGAGACTCCATGACGCCATGAGGGTTCGAGCGCCTCGGCAAGGCGTGCATGATAGTGTGCGCATCGCTGTCTGCCGACGGTCAAGCTCCCATGTGTGGATCGGGTGTTTCCTCTCCTTCGAGAAGAACCAATGCCGGTAGCTTGATTCATATAAGAACCCTGTTCTCTCAACCTTTCACGGTTCAAACCACCACCGTTCAGACCACCACCGTTCAGACCACCTCTCGAACCCCTCTGACTCAGCACCTCTTGGCTCCATGCCTCATGCCATGTGGTTCCGTCCTGCAACTGTTGTGCCACTCGTTGCAGGCCTTCTCCAAACTCCCCCTCCAAAGCCTCGCCAACAAGTTCAAGCGCTCTGGGAATCGAGGCACCGAGTCGTACGCATACCGTTATCATCTCCAGCACGAAAGAGAGCGAAACATGCAGTTCGCTTTCTTCACTGTGGAATTCTCCATGTCGTCTTGTTCTGAGCAGAAGCAGCACGAGCACGCCTCCGAGAAGTCCCGCGCATGCTGGCATGTTCATGTTGACAATCCCTTCTTCAACGATTGCGTCCACGCCAGCCCACATGCGTAGAGTCCGAGCCCGATGGCAAGGCATATGGCTCCAGAGAACGTGGTGAAGAGAAAACGCATCGTCTTCGCTCCTATCAGCTCACCCAAGGCAATCGATACCAACGGAAGCCACGACAAGAGACGAATGGTGGCAAGCGGCATGGAACAAGCCTGCGAGCGTAATGCTTCGATACGCTGTGAGCGGCTGAGCGATGCACCCACAGCATCCAGACACTTCACCATCTCGCAGCCAGACTGGGCGCTCAGCCTATATGCAGCAAGCAGATGATGCGCAACTCGAAGGGTTTCTGCACGATTGCCACGTCTGCCGTGCGCCGCTTCGACAAGATTCATGGCACGCTGCAGATTCAACTCCTTCGTTGCAAACTTTCGACCGGCAAGCTCTTCAAAAGCGGTGACCACATCTGAACCGTTGCGCAGCAGTGACGACAATGACGCAATCAGCGCTTGCGTGCCCATATGATGCGCGCCTGGGATACGCGAGCGCCCGAAGCCTGAACCAACTGAGCCTTTTGATGCGAACAGAGCCGAATTGCCTGATGCTTCGTCAATCATTCGCAATCGTGCATTCCATCCAAGCTGTCGAAGGGATCTGTTCACCAACCACACCGAGCACAGCAGCAGCGCAATGGATGCCAGCCCGCAGGCAATGTCATCGACACGATTCCATATCTCAATAAGCTGCATGGTCATCCTCGCCTCGTGTCTGGTCATGACTGACGTGGGAGCGATGCAGAAACTCGGTACCCATCGTGTCCGAGTGAACTCCCGAAGCGCGAATCACGGGCATTTCCGATGTCATCGAAGCAAAATCCGAATTCTCGACATCCCAGCGAGACATCACATGCTGAAATGCTGAAGAACATTGCACTGCAGAAGAGCCGTCCCATACTGCCAGACTTCGGCCGACGCATGCATCTGATGCAAGCTCCAATCTGCCAATCTGAGCCAATCGACGCTTGCCGCGATGCCGTGCCAGATGCAACACTATGTCGAATGCTCCGATGGAAAGCATATTCAGGGTCTGCATGTTCAAGCCGGCTTGCAATCCCAGTGAAAGCATGCGCGCTGGCACACGTTCGACGCTATCGGCATGCAAAGTCGCCATGCCCCCGTGGTGCCCAGAATTGAGAGCCATCAGCAGATCAGTGATCTCTGCGCCACGGCACTCGCCAAGAATCACACGATCCGGTCGCATGCGCAGCGTGGCTCGAAGCAATTCGCTGAGCGAGACAGCTCCCACACCTTCGACATTCGCATCGCGCGTCGCCATCGCAATATGGTTCAGCCTGCCGATGTCTCCGAGCTCTCTGGTCTCCTCAACGGTGATGATCCGTTCCCGACTTGAACATTCCTTGAGCAGCGCCTTCAGCAAGGTTGTTTTTCCGGTACCAGTACCGCCCGTTATCAGAATATTGGCATGACCAAGAGCGATATTTCTTAAGACCTGCACCCATGCTCTGGGAATCATGCCCCAATCGCACAATGTGGAAAGAGATGCATGCACCCGATCAGGGAATCGTATGGAAATTGAAGCTCCCTGCGGCACTAATGGTGCAATCACGGCATTGATGCGCAACCCATCCGCTGTCGAAGCATCGGCTATAGGGCATGAATCATCGAGCCGTGCACCACATTGCGAGCACAGCTGCACAGCGAATTCTCGCACTATATGCGGCGATTGCAGCCATTGCGGCCTGCCTCGTTCCTCCATGCCCTCGCCGCGATCAGTCCATACGCGACCATCCGCAGTGATCGCGAGATCAGTCACGCGCACATCGTCAGCGAACTCCTGTAAAGGGCCTAAGGAAATGGTAGTGGCCGTTGCGTGGTCTCGGCGCTGTGAAACCGCTGACTGTTCCTTCGTTGAAATGAGCATGATGGCGCTTGTTCTCTAGCGGAATCGTCTGTTGCGAGCGCTTGTTTCTGCCACATGCGACGGAAGCTTGTGTGCCGATCTTCCCACGGTGTCGCGCTCAATCGTCGCCAACAGCGTGCGATACTCTTTGGGAATCGAAGCGATGCCCAGACCTTGCACGATGGACACGCTCAACGCCCGGCGTGGCAGCATCGCATCGGCTATGGGCATCTGCAGATATGCCTTGGCATCAGCATCATTCATCCGCACCGATTGGCTGCATGCCAGATGTGGATGCATGCCGACGACGAGTACCTGTTCCTGACCACATTGCCGAATCAATCGCGTCAGATGATGCTTTGCGCGAGCCATGCCGAGCACTGACATCTCAACAAGCATCACCAGGTGCAACTGGTTGGAAAGACCATAATCAGCAATGCTGTCTGCACAACCATGTGCACAGCCCGCATCGATGACCACAAGATCATGCATCTGGGTCATGGCGTCCACGGCAGCCTTGATTTCCCATGCCTTCACCATCGAACCATCGCCGCGCGCCGCAGTATTCCATGGATCTGCGGCCAACACGGGCATGCCCTCCCAATGCGGCAATTCCAAGCACAGTGCCTCGCCTGACAGATGGCCGAGCGGCGCAGAAATCTCGCTCATTCTCAATCCGCTCTCGCCTTCGATGCCCAGTATCACGTCCAAGCCACCTTCATGTATGTCGAGATCGACTAGCGCAGTCGTTCTGCCTGCTTGGGAGATGTGCAGGGCAAACATGGAGGCAAGCGTCGTCAATCCCAAACCTCCACTCGGTGCGGTGAACACCACAGTCTGTGCCGAGTTCGCATGGCGGGATGGCATACGGGTGCCGGAAACGCCGGAACCGTTTGTAACATGTTCAGTAGTCATATTGCCATTGAAATCGTCCTATACGTGCTCTGCAATCCAGATCAGGCACTGTGGTCGAATGTGGCATCCAGGATGCGACACGCCGAGAAATTCGGACTTGGCTAGGACTTCACACAAATGAACATTCACCCGAGAGATACAGCACATCAGATAACAATCTCCCGGGTTCTGCTCACTTCTCATAACAAAAAACAAATAAATGTCACATTGCACAATTCTGCACTTCAGAACTTGAATCCTTAGGCCAGAAGAGCATAATAGTAACTGCAAGGAAAACAGAAGAGAGCAGAAGCCCACAAAGGTATATGGTCACGAGGACCAATATGTTGGACGGGCATTGGATGGACTTACCGTTGCAACAAGGATGTTGTGCAGAGATTCTGCCACTGTTGAACTTGCAGGGAACCCCCTCATCAGGGGGTTCCCTTTTTTACGTTTTACGAGCTTCCTCACATTCAGGTGGGCACATCAGCATCAAGCGCTCACAGACGCTGCTGAAGTCGGAGGCGCATCACCACCACGGCAGCCATAGCGCATGGCGTGCGCGCATCAGCCACATCGCACGTCTGCGTCGTCTAGCTATCGCAGCGCAAATCAAGGCACCAAGCAGCAGAATTCCTCCCACTGCCGGTATCCATAGGAAGTCTCGCTTAGCATCGGGAATTGGGGAAACAGGTTGTGGAATATTGCCTCGATGACCTGAAACCAACAGCCTGTGCGTGTTGATGCCATATGGCGTACATGTCATCAATGTCAGTCGTTCCTCTCCCTCGACCAGTCCCATCTTGGAAATATCGGTTGGTACGATGACCTCGACCCGATCGACAATGTAACCAAAGGTTCTTCCCATAGTGGTGACATACATTTCATCACCCTTTTTCAATTCGCCAAGACGCGTGAAGAACAGAGCCGTTGGCAGACCACGGTGGGCTGTGATAACGGTGTGCGAACCCGGCTGATCAACAGGAAAGCTAGTGCCGTACAGATGACCTGCACCTGAGTTGAGCGTCTGCGATGATGTGCCGTGATACACGGGAAGTTTCACAGAGATTTTTGGTACTTCAACAGTGCCGATCATTCCACCACCCTGATCAAGGATGCTCATATATTCCTTGTCTTTTTCAGAAGTGGTCTGACCTGTAAGCTTTGACGCTTGATTCATTCCGACAAGCTCGCCCAATGCGGTAGAAACATCCCCCTCGTGATCGGGTGAGGAATACGGATCATTCAATTCACCGGTATTGTGAGGGCCCGTTGCGAGCAGCTTCTTGTTGTATTCACGAGCCTTGGCAAGAGCCAGCTCACCCTCGGGGTACGGCCATTGTGCAACCTTGCGACTGGATTCCTCGGCAATCAGTGCAAATTTATAAGCATTGTAGGACTGAAACATCATAGGGTACATGACGATGATGAGTCCGAGGAACACGGCGAGAAAAGCAAAATATCGGTAGATTGCCGCCTTCCTACGCAGCTTGACTCGCAGTTCACCAACCTTGCGGGCATTTTCAACCGATTCGGCAAGAAGGGCGTCAAAATCCAAACCTTCATTGTCTTCGTGAGCGTATGCTCGCTCACGCTCGTACGAGATAAATGACTGCCTTGCTTTCTTGTTATGCTTCCCCAAGCCTTGCTGCGTTCTCCCCTTCTTAGCAACCACCATCACTCCTTATCTCATGAAGAATGCTCAACTTGTGAAATCAGATTTCCTTGCGCAACTGCTTCATTCTCAGTTTCATTTTCATTCTTCTTTTTTCTTTTCATTACCATGCCCAACACCATGAGAATCATCGCGACAATGAGGAAGAGAAGGATCCCAATACCTGTCTTTGCCAAGGTATCCTTCCATGAGATAGGCGTGATGGCAGCAACATCCTGCGATGTTTTACCATTCAGAATGTCAATCTCGTGAGCGTAGAAGGTGTGTTTCACATGATTGACGTCATCAACCCATTCCGTTGTTGCTGGTCTGATGTAGCTTGGCAGTCCGGTACTGTGCATAAAGCTGGCACCCGCGTGTATATATTCGGTCGCAAGAACCTCGGTTGGCCGTGAATCCGAATCATAAACCGGCGAAACTTGAACGGTGAACTCGACCATATCTAGATTGCCGGGATCATACCCATCGGGCTGCTTGGTCTCCTTGACCGTGTAGTCCACATGTGCTTCAAGGCCGATAATCTCTATGCGACCATCAGAGTTTGCCTGCAACAGCGTGTCGGAAGACTGCTCACAGGGAGCGACCCCAATGCGAGTGTATTTTCCTGCTTTATTTATGAAACATTGCTGTTCGTCGCCTTGGGAAAGTGTGAACTCTGCGCCAGCAAGAGTCTGATTCGTATGTGAATCGACCTTCGTGATAACTATCGGGAAGGTAAACACAGACACTTCGCGGGCTTTGGCTGTTGCAAACAATGTGGGCATGCTGAAATCGGTGTAATCGTCTGCACCCGGGTTGCTGCTGAACATCGCAGAGGCGACGCTCCAGTCTTTCGTCCACGGACCACCATCGAGTTCGTCATACGCCTCAAGCGGCGAGGCGGCATCATCGTTCACTGTATGGAGTATCTGTTGTTCGAAGGTGACTTCGACGTCTGCTCCTCCATTGGCCCGGAGAATCCAGCTTGGGAGTTGGATGGTCTCGCGCACCTCGCCACCAGCGTTTGGCAATCCTTGTACAAATCCGAAGCAAGGGTCTGAGGTATTGCTAACTCCAAGGACGCAGGAGTCCGAATAGTGCAGTTCAGTACTTCCTACAAGCACATGTACATCGGCAATCTTAGGGTTGCTGCCATCTACGTCAATTGCTGAAAAAGCGGAAGAATAATCTATCGCAATGTCAAAGCGAACTGGATTCTCAGCTTCTGGCTCCGATTCGGCATCGCTGAGAATAACCTTGCCGGAATCCTTCTTGAATATCGCAGGTATGTGCGATGCCGCAAACGGCTCGGGCCGAGACGCAGACGCACCGCCGCCATGTGATTGCTTCTTGAATGCAACATTTGACGTCTCACCGGTATACGATCCATCATTCCCCTTGCGATTGAATGCATCAAAGTTAGGGAGGACTGCGGTAACAATGTAGGGTACCGTGTCACCGATTCCAAAAGTCGGCTTGTCTTTCTTGACTGGATCGTTGATATTGATCGTGATGTTGACTTCGTCGCCCTTGGCATTCAATACACCGAGATACCGGCGAATTTCGATACCGTCAGATTTGTACAGGTCCATCAGTGTGGTGATCCCAGCACCATCGGTTACGGGAATCTTAGTGCCTACGAGCATAGGGGCCACTATCGTGCTTGAGGAAAGATCTTCGGAGGAAAGCACGGCTTGCGTGGGAAATACGAGATAGATGCCTGGAATCAGACCCGTGAACTGCACCTGCCCTGGATTCTTGGTTCCCTGAGACTTCGACGCGTTGGGAAGGCCAAAGCATGGACTATCCACTCCTGGCGTGCAGCCCGGCGATTCGATGATATTGTCAGCCATCCATTCAACCAGAGTCTTGAGCGGCCCATTGGAAAGGATATCAGGATTGAGCCAAGGGTCAGAGTCATTGGTATTGGCGCCCATCTGCCATTGGGCGGTCGCCCATACCAGAGGGTCTCGGTGTTCGATGTTTCCCTCGGCATCGATGGCAGGGGCAGGACTCGAACCATTGCGCGCATTTTCTAAGCAGGCAATCTGAGCTGCGAGCACCTGCTTGAAGTTCTTGTTACTGATGGTCGAATTATCGCACAGGGTTATGCTGCCTATGTTGTTAGATGTTGCGACCGTTTGCAAACCAACCCCAACTGGTTTGCCATTGTTTTGAAGAATATTGACGTAGTCCGCTACCTGATAACCGAGGTATTCCCTGCCGGACACCGGCGACCCGCTGATGGTTATGCTCGCGTCTGTTATTGGTGTTGCCTGAGCCACGCTCATCGGAGAAACAACTGCCAAGGCAACGGCACTGAGAATCAGTGCGAAAAGCGTTGACAAGGCTGATAGATGCAGTCGGTCTTTCATCATGTTGCTCCTAGTAGAGTCGTTGTTCAGGAAGGGTTATGAGAAAGTCCCTCTCCCAATCCTCGGGGGTGGGAGAGGGACTTCACTGACGGCGCGTAGCTGAATGCGTGCTACGACATGTCGCTGGTGTTAGAATGCCGTTGCGTTTGCTTCAGCCTTGGCGCTCTTGCGGTGTGCACGAACACCGATGATGGTTACTGCGGCACCTACAGCAACGAAGAGAGCAATGCCAATGCCGCCCGTGTAAGGAAGGTTGGAAAGCGCTTCCTTGGTGTCGCCGATAGTCACAATTGTGTCGGTTGCGGTCAGCCACACATCGGTGGTGGTGCTCAGTTGATAGTCAACCTTGCTGACTGTCTGGGTGTTCAAATCCCAGGTGGGCACAATGGTGACACTGAAGGAACTCACCTTGAAGTAATCACTAGGAGCATTGGTTTCCGTGAAGATGTATTCCCCGGCCTCAAGGCCCTTGACTGTAAAGCGGCCAGTGCCCGTGTTAGAAGTAATTGTGGCCGAACCGGTTGGGGAATACTCATACACGCCAGCGGACTCCTGCGAGAACGTCAATGGAGTTGCCGGAGCACTTGCCTTCGCAACCGTGAACGTCGCACCTGCAAGCGGGACGGAGTGGTCAGCCTTGTCAACCTTCGCCAAATCGATACCGAAGACATACGCAACCGCGTTATCAGTGCCGCCATTGCTACCTCCGGTGTGAGTAGGGTCCTCATATACAACCCAGTTGGTGTTGTCGGCAAGCTGGCCACCATTGGTTGCAGCGGTGGCTGACACAGCGTTGTCATTGATGACAGCGGAATACTTGATACGGATGATCGTTCCGGCAGCCACCGGGATTGTCGTGGTAGGCACTGTCGTTAGGTTGACCCAGGCAGAACCGTTGTACTCGCCATACAATGTCTCCAAACCGGTGATTTTCAGCTTGTCGGCGTTCTCATGTGTTATGGATCCACCCGGCAGCAAGCCCGCAACGTCGGTAGTGTCTGAACCAACGAAGATCTCAACATCGGTAACCGCCGGACGTGTCAACGCAGTTGGGAAAGTATCGGTGATGGTCGACGTCCAGGTCGACTGACTTCCTGGGATCGCTGGAACGGGGAAAGTCACTTCGTAGTCAACGGTGTCGCCGATGTTGAAACCGTTGGTGTCACCAACGATGGTTTTGCCGACGAAGGTGGCGTCATTCTTCAACTGAGCCACGCCAAGCGCTGGCTTCTTGTCAACGCCGCCGTCCGCAAAGTCAACAAAAGCGTTCTTGGTGGCGTTCCAAGCCTTGGTGCCCACGATGATGGGCAGTGAGTGACCGGATGTAGTCTCAGCTGTGGAGTCAACGATGAGATACAAGCCCTGCGTCAAGGCTGTGAAGCTGATGGTGTCACCAGCAATCGCCCCACCGCTTGTAAAGCCGGTACCTGTGGCAGTGGTGTTGCTGGTCTTGAAGTTCGTATCCCCGGCTAGCTTCTGTGCAAAAGCCTGCAAATTGCCTGCATATGGGGAGACGGCCGAGATTGTGTCATCCGTGTTTGGACTTGTCGGGTAGCCCAGCCAGTTCGCTGCAACCCAGTTAGCTGGTTTGTCGGCATCAATGGCGGTTGCTTCGGCACCAGCATTAACCGCATCAGTCTTGATTGCAGTGTTAATGGGGTCGTTTTGAGCTTTAACAACAAGCGACTTGATATTGCCACTTGCATCGTAGGTGATCCCATCATATTCACCGATGAGATAGGCGGTGTAGGTGGCGCTAGCAGCACCATCTTCTTTTACGTTTACCGTGATGGTGGCATCGTTCGCAGCTGCGTTTGCAGTGTGTACGAAGCCGAAGCCAGCCAGTGCGACGGAGGCAGCAGCAACTACCGCGGCCACCCTTTTCGCACGAATCTTCGTGTCCATGGTCGTTTTCCTTTAACTGTAGAACCTTTTCTTCCTGATAGAAACCGCCGCTTGGCGCAAACTCTATGCGCAAACTTCGTGCTTCTCAGCCGACTTATTGTGAGGTATGCCCCAACCCCCGCGATATACCTGAGCTGCAATCTGAAAGACAGTAATCTCACATTCACAAACTCCAAGGAGCGGTCACACCCTTATAAGTCGACACCCTATACAGAATAACCATTGTTATACCTTACGTCAATTTTTCAGTAATTCTGCTCACAGTGATTACATTTCACGCATGGATGCCTCGTCTGACAATCACCAACAAACGTCAGAAGCCTGCACCATGCAACGCTCCGTCACCTAAATACGCTCCGTCACCCGAATACAGAGTCATTCTGCCTTGAATACCCAACATCGCAGGTGGTGCCGCTGACGGTAAAGTTGGCTGCATACCGGGGGCTGGCGTTATGAAGCCCCTCGTTGTACACCAGCATCGGACCATATTGAGATGGGCCTGTGCCAATGTCAACGCGAACGATGAACGAATCGCCGTCATCAAGGCGACCGGAGAGCCTGAGGCTGTCAAGATATGCGCCAGTGTCATTGTTCACTGCAATCCAGTCGCCAACCCATAGTTCGTCATGGAGACTGGCCAGAATGGCGAGCCTAGCAATGAACGCCCCACGGCACGCGACATTCACCTTTGCGATGTTGCCAAGATGGAAGTCGCCCAGCAATTGATCGCCATGAAACTCAACCAAGGGTTTGCCACTATTGGCAAGCATGAGCTTTTTGATGCTGGACGGCGAGGGAGGGTTCTCAAACCCGTGTTCAGTGGCAAAATCAGCAAGCGAATGCGCCATCACGTCATAGTCGATGTGCCCATCGACTATTCCCGTGAGCATGCGCTGAGACAATTGCTCCGAAAGCGATACGTCGTCATGAATTGTTGCGAGAATCTCTTGAATTCTTCCCATTGGAGTGCCTTTCATTATGCGATGCGGATAGCATTTATTGACCAGAAAGATTCGCGATCCATGAACCTCAGTGGATCAAGGGGCATCGCTGCCCCATAACCATCTTATCCATACACCATGTATGCTATTGCACAGCACGTTGGTATCTGAGATTGCCCCGGATGAATTGCAGCTGAATTATTACGCTGCTCGCACCTCCATACGCCACCCCATAAACTAGGATGGGGGCATGGCTCAGATATTTGACGCACCTTCGAAATCCGTGCTCCGCAGCCAGATTGCGGAACACATAGCGGAAACCGAACGTTCGATACGAAAAACCAACCCTGACGAGGGCGCAGCACCTCTGCCCGAAGATCGTTTCTTCGACCGTGAGATCAGCTTGCTCAAGTTCAACAAACGAGTTCTGGAGCTGGCTCAGGACGATACACAACCAATGCTCGAACGAGCCAACTATGCGGCTATCTTTGCCAGCAATCTTGATGAATTCTTCATGGTTCGCGTTGCTGGACTCAAACGAAGAGTGACAACAGGCATCGCCGTGACCGCGGCAAGCGGACTCAGCCCGCGGCAGCAGCTTCGCTCCATATCTGAGCAGGCCCACAAGCTGCAAAACGAATACGCGCATTACGTCATCGACCATATACTTCCTGAACTTGCCGAGCAGCATATCGTGCTGCTGAGCTGGAACCAGCTGACCGCGACGGAACAGGAGCGTCTGTCTCGCTTCTTCCGCCAGCAGGTATTCCCCGTACTGACACCGCTGGCCGTAGACCCAGCGCACCCATTCCCCTACATTTCGGGCAATTCCCTGAACCTTGCGGTTCTTGTCGAAAACCCAATCTCTGGAAAATCGCACTTTGCCCGCGTGAAAATCCCCGATAACATGCCGCGTCTGGTTGCAGTGGACGATCTCACCGATGAGGAAGGGCGCGAGGAACGCTACGGCTTCATCACGATGGAGAATCTGCTGATAGCGCATCTTGAATCGCTTTTCCCCGGCATGGTAATCAAGGAGGCGCGCTCGTTCCGCGTCACGAGAAACGAAGATATCGACGTTGAGGAAGACGATGCCGAGAATCTGCTGAACGCGATGGAAAAGGAACTGCTGCGCCGCCGTTTCGGACCTCCCATTCGTCTCGAAATTTCAGACACCACCTCGCCCTTCCTTTCACAGCTGCTGGCAAACCAGCTCCGAGTCAGCGACGAGGAAGTGTATCGGGTTCCCGCCCCGCTCGATTTCACGGTGCTTTTCGAATTGCAGTCCATCGATCGCGCAGACCTCAAGTATCAGCCTTTCATACCCAGCACGAACCGCCAGATTGCAGAGGTCGAATCAAGTCGTGCACAAGACATCTTCGCTGCGATTCGCGAGCATGACATCTTGCTCCATCATCCCTACGATTCGTTCTCCACCTCCGTGCAGGCTTTTCTGGCACAGGCGGCAGCCGACCCACAGGTGTTGGCAATCAAGCAGACGCTCTATCGAACTTCGGGCAACTCACCCATCATCGATGCGCTGGTTGATGCCGCTCACGCCGGCAAACAGGTGCTTGTGCTTGTCGAGATCAAGGCGCGATTTGATGAAGAGGCAAACATCGCCTGGGCACGCAAGCTCGAACGTGCGGGTGTGCACGTCGTCTATGGCATCGTTGGTTTGAAAACCCATTGCAAGCTGCAGCTCGTGGTCCGTCAGGAAGCCGATGGCCTGCGACGGTATTGCCATATCGGAACCGGTAACTACAACCCCAAAACCGCCCGGCAATACACCGATCTCGGTCTGCTTACCTGCGATCCCGTCGTGGGGCAGGATTTGACCCGGCTCTTCAACCAGCTGTCAGGTTACGCTCCCAAATTAAGCTTCCAACGGCTGCTAGTCGCACCGCGCTCCGTACGCTCTGGACTTATCGAACGCATTCAGCGTGAGGAAGCCGCAGCCAAGGATGGCAAGGATGCTTGGATTAAAATCAAGGTCAACTCCCTGGTTGACGAGAAATGCATCGATGCGTTGTATCGAGCCAGCCAAGCCGGTGTCAAAATCGATATCGTGGAACGCGGCATCTGCGCAATCAAGCCTGAGATTGCAGGCTTGAGCGACAATATCCGTGTCCGTTCGATTCTCGGACGATTCCTCGAACACAGTCGAATATTTGCCTTTGCGAACTCGCAGGGCCCGCAGATCGGCGAAGGTCCGATTTCCGGTCCGGAAGTATGGATTGGCTCAGCCGATCTGATGCATAGAAACCTTGACCGCAGGGTTGAGGCTCTGGTAAGAATCACATCTCCCGACGAAATTGACGAGCTGATAAAATACATCGACTTGCAGATGGCTGATACTACGGCTTCGTGGCACATGAAGGGCGATGGCAGCTACATTCGCCACTCGCGCGACGAGCAGGGCAATCCGCTTGTTGACTGCCAGGAATATCTGATCAAGAAGCACACGCGAATCAAAAGACCCACTACACACTGAGACACCAGATTGCGGCTGACAGCACACCACTGTTAGCCGCAATTTTCACGATGCAGGAAAAGACATCAGGAAAGTGATGATGCATGTCCAAAACGACTGATGCAGCTGGAGCAATCGTATATCGCTGGCGCAACGCCGACGCTTCTCGGACGCTCGATGATGCGAGAAAGCTTCCCCTCAGCGACGACGAAGTCCATGAGATCATGGGCAAGGTTAAACTATGTCTGGTTCACCGTCCCAAATATGACGATTGGAGCTGGCCCAAAGGCAAGGTTGAAGAGCACGAATCCCTATACCACACAGCAGTGCGAGAGGTTGGCGAGGAAACCGGCATTGCCGTTGCCTTGGAATCGTTTCTGAGAACCGTCGAATACCCGCTGAACCGTGAAGGCGGCAAGCTGCGCAAAGGCAACATCACCGGCAACAAGCGCGTATCGTTCTGGATGGCCCAAGCATTGCCCAAACAGGATGCGGAGCGGCGCAGGCTCACCTTCGGCCCTGTCCATGAGCCTGACCTCAACGAAGTTGATGACGTGCGCTGGGTCAGCCCCAACGCGGCGAGGCACATGCTCTCACACTCAACCGATAGGGACGTGCTTGACGAATTCACCGATAGAGTGCAGCAGGGTGCCCTGCATTCGCGCATTGTCCTCATTGTGAGACACAGCAAGGCGGAGTCGCGGAAAACATGGCTCGGCGAGGATGCTGACCGACCGCTGATGCCACGCGGCGCAGCGGCTGCGTATGCACTCGGCCGCGAACTGACATGCTTTAACCCCACGTTGGTGGTTTCGTCACCCTGGCTGCGCTGCATTGACACCATTCGACCCTTCGCCTTGCAATCACGACTTCAAATCCGCGAAGATGAACGTCTCACCGAATCGAGCTACGAGGCTTTTCCCCACGAAGCACTCGCCTCGATGAACGAGGTCATCGAAGCATCGATTCGCTTGCGGAAGAATTCAATCGTCTGCACTCACAGGCCACTTCTGGGTGGTATCTTCAACTTCGTACGCGAACTATGCATAGGCAGCTCTTTGGCGAAACGTCTGCCGACGAAATCGCCATTCATCCCCACCGGCCATGGCGTGGCATTAAGTGTCGTCAATGCCAGCGAAGGCCCTCAGATCATTGACATACAGAAAGTGGTACCCATTGTCTACTAATGCTGCATCACGCTATGGTTCCTCTTCGATTCGTGCGTCGCGATCAGGATTTTCAACCTCCGGCTCGCAGCGTCCTTCGCGCCCCGGACAGCTCGATCAGGCGATTGCCGACCAACTTTCAGGAGGCATGGATCCTCAGCAAATCAGCGAAATCAGCCATGTTTCTGCGGCTTCGCTGCTCAATCGCGTGCATCAGACTCAGGATCCTAATATCGTGCAACGCGTGCTCACGCTGGTCGACCGTGAAGGCGTTGACATCATTGCCGAACTGTGGAGCGATGCCGACCCCGATTCCTTGCCAGGCATTCTCTGGCGTCTCTATTCCCTGCGCAGCTGGATGCGACGCAGTTCGGATGTTATCAGCGAACTCTGGGCTTTGGGCGAACCAGTAGACACGGCTGCCTCTGCCATCGTTGGAGTCGATAGACCACCTGTGGCACAGGATATTGCGCGCACTGCCGATTCAATTCTTTCGGGAGCGTTCCAAGGCGATTTCGCCGTTGCACTGGAACGTGCCGGCGCATTCTGCGAAGTGATAAGCCTCGGCATCCGCGCACAATGCACGCGCTTGCAGAAGGCAAGCAGCGACGAAGTCGGTTCGCCTTCTCGTTCTGCCCTGGCCACGCAGCTGGCACGTTCACTTCATTCCGCACAGGCGCTACATACCACAGGGCGGGATTTTGTGCATGGTGCACACCTATGGCGTCAGGGATCGTTGGAATAGCCCGCTGCGACATTCTGGTACTCCTACACTCTGGCGTTCTGGCACTCCTACATTCTGATGCCCAGCGCTCATTCAATATCAGACACGCGCAAGCGATTCGCAATTCTTCTCTTTCGCAGAGCGCTTATGAACATGCGACAAGCAATCATGTCGTAGAATGAAATCCGCGTCGAACCGTGCTTAAGCCCCGGGCTCCATTTGTTGCCGCTTCGAGCGGCGTTTGCGCCGACAGGCGCTTTCACGGTTCGGCGTTTTAACTTTATGTTCTGCTTACAAGGTTTTAGCGCCTTCAATGCCTTCAACTCCTTCCATGTCAGAGCCATGCAACTGCGAGATTCAATGGAAGATAATGCGATGAAACATGCTCATAACCTCGCGTTTGTGCGATTTCTGCGATTCTGATGCTTAAGGGGCTAGGCTTAGCAGTATGGAACTCCATGTACTAGAACATCCTCTGATTGAGCATAAGCTCACTGTTTTGAGGGATAAGAAAACACCATCCAATACCTTCCGCGAGCTCGTCAGCGAGCTGGTCATGCTGGAAGCCTATGAAGCAACACGCAACTTAAGCGTTTCGGATTATCCGATTGAAACTCCGGTAGCACCTATGGTTGGGAAGAAACTCAGCACGCCGCGACCGATGGTCGTGCCGGTCTTGCGAGCAGGGTTGGGCATGCTCGATGGCATGACACGCCTTGTTCCGACCGCCGAAGTCGGTTTCCTCGGCATGAAGCGCGATGAAAGCACCCTTGACATCATCACCTATGCCAACCGCTTGCCTGAAGACCTCTCAGGGCGTCAGTGCTTCCTGCTTGATCCGATGCTGGCAACCGGTGGCACGCTCGTTGCGGCGACGCACTATCTTGCCGAGCACGGTGCCAAGGATGTCACTGCCATCAACATTCTGGCAGCTCCAGAGGGCCTTGAGCGTCTGAAGCGAGACATTGACCCTTCAATCGACTTCAAGGTCGTCGTATGCGCGGTTGACGAGAAGCTGAACGACAAGGCTTACATTGTGCCGGGTCTGGGCGATGCTGGCGACAGATTGTACGGTGTCATCGACTGATTCCACCAGCGGGAATCGAAGATAGTAATGCGACTGGCCGTCTCTCCCCTGTTCGGAGTGAGACGGCCAGTCGCATTATTCAGTTTTGAACGGAGCTGTTGTAATCCTGGATGTCGGATTGCAGGCCTTTGACCTCAGCCGTCAGCGCCGACTTTGCATCTGCGCCAGCGAAGACCTTCTCGATGCCATCCTCGACGGCCTTGCGAGCCTGTGGCATCACACCTGCCGAGCAGCCTTGCGTTGCAGCGGTCAGCTTGGTGCTTTCCAGCTGCTTCACGGCCACGTCAAACTGTGGATATTGCTTTCTCCACGCCTTGTCGGTTTCCGTGTTCAACGCCTTCTTGGAAGTTGGGAAATAACCGGTGCCAGTATGCCAGGCTGCCTGATTCTCCGGCTCGGAGAGGAACTTGATGAACTTCCATGCCGCTTCCTGCTGGGCCGAGGAATGACCAAGCTTGGAGATCCAGAGCGAAGCACCTCCGATGATTGGGCCGGAATTGTTCTTCTTGATCTTTGGATAGTTCCCTACGCCAACCTCGAAGCCCTTGGTCTTTGCAGCTCCCATAATGCCGCTTAGATCTGCCGTGGATTCGAGGGTGATGCCCACCTTGCCTGATTCGAAAGCGCTGTCTGCATTATCGGTATCCGTTCCGGTATTGCCCGAAATGCCGGAATCGACCATGCCCTTCCACCAGGTGAGGAACGTCGTTGCCGAAGAATTGTTGAAGGTGAAGTTATCCGCACGCTTCGAGCTTCTTCCGTTCTGAGGAGAGCAATACAGCTGGCCGTTGGCAGCTATTTCCTGCTCGACGAACCATCCGTACACGGCTGCGTTGAATCCGTATTGTGCGGGGCCACCATTCTTCTGCGAAAGCTTCTCGGCATCGGCCTTGACTTCATCAAGCGTCGTGGGTGCCTTGTCTGGATCGAGTCCAGCAGCCTTGAACATGCTCTTGTTGTAGTAGAGCACAGGCATGGAGGAATTGAATGGCATGGAATACAGCTTGCCGTCAACCTTGTAATATCCTGCTACGTTCGGTTGCAGGTCAGACACATCATACTTATCTGCATCAATGAAGTTCTGCATCGGCGTGATGGTGCCTGAATCCATCATGAATCGAGAGCCGACATCGTAGACCTGCATCAAGGTCGGCGTGGACTTGGACTGCACGGCTGACTTGTATTTTGTGATGGCATCATCATATTGGCCCTGGTAGAGAGCCTTGACGGTGATTTTGTCCTTGTTGGTCTTGTTAAACTGTGCAATGAGCTTGTCAAGCACCTGTCCGTTCGTGCCTGACATGGAATGCCAGAACGTGACAGTCTGCGGACCGGCATCCTTGGTTGCGGTCCCTGCAGCGCTTGCAGAACCACATCCTGTGCTGATCAGCGTTCCGAGGGTTGCAACCACAGCCAATGCTGCTTTGAATCCCTTTTTCATTTACTTCTCCTTGTTTGTTATTGCAGGAAATCTTTATCACTACCGCTGCTGAAATCTGAAACACGCCATGAAGCGTGCTAACGGCTTGACCCAGCAGTGAGTCCGCGCACAATCTGACGCTGGCAGAGGGCAACGATGATAACCGTCGGCACTACTGCCATAACGGCTCCAGCCATGGTGAGCCCTGGATTGAAGTCGTCGGGCGATTGCAACTGCGTGATACCAATCTGTATGGTCTGCATCTGCGGTGTTTCCGCGACGAGCAACGGCCACAGGAAGCCATTCCAGTGGGTCAGGAAGGTATATATTGCAAGCGAAGCAGCGGCCGGTCTGCTCAATGGCAGCACGATTGACCACAGAATGCGCAGGTGCGAGCACCCATCCAGCCGAGCGGCCTCGACAAGCTCCATCGGGAACTGTCTGAGGAAGGTAACCATCATGAAAATCCCGAATCCGCTGGCTAGATATGGCAGGACCAGCGCTATGAACGAATTGCGTAGACCGAGTGAGGCAATCGTCAGATAGTTGGGAATGATGATTGCCTCTCCAGGAATCATCATGGTGCCGAGGAACAGCGCAAACCAGATCTTTGCACCGCGAACCTTCATGATTGCGAGCGCATATCCAGCAAGCAGGGAGGTGAGAATCTGTGAGGCGGTTATCACCAGGGTCGATCCGAAGGAGTTCAGGTACTGTCTGCCAAGCGGGATCAGGTGCACGGCAGTCACGATGTTCGACCATGTGAGCCCATGTTCCGGCCAGATTCTTGGCGGGCTGCTGACGATATCCGTGTTCTTCATCACCGAACCCATGAACGAGTAATACACGGGGAATGCCACGATGCAGGCGAGCAGCAACAGGACCAGAACGCCGAAGCCGCGTTTGGCGAGGGTGGAGACTCGATTGTTATTCATGCCACATCAACCTTTCTGCCCATGCCACCGAATTGGATGACCGTGATGATGGCGACCACCAGAATCAGCACGAGCGCTTCGGCTGATGCATACCCGAAGTTTGAATTATTGTTTGCAAACCCGTGCAAATAGATGTCGTAGACAAGCGTGGTGCTCGAGGATGCCGGGCCACCCTTGGTCAGCACATGAATCTGTCCGAAGCTTTCGAGGGACTGGATGGTGCCCGTGACGATCAGGAAGAACAGTTGTGGACGAATCAGCGGAATCATGATGTAATGCTGCAGACGCAGGCCAGAAGCACCGTCAAGCCGTGCTGCCTCGACAATGTCTTCGGGGACGGAACCAAGACCAGCCAGCAGCACAAGGATGTTGTATCCGATGTTCATCCAGACTGTGGTGAGTGCGATGGAAAGCAGGGCAAAGCGTTCGTCTGTCAGCCAGCCAACGCCTGAACCGCCGAACTGTCTGATGATTTCGTTGAAGAGTCCCGTCGCTGGATTGAAGAATGCGGAGAAGACGATGGAGGCGGCTGAAACCGAGTAGGCAAAGGGCAATGCGAAAACCGTGCGGAATACTCGATTGACGAGTGATTCGCGGTTGAGCATCAGGGAGATTGCCAGCGAAATCACTATGGTGGGAACGACCGTGTACACGGCGAAGAGTGCCGTGTTGACGAGAATCCGCGCAAAGTCGGGATTGGTGAAGAGCCTCGTGAAATTGCGTAGGCCGACGAAGGTGTCAGCGCTTCCGAAGAGATCGGTTCCTGACACGGAAAGTCTGAAGGTCTGGAACAAGGGATAGACCACAAAGATGCAAAATACGATGCCTGCCGGAAGCAGGTACCAGTATTGCGTGATTGGCGTTCGCTGCGGTTTGCGCTCTTGCTCCGGCTTCTCGACCGGTGATTGCAGACGGTGAACGCTGCTATTCTGACCTGCGAAACGCGGTGCTGAGGTCGACATGCACACCCTTCCATATTGCCGTTTCCATCGGAAACGAGCTGCTTATGGGCGCGGAAAAACCCATGCTGCTTCCGAACCCATATCTGTAGTAACAGCTCTTGAGGGTCGGCACGGGGAAGGTCAGCAAGCATTCATGTTGAATTCATGATGAGGTCATGAGAAGGTCACGGAGAAGTCACGAGGAAGTCACCGCGAAGGTGCGACACAAGGAAGTCACAAGTTTGGACATAAGGAGATTGCAGTGGTGTCACGGACTGGTTTGCACCATGATCTCATATAGCGAGAACCGCTCATGGCTTGGCCATGGGCGGTTCAGGGATTGGCAGTCACGCTGCCTGTGCTGACTTGATGTGCTGACTCTTGATCTGTCAGCGATTGACGCTGTTAGGCGCTATTGCAAGTTGCTATGCCTCTGCTCCAGCTCTGCTACGCCTCTGGGACGAAGGCTTCGAATATGAATCTGTCGAAGTTCGGAGCTGATTCTTCCAGTTCTTCTTCACTTCGGATTGTCCATGAAACTGGAATCGCTCCGAGCTTTACTGCGGCCTTGAGCTGGAATGAGTTGCCGCCCTTCCAGTCATATGCAATGAAGTCGGGGCGTCCTTTCCAGTTCAGCAGCAACTTGGAGAGCAGCCACTGCTTGCCGTCTATGACGCTTTTGATGGGACGTCCCAGCTCGCTGGAGAGCTGGCCGCGGCACACCTGCGGATCGTTGTTGCGATACCATGCAACGGCTTCTGGGTGGAAGGATTCAATGACATATGGTCCTCGATAGTCTTCAAGGATTTCATGTCCGGCCTCCATCAATGGCTCGTCGAATGCCTCACCCATCTTGTATTCGACAATGAGCGGAACGCGGCCGTCAACGAGTTCGAGCACATCCGTAAATAGGGGAACGTGCTGGAAGTTGTCATGGCTGATGCCGGTCGGCTCATCCTTGATGCCGGCTTTGCCTTCTATCGGCGTTGCCTTGGCATCCCCTGGCTTGGCTGGTGCAGGGAAGAGTGGAATCTCGCATAATTCCTTGTATGTCAAATCCGCAACCTGCGCATCCACTCCGGTCACGCGTTTGATGTTTGCGTCATGGACCACGACGACTCGTCCATCGCGGGTCAGCTGCAGGTCGAGTTCAATGCCATATCCAGCCTCGCATGCGGCGGCGAATGCGGCAAGTGAATTCTCTGGCGCAATGGGGAATTCGGATGTTTCATCGCCATATCCCGCCTTGGCTGCCATGGTGCGGGCGAGTGCGACATAGCTGCCGCTGGTAGCTGCGTATGCTGCCGTCAATCCTGAACCTGCATCATGCAAACCTCGATGAGCATAGGGAACGTCGGGAATGATGTCGTCATCGCGATACTGTGAGCCGGAACCTAAGGAACCGGGTATGGAAGAAACGTATGCATCTTTTCGTCCCTGTGCATTGCGAGGCATCCATGCCCAGACTGCTGCCCCGGAGGCAGCGCCCAGCAAAGCCAGGGACTTCGCCATTTTCGAGAACCCCATTTTCCAGAACCCCTTTTCAATCAGATTCGATGTTCAGTGAACCGAACCGTAAGTTACACGCCTCTGTCAGTCACCAATCATACTGGTGCGCCGGTTGCCAACCTACGAAGCTGAGCCCGAGTGTCAACGACGCTTGCAAACGCCAGGTGGGGGATAAAAATGAAATGTGAGGGGGAAAATGTTCGTAAAAATCAAGACATTGCGAGTTTTGCGACAATTGCTGAGTATCAACACTTCATTGTGGCTTATTTCCGTCACACAATTGAAGGATTATCAAGGTTTTTGAACTTGTCTACTTAGCAATTGCCGCAAAACTCAGTTTCTCGATTCGTCAGACGTCACATGTGCCGCTTCACGGTGTAAAAGCCAGTTAGCGAGCCTTGAGATTGCATAGTTCACCAGCACATAAATGATGGATACCACGAGATAGACCGGCACCAGGGAACTGAAGTTGGCTATGATCACCTTCGCGTTCACCATAAGCTCGGGGTAGGTGACCACGTAGCCGAAGGTGGTGTCTTTGACCACGACGACGAGCTGCGCCACCAAGGCAGGGGTCACGATACGCATGGTCTGCGGCAAGATGATGTGCACGAAGTTCTGGGCACGCGTAAATCCGAGTGAGAGACCAGCCTCCTTCTGACCGAAGGGCACGGCGGCAACGCCCGAGCGATACACCTCGGCAAGCACTGCCGAAGCGTAGGCAGAAGTCGGAATGACCACCATCCAGTAGGTGCTGATATGCAGACCCAACTGGGCAGGCACCAGAAACATGAAATAGATGAACAGCAGCGTTGGCGTTCCACGCAGGAACTCGATAACCGCAGTGGCAAGCCATCGAACTGGAGCGATCTTCGACATCCGTCCGAACATGAGCACCAGACCCATGATCAGCGCAATGATGCCTGAACCAATTGCCGCACGAATCGTGCCTACCAAGCCCGCGCCAATGAACGCCCAGACGTTGATCTGCGAGAAGAAGTACCAGTACTGGGATTCAAGCTGACCCTTGATATAGAAGCGGTACACAATCCAGACGCCAAGGGCGATAAGCGCCAGAATGCTGACGATGGTGCCGATGATGATTCTGCGACGTGCCTTGGGGCCAGTTGCCTCGAAAAGAGCCGTCTCGGTTCTGCTCATCGCCATAGTGCGTACCTCTTTTCAAGCCTGCGTCCAACGAATGCGATGATCAGTCCCGTCAGCACATAGAGGATCGATGCCAGCAAGAAGGTCACCACACCCATCGCCTCCTTGTTGTTGATCTGCGTGACCAAACCGGTCAATTCCGCGTGAGCCAGCGGCACGAGAGAACCCGTTGACGAGCTGATGACCACAGAAATGAACAGGGTAACCATGGGCTGAATCACCGATGACAAAGCCTGGGGAAGAATGATGGAGGTCACTATGGTGGAGAAACTTAATCCGAGGGCACGCGCAGCCTGAATCTGCTCGGCATCGATGGCATTGATGCCGGTTCTGAGATTGTCGCAGGTAAAGGCGGAAGACACCAGAATCAAAGTGATGATGACACATGGTTCGTAGTCAATGACGAGTCCTAGGTCTGGAAGCGCATAGACGATGAACACCAGCAAGGCAAGCACGGGGATGTTTCTAAATGTTTCGACATATATGTTGATGGCTTGGCGAAGTGGCGGAATGGGGCTGATTCGGCCGACTGTGAGCAGTGTGCCGAGCAACAGTCCAAGCACGAAGGCGATGCATGAGATGCGCAGTGAAACACCATAACTCGCAATAAACTGCCAACCATACTCGCTTATCAGCTGTTTCACATGTCCTCCCAGACGCAACCTGATGAACCGTATCGGCTGCAAGATAATGTACCCAAGCTACCACTCGAAAGTTGCAGCTTGGGTATGCTTTGTTAATGAGACAGAAGCGGTGTCATGCAAGCGCGATGCCCCGAAGGTAACACCGCGCATAGAAACTCGACAGCTAAGACTGCTCTCTCGTTGAAACTACTCGATCGTTGGAGGCGTTGGGACATCAGTCACGCCTGTACGATCACCGATCGTGACCTTCCAGAGCTTGGCCCAGGTACCGTCAGCTTCGATTTTCTTCAACCATGCGTTGACGAACTTGGTCGCGTCGGAACCCTTCGGCAGACCGATGCCATAGGTGTCCTTGTCTCCGAATGGCTTGCCAACGATCTTGAAATCATTAGGATTCTTCACGACATCGCCAAGCAGAAGGCTTTCATCGACAACATAGGCGTCAATGCGTCCCTGACGCAGCGCCTGAGTGATTTCAGTATCAGTCTGGAACTGCTGGACGCTTGCCTTCGGAGCGTTCTTGGCAACGATGTCTCCACCGGTCGAACCCTCTTGGACGCCAACCTTCTTGCCGTTCAGATCCTTCACGCTCTTGATGTCATTATTGCTCTTCTTGACCAGAATGCCGGTCTGAGACACATAGTACGGGCCAGCAAAATCAACCTTCTGCGCGCGTTCGCTGGTGATTGAGTAGGTTGCGAACACGGAATTCACTGTGCCGTTCTGCAGCACGCTCTCACGGGTCGAGGAATCGACCACGGTGAGCTGAGTATCCGCCTTGCCGATGATGTACTTGGCAAGGAGCTGAGAAAGCCCGGCATCGAAACCACGAACCTTGTTGTCGCTTGTGGATTGCAGTGAGAACAGCGTCGATGTCTTCGTGCCACCAACCTTCAGCACTCCAGCCTTCTTGACAGCCGCTGCCCAGGTGTTCGCCTCGACGGTTGAGGAATCAGCCGTGGCACCGGAATCGATGATCTTTGTGTATGCGTTTACATCAATGTCTGGATTGACGGATGCGCTGGAGCTGCTACCGCTTGCCGTTGATGCAGTCGGCGCTTCGCCGCAACCTGCAAGCAGCCCAAAAGCCGCGACAAGCATGGTTGCGCCAGCGACGTATGCTGCGCGACGGGTACGCGCACGCTTTCCCGTAAGTGACATAATCGATCTCCTTCTTCTAGATCCGAATGCTGGGTCAGGCCCGACGTCATGCGGAGCGAGCCTACCCCGATTCGGCTCAATTACAGACCTTAATCTAACCGAAGAAATGAGGATCCGTGTAACTTTGACAGATATTTTTCCGTGTAGCGTTATAGCATTCTGTTGTAGCCGACTCAAGAATGGCTTCATACCGGGGTTTATCAGCGGCTCACTGCCTTGCAATCCGCGAGCAGACGCGAAGCATCGTCGATACGACACGCATGACTCGTCATCTCACAGGCGCGAAGCGTGCTTGCGTATCGCTCGATTCTTGCGGAAGATATCGATGACAATCCACACGGAAAGCAGGAACGCCACCACATATCCCATCAGACCAATCACCGGAATGCCCAGAATGACGGGCTTGATTCCGGCAAAATACACGATTGACGAGCCGACGTACAAGCCGACCACAATCAGTGCCATGGTGATGCGGTTGACCATGTCTGAAAGCTGCTGCAGTGGTTGCTCGGAGCCGACCAGCTCCATGTTGATGCGAAGCTGTCCACGCGAGAGCATGGTTGATACGGTTTTTGCATCAGCCAATGCTCCAAGCACCCCGTGCAAGGCATTGCTGCTCTCTCTGCCCAATTGGATGCTTTCGTTCTTGATACTTGCCAGAGTGCCCTGAGATGCCGCGATATGATGCGAAATGATCTCTATCATGTTCACATCGGGAAGGAACTCGTCAACCGTTCCCTCAAGCGTGACCAGCCCTCGAGCAACCGTCGTGACCGAGCTGGGCACGGCGATGGCATGTCTGCGGGCCAGCTGCATAATCGCATTGAAGAATTCACCGATATTGAGGTCGGCAAGATTCATCGTTCCAAATTCGTCAATGACAGAATCCAGATCGTCAAGCAGCAGTGGATAATCGTCCTTCACCTTGTCAGCGCTTGCCGTGAAGCGCAGCAATCCCCTCGCCAGGGCGGGCGAATCGCGTTTGGCGACCGCAAAGATCATTTCCTTGAGGGCCGAACGTGAACTCTTGTTGACGCGTCCAGTCATCCCCAGGTCAATGAGCACGATACGCCCATCGTTGATGATGATGTTGCCCGGATGAGGGTCAGCGTGAAAGAAGCCTTCATCAAGAATCTGAGCAGCGTAGTTGTCGACAAGCTTCTCACCGATGTCGCTGAGACTGTAGCCGGCATCGATGAGCTGCTGCGGGTGAGACACCGAGATGCCTTCCACATAGTCCATCACGACCACATGCTGCGTGCACAGGCTGATGTAGGGGCTTGGGCAGTCCATGTATGCGTACGAGGCGCAGAAGCGGCGGAAATCCTTGAGGTTTCGGGCTTCCGTCAAGAAGTCAGTCTCGTCCTGAAAGGTGTCCCACAATTCCTCGACCACGCCACGCAGATCGAGTATCTGCGCGCTCTGCGTCAATCTGGTGGCATAGCCTGCGAAGGAGCGCATGATTTCAACATCCTGTGCCATGGTCTCCTTGACGCCGGGACGTTGGACCTTGATTGCAACATCTTCTCCGGTCAGCAGCCGTGCACGATGGACCTGAGCCAATGATGCCGAACCTAGTGGAGTCGGGTCGATGGTCGAGAACATCGTGTCGATCGGTCTGCCGTATTCATTGGTGAGGGTACTGATAACCGTCGCATAGGGCATGGGATCCGCATCGGCTCTCAACTTTGAGAGTTCCTTGCGGAAAGCCTCGGGCAGAATCTCTGAGCGCATGGATAGTATCTGTCCGACCTTCACGAAGGTTGGTCCCAAGGCTTCGAGCATCAGCCTCAGATTCGTAGGTGTCACGCCGTGAAGTATGTCGAATTTAGTGGCAATTCTGGCAATCTGGAACAGCCTTCGCACCCGGCCATGTCTGCTGGCGCGGAGAGTCTCCCCCTCTGCGCTGTCAGACAAGCCGCCGAACAGACCTATTTTCTGTGTTCGCGTGCGCTGGCGAAAGTCCCCAGCGGCATCGGCAAACACATGGTCAGCAGAGTTTCTATCGCCTGAAACCATTGATGTATACCACCCTCACAGAGTCTGCAGCACGCAATCAGAGTGCATTGACGTTATTGCCAAGGTCGTCCGGATCTCCCGTCGGACCTTCCTCTGTCGATGCAAACGGAGCCGCTTCGGAAGCCTTCTTTGCATCGACTCGATCCTCTGCAGCGGATCGCGCTTGAGAACCCGTATTGTCCTTGAAGGTGCGCTTCAGTTCAGAATTGAGCTGCTTGCCCTGCTCAACGGTTATTTCCCCCTTGCGCGCCAGGTCATCGACGATAGCCTGACTCTTTTCGATTCCAGTAGCCAAAGCCCCGACACCTGCGAGCAGCACCTTGCGAAGTCCATCACCTAGATCTTGCGTAGCCATGACATTCTCCTTACCTGTTGAAGTCGTGCATCACATGAGCACGAGCATACAATGCAAAACCATTGGGAACAGCCCCTTGGCATGATTGTCTGCGTTCCATCAACTCTACTCTGTCAGACGCAATTAACGGGGAGCGCACATACGCATGTATCTTGCGCATAGCTGACTGCACCTGCGTTCGGCACAGAGGTGTCACAACGGTGTCACAAATGTGTCACAGAGGCATCGCAGATTCGATGACTCTAGCGGGGCCGCCGCATCGCAACGCTTTTGGCATGTTGCGCCAAGGCATCCAGACGCTTCAACTCGGCCATGCCCTTGTCGCTTGGATGGGGCTCATACGCGCCGTAGCGAAGTTCGCAAGCCTTCGCTATGAGGAAATCAGCGATTTTAGGATTCTTGGGCAGCAGCGAACCATGCATGTACGTGCCGATGACGTTGTGATTGATGGCCCCCTCGGTGCGGTCAGCGCCATTGTTGCCGGTGCTGATCGAATCGACCTGTCCCAAGGGCTTGGTGCCCTCGTGTAGAAAGGTCTGACCCGAATGGTTCTCATAGCCGACGACTGCGCCGAATTGTTCCGAGTGCTCAACCAGATTGCCTATGAGCCTCAGCTTTTCGCCGATGGTGTGGATGCCCAGCACACAGATTCCAGGCAGCCTATCGCCTTCGATGGGTTGGAAATACTCCCCGAAAAGCTGGTACAGACCGCAAATCATCAGCATTGGCGTACCTTGGTGGGCCAGACCTCTGAGAAGTTCCGCCCGCTTGCACAGGTCGCGAATGATCTTGCGCTGCCCTTCATCCTGGCCTCCACCGCCGAGAATCATATCGACGTGATCCGGCCATGCATCACCCTGGTTATAGTAGTGAATCCTCGGCTCGAAGCCATTTAGGCTTAGACGACGCTCCACAGTGAGCAGATTGCCGGAATCGCCATAGATGTTCATGTCTTTTGGATAGAGCGACAGTACGTCGATTACTTCAGCCATAGCTTGCAGCCTCCCCCGTCGTGGCTCATGATGTGCCCTGCGTTGATTGTGATGCATCGATGATGATGCCTCGTGCGTGGGTTACAGACCTGCATCCGCCACTTCGGTGAGATGCGAAATCAGTGTTCGAATCTTCAGCATAGCCGTATACGTGCAGAAAATGCGCTTCGGATGACTCGGGTTCACTGCCAGAAAAGCCTCAAGGGCCGTTGAAGGATTCGTTTCCGTGGCTCCCACATGGACCTGGTCATAATCGAGGCGCAGGGCCATGTCCCAGGCGCGAACGCCGGAAACAACAGCTACGCCGGTCTTGCGCAAGGTGCTGAAATCCACGTCCCACAGCCAGCTCATGTCTCGTCCGTCAGCAAACTCGTCGTTGATGACGATCATCGTGTCGTGGCCTGCCGGCGTGAACGAGGCCAATGCGAGTCGGAAACCCATGGGGTTCTTCACCAATACCAGTTCCACCGGAGTTCCATGGAAATCTATGATTTCGCCGCGTCCAAAGGCTGGCGTCACATGTGAGAGAGCCGTCACCATCGACTGCGTATCGATTGTCTTGCCCTGGCCTGCAAACGATGAAGCCTTGATGATTCGGCCTACGAGTGTCAGAGCGGCAGCTGCGTTGAAGAGATTGTACACACCTTCGAGCTTGACGGTCGTTGACAATATGGTGCCGGAAACATCGAATATGGCTCCGTGATCGACCAGACCATTGAGCGTGACATCGGCGGGAAGCTGTGGCTGGGAGGACTGCTGGCCATCGGATGTGGTCTCTGTCGCATCGCTGGGCGGCACTTCCAGCTGAGACACAGGACTATGAGCCGACCCCTTGCCCGATGGCTCTGCAGAACCGTTGCCTGATATATCGTCATGCATAGTGTTGTCATGCATGCTGTCGTCATGCATGCTGTCGTCATCAGGGAAATAGCTGCGCATTGCAGGAGCAAGGCCGAAATAGGCGCATTGCGTGCCCTCGGGAACCAACTGTGCGAGGGCTGCGATGCGAGGATCCTCACGATTCAGCACCACCGTGCCGGTGGTGCGCTTGGCAACCTCACCAAGCATCCTTGCCGTGTTGTCGATTTCTCCGAATCTGTCGAGCTGATCGCGCATGACGTTGAGCAACAGGGCATATCGTGGTTGAACCTGATGGACGAAATGCACCGCATAGGCTTCATCGAGTTCAAGGACGGCGATGTCGGCATCGATGTTGCCCTTCATGTCAACCTTGTCCAAGAGGGCGGAGACCACTCCTCTTGTGAAATTCGAGCCGGTGGGATTGGTGAACACTCTCATTCCCAGGGTTTCGAGAATCGAGGAGACCATGCGCGTCGTCGTTGTCTTGCCGTTGGTTCCCGAAACCAGAACGACCCCATCGGGCAGCTGGGCCAATGTTCTTGCCAGAAAGTCTGGATCGCAGGCCTCAATCACCTTGCCGGGGAAGGCGCTGCCACCATGACGGGTCAAGCGCGACAACGCCCTGATGCTCTTGCCAAGAAGCGGGATCATACGCGAATACCAAGGTTTCGCGGATCTATCCTTGCCGATTGCTGAAGTCATTCATTACCACCAGATACATTTGCTCGAATCATGTGTGCCAACTGCCTAACGCCATTCTCAAAAGTCCTGTGCGCATGTGCTGTACGCCTGGGTTATGTCCCTGTGCTGTTCGCCTGTGCTGTGCGTCGGAGGCGCAGGTCAGCAGCTCGCACGCGTGTTCATTGCCGCCTGCATTGCTCCACACATCGCAAGCTTGCTGTGAACTTGTCTCCTATCAGCGCATTGTGTTTCCAAGCCATGATACACACCCAATGCGCCAAGCACATGTGTGGACAGTCTCGTGATGTTACACGCCATCCTGCTGATAGTCCTGGGGCATGTCCTTGAACTTGGAGGTGGCTCCAAGGAACGCGAGGTGGAAGGTATCGGTCGGACCGTTACGGTGCTTCGCCATGATGATGTCAGCCTCGCCCGGCCGGTCCTCCTTATCGTAGAAGTCAGGACGGTGAACCAGCAACACCACGTCGGCATCCTGCTCGATGGAGCCGGATTCACGCAAATCCGCAAGCATTGGCTTTCGGTCGTTTCGCATCTCCGGGCCACGGTTCAACTGGCTGAGCGCGACAACAGGCAGATTCAGCTCCTTCGCCAGAAGCTTGAGCGCACGCGAGAACTCCGAAACCTCCTGCTGACGCGATTCGACTCGCTTGCCTGAACTCATCAGCTGCAGATAGTCGATGACCACCAGTTTCAGATCGTTGGTCTGCTTGAGACGGCGGCACTTGGCACGGATTTCCATCAAGCTCATGTTCGGCGAATCGTCGATGAACAGTGGCGATTCATCCAAGGTGCTCCAGAAGCGATTCAGCGTATTCCAACGTTCTGGCGTGATGTCATCGGCACGACGCAGAGCGACGAGAGGGATATTCGTTTCCGCCGAGATAATGCGCTGCGCCAGCTCGGTTTTGCTCATTTCTAGCGAGAATATGACGGTTGCCATATGGTGATGGAGTGCTGCCGAGCGTGCAAAATCGACCCCCAGCGTGGACTTCCCCATGGCAGGGCGACCTGCGACGACGACCATCTGACCAGGCTGAAGCCCTTGGGTCACGTCATCCATATCACGGAAGCCGGTTGGCACGCCACGCTGCAGATCACCGTTCTGAAGCTTGTCAAGCTGGTCGAGAGCATCGTGGACAACTGGACCTATGGCTGAATAGTCTTGACGAACCTTGCCCACGCTCATCTCGTAGACTTCGGACTGCGCCAGATTGACAATGTCTTCAGCCTGCGACCCCTCTGCCGAATAGCCAAGCTGCGCGATTTTCGTTCCAGCCGTAATCACGTTGCGAAGAATGGCCCGCTGATGCACGATTTCGGCATAGTATGTGGCGTTTGCCGCAGTGGGAACGGATGCAACCAGGGAATGCAGGTAATCAGTGCCGCCGACCTTGTCAAGATTGCCGTCTTTGAGCAACTGATTGGCAACGAGCACGGCATCGACTGGCTGAGAGGTCGAGAAGAGCGCAATGATCGCTTCATAAATGGTCTGATGCTTGGGCTGATAAAAATCTGAAACGTCAATGAGCTGACTGACTTCGCCTATGGCATCCTTGCTCATGAGCATTCCACCCAGCACAGCCATCTCAGCTTCATCATCATGCGGCGGAACGCGGTCAAACAAAGCGTCGCCAGAAGGCAAGGCAACGGCGGTATGTGAAGTATCGCCGTGGGGTGAATTGGGAAAACCAGAAGAACTCATAGCGCCGATTCTACGATGTGCCCTTGTCAGTAGGGCAGAACAATGGAACGCATGACGCTCATGTTCACGTTCATGTTCATGTTCACCCCGGTCAGCATTACAAGGCCGTGAAGAATGCCAGAAGACCAAAAAGTATGCCTGGTGCATTGGCGAGGGCGACCGGAATGTCTCGCGGCTTCTTCAGCAATCCGTAGGTCACCCAGAGCGTGCAATTGATTGCAGCGACGAGCGGCTGAACAGGACTCCCCTTGTCGCCTGCCAAGTTGTTCGTTATCTGCGGAATGTACGAGACATACATCAGTAATCCCGTCGTCGTGGCTACCCAGCTCAAATAGTGGAAGAATTTTTCAGTGTTCATCGATCCCCTTTCACCGTTGCACACGCAGTCACGCACAATCCGATGATTCTTTTCAAGGTACATGGACGAAAGGACGCTCACCCTCCAAGCTCACTCAGCTTCCCATGCGGTGTGCATGCCGTATGTTCAGCCTTCTTTCAGCTCCAATTCACCAATTCAGCACCAATCCACCACCTTACGTTCATCAATTGTGGATAAAAAAATAAGTTATCCACAATTTAGGCGTGTTTGTGGGGATAATTCACAAAGTTATCCACATGATGGGTATAACTTTGTGGATAGTCGGGGGATAACACCTATGTTGAGTTATTCACTTCTTTTTTCCCTAGAAGCGTGGTATGCGAGTGTCTCTCCATCATTTCGTCACATTCATTGTAAAGCGGCGATTATTCACATCCACGCATCGTGCACGCGCCCACCGCGAAACTTCGCGTCCATGATGTGAGCATGGTTGCCCGAGCTGCCTTCAATGGTCTGAGAAAGCCTGTACCATCTGTGACGCGACCGAAACGTGTCGGAAGGGGCAATCCAATGGCTGTGGCACAACACGATGAGGATATGGCAGCCAAGGATCGGAGATCCCCATATCTGCATATTGCTGCACTTGCAATCCCCACCTTTGGACAGCTGATTGCCGAACCCGCCTTCATACTTATCGACACAGCTGTTGTCGGCCATGTGAGCAGTGCAGCGCTTGCAGGACTGTCCATCGGTTCCACCATCATCCTCACCACCGTTGGGCTATGCGTGTTTCTGGCATATGGCACGACCTCCCAGGTGGCGAGGCTCATTGGAGCCGGACGCAAGCGTCAGGGGCTCGAAGCCGGCATCGACGGCATGTGGCTCGCCTTGATCATCGGGGTCGTCGTCTCACTCGGCATCGTTGCGTTCAGTAGGCAGATATGCGCGTTCATGGGTGCCGAAGGTCAGGTGCTCAGCCAAGCGACCACCTATGTGAATGCCGTGGTGTTCGGACTTCCGGGAATGCTGCTCGTATATGCGGCAAACGGGATTTTCCGCGGTCTCCAGAAGGTCCGCATCACGCTGATTGCAGCAATAACGGGAGCCGTCATCAACACGGTTCTCGATATCGTGTTCGTCGTCATGCTCCATTGGGGCATCCTGGGATCTGGCATTGCCACGCTGATTGCACAGTGGGTGATGAGCATCATGCTTATCGTGCCAGCAGTGATGTGGGCGGTCAAGGAAGGCGCAAGCTGCTTGCCTCGAATCGCTGGCATAGCGTCGAGTGCAAGCGACGGGCTGCCGTTGTTCATCCGCACACTCGCCCTGCGCGCGTCACTGTTCATGACCGTCGTCGCTGCCGCAAGGATGGGCCAGCAGGTTCTAGCCGCCTACCAAGGTGTCAATGCCACATGGAACTTCGCGTTGAACGTCCTTGATGCGATAGGCATCTCTGGTCAATCACTCGTTGCTACGGCTCTCGGAGCGAAGAAACGCCAGGAAACACGATTCATGGTGCATGCCTCAAGCACAGCCGGCATGTGGATGGGCGTATTCACCGGAGGCGTGATGGTGCTGCTGGGATTCACCGCCACAGGGCTGTTCAGCCCCGATGCGCAGATTCAGCATCTGATCATGGTTGGCATGGTCGTGCAGGCAGTGTTTTTGCCCCTCTGCGGATGGATGTGGGCAATGGACGGGATTCTTATTGGTGCCGAGGACTATCGCTACCTCGCGGCTACCTGCACGCTCACCTCGGTGGTCTATGTGCTGGCGCTCTGGGGTTTGACTTCATTGAACTGGCCCAATGACGCATGGAGAATCGCCATGCTGTGGGCAGCGATCAACGTGTTCTTCATTGGCATTCGGGCGATAAGCAATGCCCTGCGCACGCGCGGAGATGTCTGGATCGAGCACGCCATCGGCAGTCATGCGGAGCGCTAGGCTGATGGCTGCGCTTGAACTATCATCCTGCGCACGGCCTGATACATGTTTTCCACAATCGACGCTCGCCACGAAGACCAGCCGTAGCGTTTCGTGATCGCTTCGTTCGCCGTCGCTCCCAGTGAGGACCCGTCTGCCTTGGTCAGATCGTAGAGCATGTCAAGCAGCACGGGATCTCGATGAATGCGATTCGCCAGGTCTTCAATGACAGCAGAATCATGTGGATTCTTGGTCGTTGCATATTGTGAGAGCGTCAGATGCTCACGGACGAGCAAGGTTGCCATATCGACTATGTTCTGCGCATATCCGATGCGGCTGAGAATAATCGGCACATGTCGTGCACCTTCAACCGAATGGTCAAGAATCCCTTGACGCTTGCCGATGTCATGGAAAATTCCAGCCAAGAGCAGCGCCGCATAATGATCGTCGTCATATCTGCCACCGCTATGCGTCTGCCTATCCAGGCGTGAAGCGACCTCAACCATATGCCTATCGATGGTGTATCGATGGGCATCAGATGCGCTGGGACGATTGCGAACACCCAACCATTCCGGCACTAGACGGCCCGGAATATCCACATAGTCAATCTCTTCCCAGATGCGCAACAGCGTTGGGCCGGAGGCAAGCAGCCGAACGAACAGCTCGCGTTCCTCTTCGGTCCATGCATGATCCTGAATGGGCGAGCGGCGAATATTCAGGAGGGTTGCCACCGAGATTGGCAGATCAAACTCAGCGGCCGCGACAGCCACTCGAAGTGCGATTGAACGGTCGCGAGCAGGATTTTCGCCAATGGCAAGCACGATTTCCTGCTCATGGGTTGCCACCCCATGGGCAACAACGTCGAAGCGGGGTGCTCCCCGTCTGCCGCGGAAGAAGGTGAATCGTGGCTTTTCATGAATCAAGGAGTGCTGCGCGTTCGATGAGGTCATGTCAAGGGAGAAGGCAATGCGTCGGCCGAGGGATGCGAGGAGTGTCTGCAGATCATCAATGGCAACAACGTTGCGCGATTCCTCGGGAAGCGTGGGGTCAGTCAGCCCAAGCATCTGTGCCACCTTGGGCTGATACTGGTGGAGCAGCATGTCAGTGTCACGGTTGGCAATCAGATGGATGCTGTCGCGCACGTCAAGCAGACGGTCAACGGCGGCATCATACCGTCCGTGAGGCCGGTCAGCGAGCCACGTCGCGGTCAGTGCCGAAACGAGCACGGCATCTCGAAGCCCGCCACGGGCTTCTTTGATATCTGGCTGATTGATGTATGCCAGACGGCCGAATCTATCAAGGCGCGCGGTTGCGGACTCAACGAGTTCAGGAAGGCGCTTCCGTGCAGCCTTCCTCCATCTGTCAAGAATGGAAGAGGCGATATCGGCAATGAGATCGGTGTCACCTGCGATGGGGAGCACATTCAACCATCCCATTGCAGCAGGAAGATCATGATCGGTAACGGATTCGCACTGTGCTCGGGTTCTTACCGAATGGTCAAGATCCAAACCCGAATCCCACAGTGGATACCAGAGTTTGTCAGCCAGTTGGGAGATCTGCTCATCATTCAGGGAATGGGAGTCCACTATCAACACCAGATCAAGGTCAGAACTGGGGCCGAGCTGCTTTCTTGCCAGAGACCCGACTGCGGCAAGGCCGACACCAGTTTCCGGAATGTCAAAAGGCAGCTCGTCGCTTGCATATTGCCACAGGGTACTCAGCGCATTCACCACAAACTCAGACCGTTGAGCTCGTTTCACGCTGCCCTGACGATACACACCATCCGAATCCGGTTGACTCATGGCTACGAGCTTGTCATGGAGTCCTTGAACTGCTGCAATCATGAAAAATCATCCTCACCATATGGTTGACCCGGAAAAAACGCAATGTTCAGAGCGAGAATCCGAGTTTTGCGACAATTTGAAAGTACAAGACGCATATATCCTTGAAATGACGATGCGATTAAGCCAAAAAACAGGTGTTGTACTTCAAAATTGCCGCAAAACTCAACATCGCGGGAATAACGAATCCCCACACAAGACTTTGTGTGGGGATTCGCGGGATTATGAGCTGGACTACGCTCATATGAGCCACTATCAGATGGCTGCTGAGCCTGTTTCGCCTGTGCGAACTCGCGTTACTGATTCGAGAGGTGAAACCCAGACCTTGCCATCACCAATGGTGCCTGTCGCGGCAGCCTTGACAATGACATCGACCAGAGTCTCTGCATCTGCGTCATCGGCAATGACTTCGATGCGCACCTTCGGGATGAGATCGACGGTATATTCTGCACCGCGGTAGATCTCCGTATGGCCGCGCTGACGGCCATATCCGTTGGCCTCCGAAACAGTAAGACCATGGACTCCAGAAGCCGACAATGCTTCCTTGACGTCATCAAGCTTATGTGGCTGAATGATTCCTGTTATAAGCTTCATCTCACTTCACCTCCTTGAGGATTGAGCTGGCAGTTCCAGCGAAATCGTAAGCACGTTCGCCCTGGTCAGCCAAATCGACACCGCTGACTTCCTGAGCCTCGGTAACGCGCCAACCAATGGTCTTTTCAAGTGCGAACGCGATCACGGACGTAATCACACCGGAGAAGATGATCGCAATCAATGCAATCACGATCTGAACAATCAGCTGCTTGAAGTTGCCGCCAGCGAACAGTCCGGTTCCCTCGCCGAAGAAGCCGATAAGAACGGTTCCGGTGACACCGCCAACACCGTGGACGCCCACGACATCGAGTGAATCATCATAGCCGAACCTGAACTTGAGGCCGCAGGCGAAGCAGCAAAGAATACCGGCAATCAGTCCGAGAACCATCGACCAGAATGGCGAGACGACATCGGCTGCAGGCGTGATGGCAACCAGACCGGCGACCATACCCGAGGCAGCGCCCATCGCTGTGTAATGACCGGAGCGGATCTTCTCAGTGAAGAGCCAGCCCAACGTGGCCGCGGCAGTTGCTGCGGTTGTGGAAACCCACGCATATCCTGCGGTGCCGTTGGCTGCGAGCGCCGAACCTGCGTTGAAGCCGAACCAGCCGAACCACAGCAGGAACGCGCCAAGCATGACGAAGGGAACGTTGTGCGGACGGAACGGCTCCTTGGCGAAGCCCTTGCGCTTGCCAATGATAAGAACGATGACCAAAGCCGCAACTGCAGCGTTGATATGAACAACCGTGCCGCCTGCAAAATCATGAGCGTGTGCGCCGATTGCCTGCGAGATCGCACCGTCTGGAGAAAGCAGACCGCCGTTCCAGACCATATGTGCCATTGGCGCATAGTCGAAGGTGATCCACAAAGCCACGAAAATCATCCATGTGCTGAACTTGATACGCTCTGCAAGAGCACCGGAAATCAAGGCAACGGTAATCATCGCGAATGTCACCTGGAAAGCGACGTCGATGCTGTGTGGGTATGCGGCATCCTTGATATTGACCGAACCGAAGACACCATCAGTGGCGACCATCGTATCCTTGAGCAGGAATCCTGTTGCCGGATCACCGAAGATTCCACCGATATCCGTACCTGCCCACGCTATTGACCAACCCCAGAATGTCCACACGACTCCTGTGACAGCCAAGGCGCCCACTGAAAGCATCAGCATATTCAGAATTGCCTTTGAACGGACCATGCCTCCATAGAAGAACGCCACTGCTGGCGTCATGAGGAATACAAAGGACGCGGACGTTAACATCCATGCTGCATTACCAGTGTCCATATCTACCTCTCTCTCTTTTTCCTTTTCTCTCTGCCTACCAATGACCGAGAACCGATGTCGAGCGAACCCGACTTGTAACAATGGTAGCGGTCTCTTCTTAGAGACCAATGACTGCAATACAACGTGGTATGGGTTTCGGTCTGAGTCAATCAGCGTTACGACAATGTAACAATGTCACGCGCTGAGCAATATTGGGTTCACTCAGTTCAGCGCGAGGATGCCATCAACGAAGGTTGCCGGATCGAAAATCGTCAGATCATCCGGCCCCTCTCCCAGGCCGACCAGCTTCACAGGAACGCCGAGTTCACGCTGAACCGAGATGACGATGCCGCCTCGCGCCGAGCCGTCAAGCTTGGTGAGGACAATGCCTGTTATGCCGATTGCCTCGGCAAATACCTTGGCCTGTGCCATGCCATTCTGCCCGGTGGTGGCATCGAGCACGAGCAGGACTTCGTCAACCTTCGCCGTTTTTTCGATGACACGACGAATCTTCCCCAGCTCTTGCATCAGATTGGCTTTGTTCTGCAGACGTCCTGCCGTATCGACGATCAGCACATCCCTTTGCTGCTCCTGCGCCGTATGCGCCGCCTCGAAGGCTACCGAGGCAGGATCGGCTCCATCCTTGTCGCTTCGCACCACCTTCACGCCTACACGGTTGCCCCATGTTTCCAACTGGTCGGCAGCCGCAGCTCGGAAGGTGTCTGCGGCAGCCATCATCACCGACTTGCCTTCGGCCACGAAGAAGCGCGCCAACTTGCCTGCCGTCGTTGTCTTGCCGGTTCCATTGACACCGACCATGATGATCACTGACGGTTTGCGAGCATCTGGAAGCTCATTCTCAGGCAGTTCCGCATACAGCCTGCGATCCATGCCCGCGTCAACAATGGTCAACAGTCTGGCCTTGAGCATGTCGCGCACGGCATTCGCCTCGGTTTCGCCCTGGACGCGAACATCCGACTTGAGCTGCTCGACAAGGCGGGAACTGGCGTCAGCACCGACATCGGCCAGCAGCAAGGTATCTTCGACATCTTCCCAGTCGCTGTCTGTCAGATGATTTTTGCTGAGAATCGTAAACAATGCCTTGCCGAAGGGGTTGGCACTGTGAGAAAGTCGCGCCCGCAGGCGAATCAACCTCGATGTTGAAGATTCTGGAGTCTGCAATTGGGGGGCCGCAGATGCTGCTGCCTGTGGGGAAGCGGACTCAGGCGAAGCAGCCTGTGAAGAACCGGACTGTGAAGCGACTGACCCGACTGACTCGGCTGACTCGACTGCTGAGCCTGCTCCTGTTTCGTCTGATGCTGCCTCGGAAGAGACATCTGGCGGCACTGCTTGCGATGGTGTGGAAGCACCGGTCGCTTCGGGTCTGCCGCCCTTCTTTCGTGCAGCTTTGACTATCAGCGCTGCAACGATGATTGCAAGAACCAGTGCCGTCAATCCGATGACGAGATAAATCACAGAATTTGTATCCATACTGTTCACCCTAAAAATCGAGAGGGACAGACTTCACCGAGGCCTAGCGATCGATCTTGGGGATATCGCCGGTATGCTGCTGTGAATTCTGTGCCGCGGCATTCAGATCGGGAGCATTGCGCGATGATGGCTCGTCCGAGTCCGTCTGGAAGAGCGCATGCACCTCGACTACCGAATCATTGTTGACATATACGGGATTCTCAGAGGTCTCCTCAAGCATCCGTCGCGTTTCAGCGGAAGGATGCACATGCATCCTTGGCTCAAATGACGGCGCGCTACCAGCAACGCGGGGATCACGATGCCTGCGCCGGGCCTCCGAGCCTTCACGCGCATGCTCTTCTATATCAGCGGATACCGAACCATTCCTGGATTCGCCCCGAGCCAGCCATAGCACCACAATTACCAACACTGCAAGTACCAGCAGCCAAATGAGTATTGCCCAAACCATACTGTTCATTCTGCCAGTTTTCGCTCAATTCTCCAATTATGAACCACAATCCTCCGTGTCCTCTACATCTCAAAGCTCGAAGTTGATCGTGCGGCACTGCCGCGTACGACGTTGGTGCTGCTGCTGATGATGACATTTCAAAGCCAGCCAAGTGGAACGATTGAGAAGAATTGAAGATTGCACGACCATTATAGCGTTGCATTGTTGCTGACTGTATGCACGATGGCGCACGTGGGTAGCGCACGTGCCACACTGGGGTCTTATGAGTGGGACAACAAGGATGACTTCTTTTCAGCGGCGTGAGCAGCTGTTGACCGTAGGCAGAGCGCTATTCGCCTCGCAGGGGTTCGAAACTACGAGTGTTGAGGAAATCGCAGCGAAGGCAAAGGTCAGCAAGCCGATTGTCTATGAACATTTTGGCGGCAAGGAAGGACTCTATGCGGTTGTGGTGGACCGTGAAATGCAATCCCTGACGACCGCATTGACCGATGCGCTGAGCGATGCCGAAGGGCATCCACGCCAGATCGTTGAAAAAACGGCCCTGGCATTGCTCACCTATATCGAGGAGCATACCGAGGGATTCATGATTCTTGCCCGTGACTCGCCGACCACAGATCCGGCAAGTTCATTCAGTTCGCTGCTGGGAGAGGTCAGCATGCGCGTTGAGGAAATCCTGAAGGAGCACTTCCGGCACCGCAAAATATCGACGAAGGGCATACCCTTCTATGCTCAGATGCTGGTGGGAATGACGGTGTTCACTGGACAGTACTGGGCGGATGGACGCAAGGCGAGCAAGGAGCAGTTGGCCGCCTACATCGTCAATCTTGCGTGGAATGGCTTGTCTCGACTGGAATCAAAGCCCACGCTCCGATACGAAGGCAAGCATGCCAAAGCGGCACAGCCCAAGATGGACAAGAATGGCAACGATAAAGGCAACGCGAAAGACACCGCTGAAGACAAAGCTGAGGACGGAGTTGAAGACACAGTTGAATATAAGGATGAAAGCGCCAATGACAGCGGCGGCGAAGGCAGCAGCGAAAGCAGTCATGCAGGAATGCCCGCATCGACAGACGAACCAGGTGATCCGCTCCCTCCAGCCGCGTCAGCAGGGGTCAGCCATGAAGCTTCTCGTATGATGCCTTGAGCACGTGAACGATTGCCGTTATCTGATTGGCTTCCAAAGCTTTCTGGAAGGTCATTCTGATGGAAGTCTTGGCGGTTTGCTCGTCAAAACCCATCGCGAGCAAAGTATGGGGCGCCTCTTTGTTGCCGTCTGAACATGCCGATCCGCTCGAACACATGATGCCTGCGGCATCGAGGTCAACCAGAAGCGCCTCGCCCCACACTCCAGGGAAAACGAAGGATGCATGGCCGGGCAGACGTCGTTCAGGGTCAGGCGTTCCAGTGAGTTTGGCCTGTGGAATCTCCTCTTCAATGGCCGCAATAAGCTTGTCGCGCGAAGCAGCTAGTGCGGCATTCGAAGAACTCATCTGTTCCAGGGCAGCATGCAACGCCACTGCCATGCCGACAGCCCCTGCAACGTTCTGCGTTCCTGAACGACGTCCCTGCTCTTGTCCGCCACCTGATATCAAGGGTTCGTAGGGTGTCGTCGATCGCAGCATCAGTGCGCCCAAGCCCTTTGGGGTACCGAACTTATGGCCGGATACGCTCATCGCATCAACGCCCAGAGCAGCCATGTCAACGGGAATATGGCCGACTGCCTGAACCGCGTCCGTATGCATGAAAGCCCCTGCGCGATGCGCAATTTCAGCAATCTGAGCCACGGGTTGAATCGTTCCGACTTCATTGTTGGCTAGGGTGACGCTTACCAGTGCAGTCTGCTCGGTGATAAGGGTTTTCGCTGCCTCGACATCGATGCGGGCGAACTTGTCGACTGGAAGCACATCGACGTGGAAACCGAAATATCGTGCCATCCATGCTGCCGATTCGCTGACGGCAGGATGTTCCACGGCACTGATGGCAATGCGATTGCGTAAGCTTGCCTCACTGTTCAGGACTGTACGGCGCGCATTTTCCTGGTCAAGCACTGCCATCGCAATGCCTTTCATGGCAAGGTTGTCGGATTCAGTGCCGCCAGAAGTGAAAATCACATCCTGTGCAGCAGCCCCCACATCGGAAGCGAAAAGACTCCGGGCTCTCTCCAGAGATTCCGCAGCCTCCTTGCCGAAGGCGTGCACGCTCGCAGGATTGGCGTAGTCACTGAGCCAAAACGGAAGCATCGCTTTGATAACGCTTGGAACCGCTGCCTCTGTCGAAGCAGTGTCAAGATATATTGCCTCCGATGAATCGGCACTTGCTGCTGCACGCATTACTGTGCCCAATCCAATCCAAGATCGACTCCGATGACGCTATGCGTAAGCGATCCGATGGAGATGGTGTCGATACCCGAATCGGCTATGGAACGCACCTTCTCCAGTGTCATGTTTCCACTTGCTTCAATCTCAGTCTGATGCTGATTGATGCGGCGAATGTGCTCTACGGCGCGCACGGTGTCTTCTGGAGAGAAGTTATCCAGCATGATTACATCCGGCTTGCCCTCAATCACTTCATCAATCTGCCCGAGATCATCAACCTCGACCTCCACACTCACGGGCTTGCCATCAACGCGTATGCTTCGAGCCTCTTCAATCGCGCGGGCTATCGGAATTCCAGCCGCGCGAAGGGCGGCCAGATGATTGTCCTTCATCATCACGGCATCGGACAGCCCATCGCGATGGTTGACGCCTCCCCCACAGACGACAGCGTAGCGTTGCACGGCTCGCAATCCGGGAAGTGTCTTTCGCGTATCCTTGATGGCGATTAACTTGCCTTGGACCTCATGCACAAACGATGCCGTGGCGGTAGCGATGCCACTCATATGCTGCACGAAGTTCAATGCGATGCGCTCACTGCGCAGTATCGCACGCATTGAGCCACTCACCTTCGCAAGTCGTTCTCCTGCTTGGAAATGATGGCCGTCAGCAGCATATTGCTCGACCTTCACCTGTGTGTCGATGAAGGAGAATGCAGCAGCGAAGATGTCGATTCCGCTGAGCACTCCATCTTCTCTAGCCACCAGATCCGCTTCCCCTGTGAAATGCGCAGGGATGACGTGCTCTGAGGTGATGTCTCCATGCGGGGAATCTTCTTCAAAAGCTCTGCGCAAGAGATCGTGTATTACAGATTGAGATAGCATCATGGTTTCCTTATGATTGCAGTGTTGGTGAGATGAAGTTCGTAAGCTTAGCGGTATTGCGATTCGCGCCTATGCTCTGGTGTGCGCGCCCAATGATTCGGGACGGTTCAACGCGGCTTGCGCTATCAGGTAGCCGACGGTGACGAGATTTCGATCTTCCAAGAAACTCCTGTCTACAGCACTGCGTTTCGCGCCGCCCTTCGACGCGGCTTGCTGGTCATAGGCATCGTTCATCGCCCGAAGCCATGCCGAAAGTGTCTTGACCGCAGACACTAAGTCGGCTTCTGTGCGGATAACGCCGACCTTCGTCCACATCAGCTTCTGTATTTCGGTGCGCGAGGGTATATGCGAAGGTATATGCGAAGGTATATGAGCGTCGTCCGCCTGAGTTTCCAGGGATGGCAGACGAGTATCGCGCCCAGCATCTTCATGGACTGACACAGATGCTTGCGTTCGATCAGTAATGGCCGCAGTGCCTGCACGCTTGCCAAAAACCAATCCCTCAAGCAGCGAGTTCGAAGCCAGCCGATTCGCTCCGTGGACTCCGGTTCTCGCACATTCCCCGGCTGCATACAGTCCTTTGAGCGTGGTTCTTCCCCACAGATCCGTATGAATGCCTCCCATCCAGTAGTGAGCGGCAGGCGTGACCGGAATCGCTTCCTGAGACCAGTCAAAGCCTTCCTTTCTGGTGAATTCATCGAGCGTCGGGAAACGGTGTTTCAAGAAATCAGCCAGCTTGGGGTGCTTCTGCGCAAGCACGGTGACATCCAGACGGACAGGCATCCCGTCTTGATTCAGCATGGTGCGGAAGTTGGCCCGTGCGACGATGTCTCGTGGTGCGAGTTCTGCTCTGGGATCGATAGCGGGCATATAACGGTTGCCGTGCGCGTCAAGAAGGACTGCACCCTCTCCACGAACGGCTTCCGACACCAGAAAATGTCGGTGGGATGCCAGGGCCGTTGGGTGGAATTGATAGAATTCCGCATCCTGAATACGGGCACCAGCGCGCCATGCTGCTGCCACGCCATCTCCAGTTGCAATTTCAGGATTGGTCGTATATTCATAGACCTGTCCCGCTCCCCCGGTTGCCAGGATGACGGAATCCGCTCTGATCTCGATGACATGGTCAGGCGCTGCGACTGACTGCTCGCGCAGCTTGTCCGCGATGGGATCTCTGCCGCGAGCTTCATAGCTTTCTTGCAGGAATGGAGAAGTGGCGGCATCGGGGTCGATGCGCACGGTGATGCCCTGCACCGTCCCGTGATGAACGCACAGATCCTCCAGAAATGCGTATTCGAGCATGTGGATGCGTGGATTGGCTGCGGCTACTGCTGCCAAATCCACTTCCATCACATAGCCCGTGGCATCACCGCCAGCATGCAGGATGCGCGGAACCGAATGGGCTCCCTCCATGCCATGCTGCAGTTGACCGGAATCATCTCTATCGAAATGCACGACACCTTGAGCCAAAGCGCGTACCACCTTCGCGCCTTCGGTCGTCAAAATCCTGACAGCATCCTCGTCGCACAGACCATCACCGGCGAGGAGGGTGTCACGCATATGCATGGCCGGACTGTCCGTTTCGGCTACGGCTGCGGCTATGCCTCCTTGAGCACAGTAAGTGTTGGACATAGTGAAATATGACTTGGCGATAAGGAGAACATCTTCGCCGGGCTGACCGGAATCAAGCTCAGATGTCTCATTGTCTCCGGCAATGGCGAGCGCTGCTGACAGTCCTGCAATACCAGCTCCTACAACCACGATCATGGATGAACCTCCAACATTCTTTCCAAGGCGATTCGCGCCTCTGCTGCCGTGTCTGCATCGACGGTGATGCGATTGACGATGTCACCCTCGATGATGCTTTCCAACGCCCACGCGAGATACGCTGGATGAATTCGGTACATGGTCGAGCAAGGGCAGACCACAGGATCGAGGCAGAACACAGTTTTATCGGGATGCTGCGCGGCGAGTCGATTGACGAGATTGATTTCCGTTCCGACTGCGATTGCAGCGCCGGACTTGGCCTGTTCGATTTCCTTGACGATATATGCTGTCGAGCCGGTACCGTCGGCTGCCTGAACGACTTCGGCCGAACATTCAGGATGCACGATTACCTTCACGCCGGGGTAGGCGGCGCGAGCCTTTTCGATCTGTTCGACGGTGAATCTCTGGTGGACCGAGCAGAAACCTTTCCACAGAATCAACTCGGCCTTGGCGTAGTCACTGGCCTGCGCTCCACCCATGGGACGGAATGGATTCCACAGTTGCATGCGCTCCAATGGAATCCCCATCTGCATGCCGGTGTTCCTTCCCAGATGCTGGTCGGGGAAGAACAGCACGCGCTGCCCACGTTCGAAGGCCCATGTCAGGACTGCTCTCGCGTTCGAGGATGTGCACACGATTCCGCCGTGACGTCCGCAGAACGCTTTCAAGGCTGCCGAGGAATTCATGTAGGTGATGGGAATGATGGAGGCTCGGCCTTGGCTATCGGCATCTGTTCCGCAGGCATCCATCAGTTGCGTCCAGCAGTCTTCGACCTGATCGATATTCGCCATATCGGCCATGGAGCACCCAGCGGAAAGATTGGGAAGCGTGACGCTCTGTTCGGGCTTGGAGAGAATATCGGCAGTCTCTGCCATGAAGTGGACGCCGCAGAACACAATATGCTGTGCTTCGGGGTGTTCTGTGGCCTTCTTTGCGAGTTGAAAAGAATCACCGACATAGTCGGCATGTTCTACGATTTCGTCTCTTTGATAGAAATGTCCCAGAATCAGCAGTCGAGAGCCCATCTTTGCCTTGGCTGCGACAATGCGGTCATGCAATTCCTCGTCGGAGGCATGTCGATACTCCTCAGGAATCATGCGCTGCTTGGGTGCAAGAGAGGGAAGCTTGTCGAAGATCGAGGCACCAGGGCCATAGGTGGGCTTTTCCGTAGGCTCGTCAAAGGCCCATGGGTCGAGCGTGAGTCGGGAATCACAGCTATCTTCAGCGCCGAGACGCTCAAGTATTTCATTGATTGCGGTCATGATATTCCTTTACTTTCAGTACTTCTTCCCTGATGAGGGTCGCGTAAGAATGAGAGTTGCGTAAGTAGATTCGTTGGTATGAGATTCATTGGTATTGTCCTGTCATGCTCGCAGCCAGTACTTTCTGCGATATGAGTGACGTAAGTGCTCCTTCGTAGCTTTCTTCAATCGGGGTATCTGCCGAGTAACGGTAGAGTGCCGCAGGTCGATGCCTGCCCTCTGCCTGTTGCCTTCCAGTCTGGTGCAGGGAGTGCGATGCCAGCATTCGTCTTCGAAAATTAGCCGGATCCAACGCCTTGCCAAGAACTGCCTCATATACGTGCCGTAATTGAGTCAGCGTAAATTCGTTGCCCACCAGACGGGATGCGATGGACGAGTATTCGATCTTGTTCCTGAGCCGCCACAATGCGTAATCAACGATTGTCTCATGGTCGAAAGCCATGTCAGGCAGTGCGTCTGCAGCGAACCAATGAACATTGTTCTCCTCGTGCAGTGCTGCAGCCTCAGCCTGACCGACCAAGGCCCAATACACGACGGAAACCATGGGTAATCCTCCCTGGGAACGAGCGGGACCTCCAAAGGTGTAGAGCTGCTCTAAATAGTGAGGATGCATCGCCGTTGTGGATTCCAGTGCTGCGAAAGCCGCATCTTCCAGGGAAATGTCGCTGCGCAGACCTGCACCTGGCAGTGCCCAGCATCCGAAGTACGGCTGCTTCACACGCCTGACCAACGGCAGCCAGAGTCTGCCAACTTCGCTGCCGACAGATGCATCGTCGTTCTGCTCAGATTCAGCCGAGCCAGAGGCGATGCCGGCATGCTTGTCCAGGGCAAGAATCACCACGGACACGCCCAGATCGGGTGCGCCACGCCTTCGCTCGGATACATTTCCCCACGACATGATCCGTCACCTCACGATTGCACTCATTGATGTGCCACGATAATGCGCCTTGTCCTCAAGCTCGCTGTCAGGCGCGCAAGCACGGTGTCTTTCACTGACACAGCATTGTCGAATACCAGCACTGTCACATACCAGATTGTTGAAAAACAGATTGTTGAATTCCTGAATCTCATCGAATCCGCACTCAGTATACACGACTTATAGTCATCGTGACATTTAGTCGTGTCGGGCTTGCAATGACGCCAAAAATTCCGTTGGCCGCTCCCGAAATGAGCCAGATGACCGATGTGGAACCCTGTACTGTGGAACCCCATGCTGTCGAACCCTATACTTGGCAAGGAACGCAGATAGCCTCACACCGCTCTGCACCACGAGTAGAATCTTGAACACCGGCCAGCAAGCATCGAGAAGGAGCATCATGGCAGACGCAATCGTATTAATCAGCGCAGAATCGCAGAAAATCAATGAAGCTGCACAGTCCATCGTGGAGATTCCAGGAGTCCGGGACGTGTATTCAGTTGCCGGAGACGTCGATCTCGTGGCTGTCGTTTCCGCCGATGCCTTTGACGATCTTACCGATATCATCCCCGGTGGCATTGCCAAGGTTGACGGGGTGCTGAGCACACAAACGCTGATGGCGTTCAAAACCTATTCCCGCAAGGAGATGAAGGCCGCGTTCGACCTTGGACTCGACTAAACGCCTGCCAAGAACCGGCGCTCACTTCGCAGCGTGGCGGAGCTGTTGCAGCGCGTGGTTCTTGCATATGGCAACGATGCGTTCGGCCGCATGACCGTCGCCGTAGGGATTCTTCGCCTCTGCCATCGCCCGGTATTCCTGCGGATCGTTGAGAAGCTCAAGCATGGCAGCTTTCACCGCCTGTTCATCCGTACCGATCACCTTGAGAGTTCCCGCATCCACGCCTTCAGGTCGTTCCGTGGAGTCGCGCAACACCAGCACGGGCTTGTTCAGCGAGGGAGCCTCCTCCTGGACTCCACCCGAATCCGTCATGATGAAATAGCTCCGTGCCGCCAGACCATGGAAATCCACGACGTTCAGCGGATCTATCAGATGCACTCCCCTGACACCATCGAATGATTCGTGGGCAATATCCTGCACTCGCGGACTGAGGTGGACCGGATAGACGACATCAAGATCAGACCTCGCCTCAACGACTTCCCTGATGGCCTTGAAGGTTTCGCGCATCGGCTGACCCTGGTTCTCCCGACGATGCATGGTCAGGAGGATGAATCTGTGGCCTTCGGGAATCTGCGCGAGAACGTCATGACGATACCCTTCGCGCACGGTGTAGCGCATCGCATCGATTGCCGTGTTCCCGGTGATGAAGATACCTGATTCTGGATGATGCTCCTGCAACAGGTTGTCTCTGCTCAACGCAGTCGGAGCAAAATACAGGTCTGCGATGTCGTCGGTCAGCATGCGGTTCATCTCCTCAGGATACGGAGAGTACTTATCCCATGTTCGCAGCCCTGCCTCAACGTGACCGACCGGTATTCTGTGATAGAACGCACTCAGGCTCGCCGCCATCGTGGTGGTGGTGTCACCGTGAACCAAGACGAGATCGGGGCGCACATCGTTCAGGATTGGGTCGAGTCCGAGAATGACCCGGTTCGTGATATCGGAAAGCGTCTGGTTCTTGCCCATGATTTTCAAGTCATGGTCGGGCTGAATGTTGAAGATGTCCAAAACCTGCTGCAACATCTTGCGATGCTGCCCGGTGACGACAACGACTGAGGCGACGTCTGGATCAGATTCGATTTCCTTGATGATCGGAGCCATCTTGATCGCTTCTGGCCTGGTTCCAAAGATCGTCATAATGTTCAACACGTTAATCAACTTCTCCCATCACTGCCATGACCGTTAGCGTGGCATCATAGTATCTATTGGTTTCCACTGGCTGCACCAGTACATTCTGCCAATCCTTCTGCAAGCGATCGTATCGATGCTCGCGATGCTGAGAAGCGGCATAGGCCACGGGAGCCGTAAAGCTATTCAGCCGATAGTCGTTGAGCTGTTTGCCAGCCAGTGTGTATCCGGCTGTGACGGCGCTCTGCCGATTGAAGAATTGCAACAGTCTGAGCACCACCGCTCTCGCACGGGGGTCGTTGCTCGTTGCCAGCATCATCGGTACGCGACAGGCGTTCGACGAGTAATCGCCATCGTAGCGCGAAGCGACAGCATTGGCTTTCGCGGCAGTGGCATCGTGTTCACTCACCCATGCAAAATCGGGCACAAGCCCCGTATCATGGTCTTCGCTGAGATCCATCAGGCGGTCAAGCATGGCATCGGTAATCTCAAGCCATCTTCTGTCATGGGTCGATTCGTAGAAAGACTTAAAGAAGGTTGGCATCACGTCAGAGGTGCGCATCAGATCATGGTATTTCGATGTCGCATCAGCCCAGTTGCCGACCGTCAAGGTGTGGGTCGTGCCGTTATATTCGTAATTCAATATGTCAGAAGCCAGCTTGCGTTCGAGCTTCATGTATTGGTCGGAGCTCTTCGGCCATGCCTTGCTCGCCAGATTGAGACTGTAGGCGATATAGAGATCGCCATCCGTCGCACTGCTATCCTGGCTGATCCATTGATGACCATTCGAATGTTGCCGCCATTGCATCAAGTAGCTTTTCGTATTGCCGTCCGCACCATCAACACGGACACCATCAACACGGTATGTGAGGTAGTAGTTCAGCAGCTCGTCGTAATCCTGCTGCCGGCCCCAGCCCTTGATGCCGGCAATGGCGGTGAGATACATCCCGTAGCCCTGTCCTTCGGAGAGCGCAACAGGGTGCTTCCTGTCATTGCTCGTATTCACAAAGCTGCGATGATCGCTCTCCTGCATGACATAAGCGCTTCGCCACTGCGCGTACTGCTCATATTGATTGGTGACCGAACCTCCAGAGCGTGTCAGCAGCATGGTGACGACATAGAGCATCGCTATGCAGGCAGCGATAATCCACACCCGTTTCCCATCTTTCCTCACAGCTCCCCCTAGTTGTTGAAACGTTTCGTCTTCACCCAGACGCTTCCATCGCGTTTGAGCAGGGCATCAAGGAACACGGAGCAGACCGCATGGATGGAGACGATAATGAACAACTGAGAATACGAAAAATACGATGCGAGGGCGATCCAGATTTGCTTGGTGGTGGCCTGACCATATTGCGTTGACATGGCTACGGAAATCTGCAGGACATACAGGACAATCATCAAGATCCAGTTCATCAGCAGTACCTGCAGAATCTGACTGTTGTTATCGCCAAAAGTAAACGGAATAGATACCGCGGGTTGGTATATTCTCACAAAGTAGAAGACAAGATTTGTTAAGAAAATGATATTGGATAGTATGACTGCTGCATCAAACCATAAAAACGTTGCAGCGATAGACAATACCTCGAACTTGATTCGTGAGTTACCAGGCGTGAACAAGTATCTGAAGTTGTGTATGGCAATCTGGTAGTTTCCCTTTGCCCATCTTTTCCGTTGATGGTAATAATCACGGAGATGTTCAGGTTCCTGCTCAAAGGCTTCAGAATTATATGCCAACGCAATGATCTTATCATCTTGCATGATTTTAAAGGATATGTCAGTATCCTCGGTGAGCGCCCCGTTACTCCACCCACCAATTGATTTGGCGTAATCTCGGCTGATGATGAAGTTCGTGCCAGGAATGAGCCCGATCTTGAACATATGCCACATCGCGCAATGCTGAATACGTTGAGAAACGACAATCTCCTGATTGATACACTGTGTCAAGAAATTCTGCTCTGCATTGCGTGTCTTGTTTCTGCCAAAGACTGCCATATACCGACTTGGGTCTTCCAAGGCTTTGCGGATCAAAAAGTAGAGAGCATTCTTCTCAGGCATCGCATCGGCATCGTAGACTCCGATATACTCGCCTTCGGCAATGGCAAGAGCGTCATTAAGAACTCCCGCTTTACCACCCGTGCCGGTTCTCTCGATTATGGTGACCTTGCGGTCTCGATACTCTGGCGAATCCACGAGTCTGCGCATTTCGCGAGCTGTCTGGTCGGCGCAATTGTCGGCATACAGTAGAAGCTCAATCCGATCAGTTGGATAGTTCAGGTTCAGGATGGCCTGCACCGTCTGCCCAATGACAATCTCTTCATTGTGTGCAGGTACGACAATCGTCACTTTTGGATAAGACGGGAGCGGAGTGAGGAAAACCAGCTCCTTGCTCTGTCGAAGCCAAAAATGGATTGCACCGCCAAGGGTCGTCAGGGACATGAAAAGAGACATCCAGATTGTGACGATAACAACGATCAAGAACAGCTGCGTGACCATTATTCGTTCACCTCAGGCTCATCGTGTTTTCGGAACGTTGCAACTTTCCGCTGTTTCAATGTGGTCTTCTCGATGCGATAATAGATGACCCACTGACAGATGGTTATCACCACCATGGCAATGAAGAACAGGGCGCTGACAACTACTGCGAAACACCATACCCAATCGTTCATGAGACGACCTCTGCCTTAAGATATTCCACCACGAGATCAGTTTCCATTTCGCGCTGCAATCGTTTCATCACGTCACTTAGCGCCTGGTATTTGCTGGCGTTGGAACGGTCAATCCTCACACTTCCCCACTTAAACTGGGCAAGGGCTTGCATGGTTTTCACCTTCGTAAGATGAGATTTGGTGACTTCATTACGCTTCTCATATTGTTCATCAGACAAATGGTGAGAGATGATCAGGAATGTTCCGCGATCAAGATAGTACAGTGATTCAGACGGCAGACGATCTTCTTTCAGAACCTTGGCAATCTTTCTCAGGATCACATCATAATTCGAGGCATGAAATTGTTTGTATTGCGCATTATGCGCCCAATGCACAGCCGTGACATTGGTCCAAAGGGTTTCATCGTGATCATTCTGAATAAAATGAACGACCTTGGCATACATTTTTTCTGCGTTATAGCTCGTCTGCAACTTGGTAACCGGATGATAATGCTGAATGTATCTTTCTATCGAAGTTCTGCTGAAGGTAGTCCAACCAGCTTTGATCAATGCATGACGAATAATCAACATCAGGTCGGCGCTAATTGGGAAGACCACCAGAAGAAGCAATCTCTGAAAGAGCGGTATGGAAAACTCTGCGAACAGCAGTACGGCGACGCTGGCAACTGTATACAGGATATTAAGCCATGTCGTCAGTATGCCCGGAAGCAAGGCGCCAGCAATCAAACCAGCAGCGACCAACGACATGGTCGCCACCAAGATATGCGGAGCGTACAGATTTACATCATAGAGAACGATGGCAACAGCCGGAAACACGATGAACAGCGTCATGACAACGGATACCACGGTATGACGTTTACCCACAGAAATTGCCTTTCCTTGTTATGTCTTTGATGCAGCCAGAGATAGTCCTGCATACGCGTCTAACGCGTTTGCTAGCTATCGCATTGAACTCTGCTGCAGACGGTTCAATGTCTTGCTGATTCCCCATGCAAGATACATATCCCATAGATTCACGAGGAAAATACGATGCGCTTGCACTGTGTCCTTCCGATCATTGAAATCAAATGTGATATCGAAGGTTTCAACACTTTGCGATGGTGCGCGATCACATATTTCACCCGCGTTGAGCGCTTATCTTAGCTGACCATAGTTGTTCTGCCCCACCAAGAAATTCCCCATTATTCATTGACTGATTATTGCATGCTCAAGATTACATCATGAGTGTCGCAGTACGCTTCGCCGACCGAAATATATGCATATGTTGGTGTCATGCTACGCAGATAGCAAGGAGAGTCCTGCTGGGACCGCGGTTTGATGCTGATAGAAGCAACTTGCGTGAGCGAGATTGAGACCGAGAACCCACGACTTAAAAGGACGTGACGGGTTGACGAGCACAATTCTCAGATAATTTTTGCACTTGAGACCTTACGGTTCCAAATTTTATCAGACCGTAAAGAGTAATGCAGTGACGTGGAGGACTGTTCCTGACTTCCTCACGATAAGGATTGCTGGACTGATGCGCGTGCTATATGCCAAGGGGTTCAAGAACCGGGCAGTCAGGCTGATGTCCGAGCCCCACGAGAATTATTCATCCCAGACGAAAGCGCTGCAGAGCGTGGCAAAGAAGCTCAACACCGACATGGAGGTGCCGGTTCAGACGAAGCGCGTTATGCGCATGGTGGGCTGCATGAGCCCTCCGAGCATAAGTTCCGCGACACGATCGAGCGACGACCCGTCGAAACTGGCCACCCTCCGAGCGTGCCTTGCCTGAAGGTCGAGGCTCTTGGCCTGTTCTATTGCCGCATAGCCCGTTATGACGCGTCCATCTTCGCTGGGAATCGCGCCGATGTCTAGATGCAAAGGATAGGTGCTGTCGGAGGTTATGGGAACGCACATGACGAGATTGTTGAACTGGTTGTACTGGTCGTTGCTGACAACAACGAGCGGGCTGCGCTTGCGCTGCTCATGTCCTGCTGATGGGTCGAGGTCGGCCCAGACGATGTCACCGTAATGCCACTGGCTCATCAGTGCTCCTCCCCCGCTCTCCTGGCGAAGCCGTCCTCTCGGGGTTGTCTGGCATCGTATCCCGAGAAGAGCCGTTTATAATCAGGAATTTCGATGCTGTGATGCCTGGCAGGCCTGATGATGATGCGGTCCGATTCCACACGCACATCCAAAGGGTCGCCTGGCTCGACTCCGATCCGTTCGATGTCCGCCTTGGACAGTCTCACTGCCTGTCCATTGCCCCATCTCACCAGTTTCGTCGCAGTCATCGCATCCTCCTTAGCCCTCCAATGTGTATACGAAGTATATACTACGTGGTTACGCAACTCAACCAGGCAACGTTCGTCACGTTTTTCGACAACGATACGCAATGTTCCAGAAGCCACCAATCACATACAGCAGGGCCCGGTTCAGCTCACCGTATAGACCCCAGAGTGAAACCAGCCACGACATACGATGGAAGCCGCTGAAAACCAACAACAAGGAAAGCACCGAATGAACACTCCCACAGATACCCTCAACCGATATTTTTCCCTGTCAAACACTGCAGGCCAGAACGGGCAGGACTTCACGGAACTGATCAAGCTCTTCGCATCGGAAGCGACCATCACATCCGGACGAGGCGAAACGGCGAAGGGAATCGACGGGATCCAGGACTTCTTCCGCACCTTCTTCGCCCGCAACACGGAACTCCATCACGTATGGAACACCCGACGCGTCGATTCGACGCAATATGCCGTCGACTGGGCCGTCGCAGGACGCAGCGCAGCAGGAAAGGTCTTCGCCATCACAGGAACGGACACGGCAACCCTCAACGCCGACAATAGAATCACATCGCTGCTAGTCGAGGTTCACTGAGCGCAAGCCAACCCAGTCCTTATCAGAGAATGCACATTAATAGCAATCATGCAGGCTTGATTCCATGTTCCTTCCCAATCCCCTCACCGAATGATTGCCTTTCCCACATGGGCTTCCCGTCAATGCTTCTCTCATGAGATCACAGTGCTAGCGTTGCATGCGACACAGGCGAAAATAGCTAAGGGGAATATCGATGGGCGACGTCTCGTTTCATGACATGCAAGGATTCCACGACCCATCTTGGGATCAGGCGTTCACGATATTGCTGCAGCTGCGCGACAACCTGACACGAGACGAACTGCAGACAGTCATGGACGAAGGAACGCCCCAGGGACTGAGATTCACTGCCATGTTCGACGGTCAGACCTGCGTCGCCATCGCCGGATGGCGACTATTCGCCAACACGCATCTCAAGCGAGTGCTCTACGTGGACGATCTATGCGTCGACGCTTCCCGTCGTTCTCAGCACTATGGTCACCAGTTCATCGACGAACTCAGGCGACGCGCAATCGAACTTGGCGCCCACGCCATCGATCTCGACTCAGGCGTGCAACGATTCGCGGCACACAGATTCTACATGGACAACGACTTCCGCATCAGCTCCCACCACTTCCGCAACATCCTCTGATATCAGACAGCTTCGCTCTCGCATCACCGCGCATCCCTCATGAACGGCCCTCCAACAACCGTTCATATAAGGTGCAGGCTTTATTCTGTCTTTGCGCTACCCGTCTTTGCGCTACCCGTCTTTGCGCTACCTGTCTTGTTGTCATTTCGGTCTGCAAACACCTTCCGCGCAACGTTTACTGCATTGATGGTTCGTGGAAATCCGACATAGGGAACGCATTGAAGAATAGCCTCAATCACCTGCTTTTCGCTGATTCCCACATTCAAAGCGCCATTGATATGGACCGTGAGTTCGGGAACGGTATCCCCCTGAGTGACGAGACTCCCCAAGGTCACCAACTCACGCTGCATAGGGTCAAGCTGAGGCCGCGTATAGATGTCCCCGAATGCGAACTCCACCACCCACTTACCCAGATCCGGCGCTATGTCTTTGAGTGAATCCACCACAGCTTGGCCACCAACGCCGTCAATGGAAGCCAGCGCCTCTGAGCCTGCTTCAAATCTCGATTTCGTCATAATGATCATTCCTTTCCGCCGTGGCCGGCACCACACAGCGTAAAGTATGAACCAAGGTTCATAGCAAACTGCGCGGAAAGAGAAGGCCATACTCATCAGCGAGGTGTCAGAAAAGACCGGTCTGCTCATGTCCATGCAGCGGCGCAACGAGTCCATCGCCCGTTTCAAGGCAAGACTTAACAAGAAGACAGAGACGAAGAATCCGGAGATTCTGCAGATCTGTGAGTCTGACAGGTTTGTTTTGAGTTCCGACCAGGAACGGGATCCAGGCTCGATTCGAGCGTCGATCTGTGGACTCCCATCAACCTAGCGAATCAGATAGGCATACCTGTCGCCACTCCAATTGAGATACCCGGAACGAACTGAGACGTCTGCGCAGTCGCTTCCTTGTCTCTATGGCCTCACGACCCATTCGCCACTGTCACGGGCTTGATCAGCCGATAATCCGCAGACAATGTGGGCTTGCCGTCCGTTCTTATACACCATGTCTATCACAGGAACGACGATGCGCCCCTAAGTCTGAGCAACTCGTCTAGTTTGCGACGAGATCGGCCAGCATGAATCGTTTCGTGGCCTTTGAAGGGTTGGTAAATTGGCAGTATCGTTGAAGTGCCATGACTAGGGTGTCGATGTCTGCCCAGTATTCTTGCAGGAAATCCCTTTTCTTAATATCACGGAAATCGCGGTTCTTCTCTTCTTTCAGGAACCGACTCGGTTTAAGTTTTGCACCAGATTTTCCGCGTTGGTGTTTGACCCAGGCATTGTATTCTTGCTCGAATCTTTCGTTGTACACGACAATCATTTCAATTTCTGGATGCGTAATAGCATACTGGACGCTTGTTCTCTTGCCATATGCTCGTGAAAGATGTAATGCTGCTGTCAAGGAATCCCAGACGCAGATTATCGATACGTTTCGTTCATAATCCTGATTCAGAAACTGGTTTTGTATGCTTTCTGGTTTTCTAGAGTGCGTAAAACATGCATCAGTATAAGGATCGCAGATAACCCTATCCGAGGGGACAATGAGGCGTTCATGTTCGAACAGTTTACTGATGATTACTGACTCAGCCGTACCCTCGCAAGAGAACAGTACCTTGTCATCACCAATGACTTGTCGGAGCTCGATTGATCTATTCATCATGAGCTGCGCCCCTCACTCGTAGGGCCACGTATCGGAGGATCTCCGTGAGCTCGGTTGCTTTCGGTGCGGTGCCACCGATGTAGTTGGAGAGAAATACCTCGCTGCGTTTGAGCTCCCCTCGCTTCACTTCATCCGTGTAATTCACAGTCTGCACCCTGTTGCTTGTAGCACTGCGTCGTAGAATATAGATATTGTCTTTGCGATTGATGATGTCAAGAAGTTCGGGATAATGTGTAGAGAAAACGAGTGTTGCACCCTTTGGATTGGTTTTTTTTGCTACGAACAAGTTCACAATCATGTGTACCAATTCTTTATTAATGCTATTCTCGATTTCGTCTACGAATAAATATCCGCCCGTTCTCAATGTTCGAATGGATTGGGTCACTAATAGTGCACCTCGTTTAGTGCCGGAAGAAAGCAAAGCGGAACCATACCTGCGGGACATGACCATTTCTTTGTCCGAATCCGAGAATTTCACGTGTACTTTTTTCTGTTCATCTGTTGTGAAGTATTCAATACTGTCATCAAACACATGAAGGATAGGATTTGCAATTGATGACATGGGTCGCCAATCCACCGAGGCAGGAAACAGTACACTGAACCGTGTCGGCACAATATCTGGAGTTTCTGTATCGGGAGAGTTCAGTGCCTTTAGCCTTTGATCGCCAATCGTAAAAGCATTTGAGATGCTTGCTTGGGGGGACAAAAACTGAACCGACTCGTCTGTAAGAAAACATTCATCTTCCAAGTCGCGCGATGTCTGGAGATTGTACTGCTCCTTTTGCGAAAGAGGGATACGTAGCTTTACGATTGATGCATTATCTCTGAACATGCCAGGATCGCTCAACTGCGCTTTATGAGGTTGTGTTTTGTTGAACCTCCACATAGTCTCTTGTGTGAAAACAAACGGCTGTAAGGCATCGGAATCGATATCCGCATCTCCCTCGTCATCCTCTGTTATTCGTGACAATTTGGATTCAAGAAGATAAAAGTCGTTGTTAAGAGCGAAGATAACGGATAACGATATTTCGGATTCGAAGGCAAGTAGATCACTCTGCCGATAAGAGCCATAATATTTGCCGATATTTCCGTTAAGCACATTTGTGACGAAATCAAGTGCTCGAAGCGAGGTCGTTTTACCGGATGCATTAATACCGGTGATGCAGACGACATTCTGCGAGTAAATGGAGCTTTTTTTGTCACCTATGTGCATTAATCCATTTCCCGGGCCGGCATCCCGTACCTGGTCTCTGGCAAACAGATCCAGCTTGAGACTATGGCCTTCGAAAGGGTTCAGGCCTACCATTTCTAAGTGGAGAATTTTCATGATGCTCCTTTTTCCTGTAAACAAAAATAATGTTCACAGTATTAACTATATACCATGTGCAGCAGTGGCGAGATGTGCCACGTCAGATGAGAGCTCAACGAGAACAACTAGATCCCCGATGCTGACATCCCATAGTTTCCGCAAGAAGGTCGCCACCATTCTCCATAGGCCGGGCATAACCTACCAGCCTAAACCGGCCGCTGGGACGTCTGCTCGGTCTGATCGAAGGCCTCGTTGGATGCGTGGCCCGGTAAGCGTGCGGGCAGCATGCAGGATCGATTGAACGTGCCTGAGAAAATACTGACGAGCAAATAACATAGCTGCAATCCAAAAATATGGTGCAAAAAGATATCTGAAGAAACGTGCCCCCCCCCCTCGGACTCGAACCTTTGGATGATTTGTGTTGATATGATGCCGTTTTATAGTACCAAATCACAGGCCCCGTCAATCAGGCCCCGTAATTATAGACCGTTTTATCGTGTTACCTATGACATTACCCATGACCTTACCAATGGTGTTCCAGTGGGTAATATGTAAAAGACCAAAAAATCCCAGTCGGTCGCAGCGCCGACGCTTGGAATCCGAGCGTCGGCCCACATAATAAATAGATAAAAATAATAAAAAAAATGACGCACGTTAGCAATAGCAAACATGCTTACAATTTGGCTGTGTCGCTCCGCTCCCAAGATGAACTCGCTCAGCCAAACAAAAATTTATATCTCTATATGATGATGAAATGTTGCGTGAAAAAAATGTTGCGGCGTCGCATACGTTGTTTGTTTATTTTTTTGTTTTTGGTTGTTTTGTTTTTTGTTTTTTGACATAAGGAACCCCACCCGTATCGTGTAACGGGTGGGGTCAGTGTTGTGTAACGGCTGCTACTTCATCGCCTCAACGTTGGCGACGAAGACCGCCCAGTAGCGGTCCGGGATGGCCGTCGTCGCGGGTGTCGGTGTCATCGACCCCGGGCCGATGCGTCTCCCGGTCGTGCTGTCATAATCCGAATATGTCTGCCCAGGGCAGTTGATGCAAGCGTGCCATGCTGCATCAACTGTGCGTTGTCCGTATCGGCTGTACAGCTCCGAAGCGTAATGGAATCTCATAATGGTCCTCCTAATTTACCTGCGTGATGAGGGTCGCGCCGTTATGGACGGCGGTACTTCCCTGCCCGAAGATGGCCGGGGCTGCGTAGATGATGATGGCGGCAAGAGCCGCTATCGCTGCGAACACGACGAATGGCCTCAGTTCCTTTTTGATAAGATACATGATGCTCACACATATCACGATTGTGATAACCGCCGGACCCACATAGCGTTGTGTCAGCGTCGAGTTGAGCGCGGTCAGGTCCGCGAGTGCCCCCACAAAATTGTCATTCATTTCCCTTCTCCTTGTTGTTGTTTTCGTGCATCCCTATGACGCCGGACGGCGGCATGAGGGCGGCTTCGAGGTACGCGGTCATGGTGGGGTATGTCGTCGCGCCCCATGCCTCCGTCCAGTCTTCGGCGCTTCGAGCGCCGAAGACGCCCTCCGCTGCTATTAGAAGCTCGGCATCGACCTTCAGTATCCGCGCCTTGAGCGCCACCTGTGTGATGCGTCTCTTAGTCATGGTCTGCCTCCTTGATAATGGCCTCTATTACCGCTGTTGTTGCGTGCAGGTGTTCTGGCAGCGCCGACCAAATCCAAGCCACGCTCTTCCCCTCTCGGTGCCACTTCATGACCATGTCGTGTCTCTCGTCGGCGTGCGAGCGAATCTTGCGCACCCTGTAGAGGTCGGGGGTGTGCTCCTCTTGCCATTCGACGTCGATGAGCTGCTCTAGCGCTCGGCTCATGGAGATGTCGCCTTCTGCCGCCATGATGCGAAGGTGGCGACGGGTCTCCGCTGAAAGGTCGAACCTTGTTCTGATTCTGCCTGCTCTGTCTGTCATTTTCTTCTCCTTGGTTGTGGGGCTGTTCAGCCCTTACGACCCCTATCTATCCAAACGCGATTTCGGCCGGATGGTGCGGGTGAGGGAACCGACCCGCCTAGCGCGGCCCCCCCTCGTTGCTCCCCTTAAAGGAAAGAAAAATCGGTCTATGCGCCCCGTGCTGGCCGGTGGCGTCCTTTGCCACCGGCGCTCATCTCGATTCTGAGCGCAAAGGCGCTTCCCTTGTGACCCTCTACCCGCAAGAGCGCTTTTTCGCCATGTCTGTGACATGAGACCTGCATATGCGCGGTTATAACCGATCAAATACACGACGTCGATTCTGAGCGCACGCAACGCCCCGACGTCATTTGATATTTACATCTTGTCGGGCTGACCCCACGCTTTAAAAGTTTCCCAGCGTGGGGTCATTCTTTATATGTACGGCGGTGCGGTGTATGCACCCTGGATTCATTGTTCCCATGTCCCGGCACGAACCGTAACGAGGGCCGCGCAGCGACCCTCGGGGCCGCGGCTTTTTTGCCGCCGCCCAGTATTACGGTTCGTGCTGGGCACTGGGCACATCGGCTGCAATGCCTACTCCCGAGCCGTTTCCCTTGGGGAAACGGCGAGGGTTTTTGCTGGGCGTTTGGGCACTTCTGCTGGGCACTGGGCGCTCTTTCTGGGCGCTTTAAGCGCCGTTTTGATATTCCCCTCCTAACCACCAAGGTCCGACAATCAAGGGGAAACACAATGACTACTAAGTACATCACTACCGCTAAGGCCTGGAACACTCTCGCCGCTCCAATCAAGGCATGGAACAAGCTCCATCCTGACGCCCAAAAGCATCTGCCGCCCATCGCCCATGTCCGCGCCCGTGGCTGGATGATAACCATCAGCGTCGAGAAGCATTCTAAAGAGGAAGTGGATGGGATTTTGAGCATCCTCCCCACCGCCTCAGTCTATTCCGAGGAAGTGGCTCCGACCACGGGTTACCGACACTACCAAGCGTTCGCGTACTGGGCCGGGAAGATTGTTGGCAGTCGCGTCCGCGCCCTGTTTGGTGACGCCCACTGTGAGCCGGCCGGGAAGCCCGCCGTGGCTTGCGCTAGCTACTGCACCAAGGATAAGAGTCATGTGGCTGGGCCGTGGTGGGTGGGCCGCTACCTCGACGTGCCGGGCATGGCGCCGACTGAGGCCCAGACCCAGCGCAAGAGCACTTTCGATGATGCCCACGATAAAATCGCGGCGGGATGGTTTTACAACGACTTCATCAATGATGACCATTGGCGTGTCTGGGCGCTTCGTCACCGTCAGGCCATCGCCGACATGATTAGCGCCCATGACGATGAGGCATATGGCGCCCACGACCGAGCCGTGTCCGTTGATTATGTTTTCGGCCCCGCTGGCTCAGGCAAGACGCGCGGCATCCTCGATTTGTATGGGCGTCGTACCGTCTTCATCGCTGATTTGGGGTCCTCATTCCCGTTTGACGGGTACAGCGGCCAATCCGTCTTGCTTCTCGATGATTTCAGAAGCAACATAAGGTTTTCTCAGCTGCTTCGCATTCTTGACATCTACCCGCTGCGGGTCGATGTCAAGAACTCTCATACGTGGGCGCGCTGGGAAAAGGTGGTCATCAGCGCCAACATCGCGCTGCGCGACCAGTACCCAAGCCTCACGGAAAACCGCGCGCCGCTGCTAAGGCGCTTTGCTCACGGCGTCGTTTTCGAGAAGCCGGACCCCAGCACCCCGTTGCCCTATGCATCTCGTGACGACGCCATGAAGGGCGCGCGCAACGATGGTGGTCCGCAAGGCGTACCCGGCTATGTCCCCGCGTGGGAAGCGTCCGCAAAGGAAGCTGGCAGCGGGGCGTTTTACGATGCCGATTTTGATGCGGCTGCGGGCGTGTGACGACGCTATTTTTTCGTTTTCTTTGTCGTGGTGGTCGTGATGTAGGCATCCATCGCGGCCATCGCGTCGCGCTGCGCCGTGGTCTGTGGCTGGTAATAGATCGAGTCTTCTACGGCGATGCTGTGCCCCATGATGGTTGATACTGCTGACGCTGATGCCCCGGAATCCCGCATGATGGAGACCGCGATGTGTCTGTTGTAAGACATCGGCCAAAGGGCGCGTCTCTCCGGTGAGTAATTTTTCTGCGCTTGCAGCTGTAGCGCGCGCCACATTTTCCCGTCATCCTGTTGGCGCAATGGTCGCCCATCTTCGAGGGTAAGGACGAGGGTTTCCATCCCCTCGCGGGGGTGCCACGTCTTGCGTCGCCGCAGCGCACCGCGCTGTTTTTTCCATGCCTTGAGCGCTTCAGCGGTGGTTGGGCGTAGCACCACGACGCGCGGCGCGTCGCCTTTCACCGGCATCAGCGAGAGCTTTCCATCCGCGTAGCCGAGTTGTCGTCGTATGACGAGTCGAGGTACGTGGGTGTTGGTTGTCCCGTGCAAATCGAGCACGTCGTCCCAGCTGATGCCGCGCGCTTCGCCGGGCCGCAGCCCATCGAGCGCGAGCTGGATTCGACACCAATACATGGGATTGTCCTTCATCCAGTTTGTCGTCTTCATCCACCCAATCATGCCGCGCATGAGTCGCACCCTTTTGTCCATCGTCGCGGAATTCGCCCCCGTTGCGCGCGGCGGGTGCGGCTTCTTGATGTCTTTCATGGGGTCGTCTTTGATGAGGCCCTCGGTAAGGGCATGGCTCAGGAAGCCTCGCATGACCTTATAGACAGCGAATCGTGTCCATCCCTTTTTGCTGTCGAGCAGCCTTTCAATGTCCTCGCGGCGCAGTGACCTCAGTCTTTTATCAGCCAAATTTATACCATCTATATGGTTTTTAATGACGCTGGCTGTGTGTTCGCGCGTCCTCGGTTTCACGTCACGGGTGGCGCTCCAATCGGTCATCAGAGCGAGCACCGACTCGGGTTTTTGTGTATGGGTGGGGGTGCGCGTTACGCCGGTGAGGGCTTTTGCAACCGCTCGTTCCCGTGCAGCCACCGCTGCCGCTGGCGTCTGCCCCTGACCTTCGATGCGCCGCGACACGCCGTTGATGGTCATGCGAATTTGCGCGACATAGAAGACACGCGTGCCGCCATCCTTGCGCACACGGCTCTTTTTATAGACCGTCCCTAGCCCTTGCATGGTGCCATCGTATCACGTATAGGCCCCGTCAGAAAGGGTCTATAAGCCCCGTGAAGTTGCCCCACTGACATTGTAAGGACCCTTGCAATTGCAATGGTTTTGAGGCATAAGCCCCGTCATTTGTGCCCCCCCTCGGACTCGAACCGAGAACCCACGACTTAAAAGGACGCTGCTCTGCCATTGAGCTAGAGGGGCAACAGCCAACCATCATACAACGTAATGAGAAAAGTTGCCACTTGTTCGGGATACACACCAGAAAGCTTGGATTCACAACGATTATTCAATACTGTAAAGTACTTGACAAACAGGCGAGAAGTAATATCATCGTAATTGTCAGGTACTTGACAATTACGATGATAACAGCCTGATCGCGGTCAATCCAGCCGCACAACAGCCGCACAACAGCCGCACAACGGCCACAGAGCAGCCGCACAGACTGCCACATAACCAAACATACTCAACCAAAACAGATTCAACCAAACACAACGAACAAGGGAACCACAATGAATTATCACCCCGAATATCATTCCAATGATGAAAGCACCCCCACCCCAGGGAAAGGCACAAGAACAGGCACAGACACAGACACCCACACAAGCACAACAACAGACACAGCCACAGACACAGGCCAGAACAGCAGAGAACAGTTAGAAGTCAAGCCGAAAGTCCTCGATCAACTGCGCGAACTCAGCATGATGATGATTCGCATCCGCACGCAGGTTTCCCGAATAGATGACGACAAAGCCACTGAGCGAGCGTATCGACATATGGCTGAACGTCGCATGGCTGTTCGTCAGGTACGCATGGGCGAACGTGGCCGCGAGCGCATGAACACCTTTGGCATGAATAATCCCAATAATGCCTTCGGCGGCGGTGATTATGCCTTGCGAGGGCAGGGGCGTGTGCTGCTTACTCTTACCTTGCAGCCCACCATCAGTCAACGCGATCTCGCTACGATTTTAGGTCTTAGTCGTCAAGCCTTGGGGCAATTGCTCGGGAAGCTTGAGGCAAAGGGCTATATTTCGCGCAAGCCTTCAGATGGAGACAGGCGGGTCGCGATGGTGGAGATCAAGGAAAAGGGTATCAAGGCCGCTCACCAGCTGCACGAGACTATGCAGCATGCGGCGGATGCCTTCGATTGTCTGAATGCAGAGGAATTGGAACAGTTCAGCGGATATTTACAGCGAATCATCGACAACATTGAGCAAAAATATCCTGAAGATGAATTTGTGGAGCGCCGTAGGATGATGAAGGAAGCGATGCGTGAATTCCGCGAGGCGAACTTTCAAGAAGGGGAAAAATGAGCGCAAAACCAAGTATGCACTTGTTCTCATCGAGTGAGTCAATAGCGATTGAGCAGCATAGTGCAACGCCATCGGTGAGTCGTTCCTCGGCGGGTACGGCAACCGTCGAAGGTCGTCTTACGTCGCCAGTCGCGAGAGTTCCCGAATCAACTTCGCAGGCTGGTGGCATCACGGTAAAGGGCCACACCATCCGAACTTTCGCTTACACTACGGATGCAGCGGTTATCAGGAATACCAATGCTGACGCCATTCTGGCCGTCTACCCGTTCACCGGCGAGCCGGTGATTACGCAGGCGCTGCTGATAGTGGCTCAACAGCCGCTTTTCGTAGGCGTTGGTGGCGGAACGACTACCGGCACACGTGTCGTTGAGCTTGCAATGGTTGCAGAGATGCAGGGCGCTGCCGGGGTCGTCATCAACGCTCCCGCCCCTGCCGAAACCATCGAGGCTGCGATGAATTCGGTCGATATTCCAGTCATCGCAACGGTCACTGCAGACGACGAAATCACTGAGGAAAAAATCCTCGCCGGTGCCGCGATCATCAATGTTGCCGCCGGCGCGAATACCACAGCCACAGTGACGAGTATCCGCGCGCATCACCCTGAGATTCCGATTCTTGCCTCATGTGGAAGTACGGAAAACACCATTGTCAACACGCTGCAAGCCGGTGCCGATGCCCTTACCTGGACTCCGCCCAGCGCTCAACAGCTTCAATCGCAGATGATGGCGCGATATCGCGGAGAAACGGTTGAATAGTCCAGGGATTATTCAACCGTTCACCAAGCCTTGTCTCTTGCCTCTGCTCGCAAGTCTCCAGCCACACAGACTGTCTTACTCCTGCTTGAGCAATTCGTGCAACTGTTCGCGATGCTTCCTCTGCTCTCGGGGATCGGGTACGGGAAGTGAGGCCAACAGCTTGCGCGTATAGGGATTCTGAGGATTCTGCATGATCTGACCGGCTTCGCCATGCTCGACGATGCTGCCCTTATGCATGACCATGATGCGGTCTGCGAGCATATCGACAACTGCCAAATCGTGGGTGATGAACAGGCATGCAAACCCGATCTCGACCTGCAATCGCTTGAAGAGTTGCAAGACTTTCGCCTGAACGGATACGTCCAGCGCAGAAGTAGGCTCGTCGGCAATAATCAGCGACGGTTTCAGCGCCAATGCTCTTGCCAGAGAAGCGCGCTGACGCTGCCCACCGGAAAGCTCATGCGGAAAACGATTCATATAGGTTCTGGGAAGCTGCACCATTTCCAAGAGGTCGCCAACATAATCGCTTGCATCAGCCACCGAAGAATACTTCTTATGAACCAGCAAAGGCTCTGCAACGTTCTCCGCTATGGTCATCAAGGGGTTGAATGAGCTGCCGGGATCCTGGAACACAAATCCGATATCGGCACGTTTCGGCTTGAATTCGCGTTCCTTGAAACCGTTCATCTCGGAACCGAGAACCTTGAGCGAACCGTCGGAAATTCTCTGCAGACCAGCAATGGCACGACCGGTGGTTGACTTTCCAGAACCGGATTCGCCCACAAGACCCAGCACTTCAGATTGATGAATCTCAAAGTCGACATTCTTCACCGCAACGAAGTCAGGCTGCAAGAGATGCCCTGGATAGGTGACCGTAAGTCCCTTGGCCTCGACCGCAATGGGCTGAGTGCGCCAATCGGCTTTGCGTTCGATGGCCACACCACTGTCGTTGCGCACCACAAGTTTCTGCCCGATCCTAGGAACCGCAGCCAGAAGTCGCTTCGTGTACTCCTCTTGCGGATGGTAAAAAATCTGTTCGACATCGCCCTGCTCAACCACGTGGCCGCGATACATCACGACGACCTGATCCGTTATATCGGCAATGACGCCCATATTGTGAGTGATGATAAGCACACTGGCATCGAATTCATCGCGCGCAAGCCGCAAGAGATCAAGAATCTCAGCCTGCACGGTCACATCGAGCGCCGTGGTTGGCTCGTCGGCAAGAATCAGACCAGGATTCAATACCAAAGCCATGGCTATGACAATGCGCTGCTTCTGGCCGCCAGAGAACTGATGCGGGTAATAGTCAACACGCGTCTTGGCATCGGGAATGCCGACCTTCTCCAGGATATCGATGGTCTTGGCTCGAAGTTCGTGCTTGTCGCTCATGCCGTGAGCCCGCAAACCCTCTTCAATCTGCCATCCAATCGTGTATACCGGATTCAAGACAGCATTGGGCTCTTGGAACACCATGGCGGCTTCCTGGCCGCGCATATGCTGCAGATCTTCGAGCTTCAGCGAAAGTACCTCTAATTCCTGGCTACCATCTCTGCTCGTCAGATAGATTGCACCGGCAGTCGTGGCCGTTTCAGGCAGCAGCTTGATGATGGATCGTGCGGTGACGGATTTTCCAGAACCGGATTCGCCGACAACTCCCACCACCGTTTTCTTCGGGATGGTGAAGCTGATGTTGTCGATTGCCCTGATCGAACCAGCGTCCGTCATGAACGAGACACTCAGATTCTTGATCTGTGCCAGATTGTTGCTGGTGTGGTTGCTTATGGAAGTTCTGCTGTCATCCGTGTTCTGATTCATGTGCAGTGCGTTGGTTTCACTCATTCTTGGCCTCCGCTGTATGGTCTGCTTCCGGTTCGATGGGAATGCTGCGATGCAAGGCGAAAACCTCTTCGGTTGCCTCATTGGAGGGTCCGGCCTTTTCACTCGGGTCAACAGAGGTATCCTCAATCGATCCGATGACTTCACCAGCTGACTTGCGTGCACGCAGCCGAGGATCGGCCAGATCGTTCAACGATTCACCGACGAGGGTGATGCCGAGCACGATAAGCACGATTGCCACGCCAGGGAAGATGGACGTCCACCAGATACCAGCCGTGACATCGGCAACGGCACGGTTCAAGTCATATCCCCATTCAGCGGCGGACGTGGGTTCAATGCCGAAGCCGAGGAATCCAAGTCCTGCAAGTGTCAGAATGGCTTCTGACGAGTTCAGCGTAAGAATGACAGGCAGGGTTCGTGTCGAATTCTTCAACAGATGCTTGGTCATGATGCGCCATGTTGAAGCACCGACAACCTTTGCCGATTCGACGTATGCCGCTTCCTTGATGCGAATCACCTCTGCACGAATCGTGCGGAAGTATTGGGGAATGTACACGACCGTAATGGAGATGCCAGAAGCGAGTATGCCTCCTGCCAGACTGGACTGGCCGCCAGAGATCATGATTGCCATCAGAATGGCAAGCAGTAATGACGGGAATGAGTAGATTGCGTCGGCAATGACTACCAGCACGCGATCGATCCAGCCACCGAAGTACCCGGATACGAGTCCGAGCAGCACGCCAAGGAAGAGCGAGAGGATGACGGCAACGATGATGGCTATGATTGCCGTTCTTGCACCCCAGATGGTGCGGCTGAACACGTCAAAGCCCCCAACCGTGGTTCCCCAGATATGTGACGAGCTGGGCGCTGCCTGCGTGGGGAATGCATGGCCGCTGGCATCCGTAGTCTGGGCGAAACCATAGGGAGCGATGATAGGAGCGAATATGGCAAGGACGATAAACACTGCGGAGATCGCCAGACCGGTGATCAGCATGCCTCGTTGCCAGCCTACGGCTATACGCAGCTCGCGAATGATAGGCAGTTTGGACAGTGGCGAACCTGACTTGTTCTTGAGATTCTGAAGTCTTGCGTCACCTGGAACGGTAACGATTTGAGGATCTGATGCCATCTTCAGTACCTCACTCTCGGGTCGATCATGGCGCTCACGATATCAACGATGAAGTTGACCACGGAAACGATTATTGCTATCAGAATCACGATGCCCTGCACCGCAACGAAGTCACGCGCCTTCAGATACTGGGCAAGCATGAAACCCAGCCCCTTCCATTCGAAGGTGGTCTCGGTAAGTACGGCGCCTGCAAGCATGAGCGCTATCTGCATGCCCATGACGGTGATGATGGGGATCAGGGCCGGCTTCCATGCGTGCTTGGATAGGAGACGACCTTCGGACACGCCTCGTGAACGAGCCGCATCGACATATCCCGAAGTGTAGGTGGATATCACATTGGTTCGTACCAGGCGAATGAATACGCCTGCAGTCAGCAAGCCGAGCGACAGTGCAGGAAGAATCGCATGGAGCAGCACATCGCCAAGCACCTGCATATTGCCAAGCTGGAACGCATCGATGATGTACAGGCCCGTTGGCGAGACCAGCCTGTCGAACTGGATGGTAGAGCTCAACGATGATCTGCCAGAGCTTGGAAGAATGCCAAGCCATACAGAGAAAATAAGTTTCAGCACAAGCCCCAGGAAGAACACCGGGGTGGCGTAGCACAGAATGGCAAACACGCGAACGGCCGCATCGGAAGCGCGGTCACGGTATCGTGCGGCAAGACGGCCAAGCGGGATGCCGACGACCAAGGCAACGATCAGCGACAGAATGGAGAGTTCCAGCGTTGCCGCGCCATATTGGGTGAGGATCGAACTTACAGGCTGGTTATCGGTCAGCGTCGTACCGAGATTGCCGTGTAGAAGATCAGACAGATATGAGAGATATTGCACAAGCAGTGGTCGATCATATCCTGCTGCATGAATGCGTCGCTGCAATTCTTCAGGTGCCAGACGACCACCAAGAGCCGCTGAAATAGGGTCTCCCGTGGCGCGCATGACGAAGAATACGACGGTGACAAGAATGAACACTGTGGGAATGATGAGCAGGAATCGCGTCACCACGAAGCGGAAGAATCCGCTGGAAATTCTATTTTTCTTTGCTTTTGCCTTGACCGGGCTCGTCGGTTGGGAATCGCCATCTATCGGCATTCCCTGAATGCTGCCTTCAGACACATGAACTCCTTAATCGCACATACGAATGTGACGGCCATGCTCATGGCTAACTCAGCGCAGCAGCACTGAATTCACCATGAGCATGGCCGGATCATCGATGTCAGGATTTGGTTACCGACGCATAGCGGAAGCGGAAGGATGGGTCAAGCACAACGCCCTTCACGCCCTTGCCCGTAACGGCAACCTGAGAACCCTGAAGCAGCGGAATCGTAGACAGATCTTCGGTTTCCAAGGTCTGGATCTGCTTCAGCAGCTTCTCGCGCGCTGAAGCATTCTGCTCTCCAGCCTGCTTGACGATCAGCGCATTCACTGTACTGTTCGCATAGCCGTTGTTGATGAAGTTGCCATCTCTGAAGAATGGAGACAGGTAATTATCTGGATCGGAATAGTCAGGGAACCATCCGAGCTGGTAGACAGGATATGCTCCATCGGAAGAGTCGGTGACCACACGTTCCTTGTTGTACTGGGTCCATTCAGTCTGCTGCAGATTCACCTTGAAGACGTTGTCCTTCTCAAGCTGCGTCTTGATTGCCGCATATTCATCTGCTGAGGACGCACCATAGTGATCCGAGTTGTACTGGATGTTCAAGGTAACTGGCGTGGTGACACCTGCATCCTGCAGAGTCTTCTTTGCCTTCTCGACATCCGGGGCACCCTTGCCGTCTCCATATGCGGACTTCAACGTGTCTTCGTGTCCGCTCAACCCCTCAGGAATGAAGGAATACATGGGAGTGTAAGTGTTCTTGTATACCGATGTCGCGAGGTCATTGCGGTCGATCAGATCGGCGACTGCATGACGTACGGCCGTTGCCTTTGACGTGCTGGCATCCTTCTGAGATGAACCGAATGGCTGGGTCTTGAAGTTGAAGGTAAGGAAGCGTTCCTCACCACCAGGCCCCTTGACGACCTTGACCTTGCTGTTCTTCGAGAGGCTGGCAATGTCGGTTGGCGTAAGCGAACGATATGCGATGTCTACCTGTCCCTCTTGAACTGCGAGCTTCAGATTGGATGTATTGGCGAAGTATTGGACATCGACGTTCGAGTTCTTGGCTGGTGTCAGACCCTTGTAGCTTGTGTTCTTTGCGTACGAAAGCGCTTCGTTCAGCTTGAAGGACGTGAGCTTGTAAGGGCCAGCGAAGGCATTGTCCTTGACGATGGTGTTGGCAGGCGTCAACTTGTCAGCAGAGAAGACCTGATCGTCGACGATAGGACCTGCAGGGCTTGAGAGCACCTGCTTCAAGGTCACGTCGTGAGGAACGGAATCCTTGAACACCACCGTGTTGTCGTCAGGAGTTGCGATGGATTCAATGTTTGCCAGCAAGGACGAAGGACCGTTCGGGTCGTTGATCTTCTTGATGCGATCGAAGGAGAACTTGACATCCTTTGAGTTCAGGGTGTTGCCGTTGGCAAACTTCAGGCCGCTCTTGAGCTTGACGGTGAATTCGCTGCCGTCACTGCTCCAGGTACCTGCGTTGGCCGCAATGTCAGGACTTACCTGCGAAGAATTGTAGTTCTGCGCGTACAGGAATGGGAAAACCTGAATCTGTACGGCATATGAACCGTTATCGTATGAGCCTGCTGGATCAAGGCTGACGATCTGGTCGGTGGTGCCGATTGTTATAGTCGAGCTGCCACTGGCACTCGAATCCGCCTTGACTCCTCCGCAAGCGGCCAATGATGCAATCGCTGTCACACATGTGGCGACAGCAATGAAGCGTTTCTTGAATGACAAGAGAATCTCCCCTATGTAGATGAACCAAATCCATGAATTCCCCAAATAATTTGGCTAATCTGACACCATAGGAAGCATTTGTTGCTTTGAGGTTTCCACATTATGCAACAAGCGAACGACGGCTCGGTCTCGTCGTCGATGGCACTGCTTTCATCATGCCAGTTTCAACAACCGTAATGCGGGTTGACGCGTGAAGCGGTCAAACAGGCATACGACAGCGGCCACAGCGACTGCGAATAGGATGCCAAAAGCAAAAAATAGTATGAGCAGTCCAGAGCCCTCAGCCCCGCCATGCAGCGATGCCTGTGAAAGGATGGCGTGCATGACACAGTAGCTCGCCTTGTACCACAGCTCATGCATCAGCGATTGCGCGATATAGAATCCTAGAATTCCGGGGGCAAGAGCATTGATGGCGGTGAAGAATTTCGAGCTGGGCCGCGCGCTTGCTCGGTCGTCATGACCTCGGGCAGAAACCACGCATAGCATCAATGCAAGCAGTGCAAGCACGAATGAGATGACCGATGTCGATTTGAACGAAAGATCGTAGAGAAGGCTGTTGTGACCCGTGACGGCAAGAATGCCCGTCAGTACTAGAACACTGACGCATGCGAGCGCTATGAGTCTTGTGACGATGTTCGGAGATTTGAGATATGTCAACGCCTTGTAGAGCGTGGATGCGTTGTGTGACTCGTGGGCTTCTCTGAATCGTTTGCCTATGAGTCCGGCGAAGACGAAGGAGAAGAGATAGGTGACTGCGCTCATTTGCTTGCGCCAGTCCCCCAAGCCTCTGCCGTCGAGACTGCCCTGTGTGAAGAATGCGATATACCCGTTGAGCAGGTAGACGATGATAAGCATCGCGCCCACGGTCATCTCTGCTCTGAAGCTTCCCACGCGTTCGATTATCCAGGCGATTGCAGGGGCGAGCGCTACGAATATGAGGTACAGCCATATGAATTCGAGATCGATGCCGAGCCATGTTGAACCGCCGACCCTTGGAAGTGGCATCACATATGCATTGATCAGCAACGCTAGACAGACGTAGAACGCCAGTGTCAGCACAATGATGATGCTTCGTCTGAGCGTGGCGAGGCATTGCGAGCGCCAGAATCCTTTGCTTCTTGATTTTTGGGCAAGGGAGGCGATCAGGAAGAATCCTGAAATCATGTAGAAGACGTGATTGCCCCATGCGCCGAGTAGGTTGATGATGCTCATCAGCCACATGGATGGAAACGAGGTGGCCAATATTTCTGCATGGGATGTGACGGTCTGCGGATGCATGGCGCTGAGTCCAGATGCCTGCTGGAACCAGACGAGCATCACATGAAATATTGAAATGCCAAAGATTGCGCATACGCGAAGGAATTCAATGCGTTCATTCCTTAACGTTCTTGAGCGCATTGAATTCCTCGTTTTCCTTGTGGCCGCAGCATTCATCTCTGTTGACTATATCAACCACAAAGTCATGAGTGTTCCCTGGGAATGCGGCATCGCTTGGGTAAGGCTCATATGCCGTTCGCTGTTGTGATCATTGCATATTGTGATTCGTAGAGCCTGTAATACGCCTTTTTCAATGCCAAGAGCTGCTGATGCGTGCCATGCTCGACGATGCGACCGTAATCGATGTAGAAGATCTCGTCCGCGCTCTCGATGGTTGACAGTCTGTGAGCGATGATGAATGAGGTTCTTCCCTTCAGCAGGTGTGCGAGTCCGGCCTGCAGTGCCTCTTCGGTCTGCGTATCGATGCTGCTGGTGGCTTCGTCAAGAATCAGAATGCGCGGATCTGCAAGCAATACCCTTGCGAATGCAACAAGTTGGCGTTGCCCGCTCGATAGCGTTGATCCCCGCTCTTCGATGTTGGTATCGTATCCATGCGGCAGACCGTTGATGAATTCGTCGGCGTGTACTGCCTTGGATGCGGCCACGATCTCTTCGTCGGTGGCATCGAGTCGGCCATATCGTATGTTGTCCTTGATGGTGCCGGTAAAGATGAAGGTGTCTTGCAGCATGACTCCCATCTGTTTGCGCAGGGAATCCAGTGTCACGTCGCGAAGGTCATAGCCGTCAATCTTTACCGACCCTTCGGCAACATCGTAGAATCGCGAAAGCAGGTTGACGATGGTCGTCTTCCCCGCTCCTGTCGGGCCGACGAGAGCGACGGTCTTGCCTGGCTTGACATGGAAATCGACCAGGTTCAAAATATTGCGTCCTTCCGGCTCGTAGCGGAAGACGACATCGTTGAAATCGACCTGTCCTCTGATCTGTGGTAGCTCAACGGCGTTGGCGCTGTTGCGAATCTCCGATTTCACATCGAGGGTTTCGAAGATACGCTCGAGATAGGCGGAACAGGTGACGAGCTGATTGTAGAAGTTGCCGATGTTGATGACAGGGTTCCAGAAATTGTTTGCATACCCCACGAACGCGATCAGAACGCCGGTGGTGACGCCCACACCCGCGACATGCATGATTCCCAGATAATAGATCAGGGCAATGGTCATGGATGAGATCACCTGCACGCCGGGCCACATCAGGAACTGGATGTGCACTGCCTTCATCCAGGATGCTCTGACATCGCTCTGCTGCTCCTGGAAGGTTCTGAACTGTGAGCTCTCCTGAGCGAAGGTCTGCGTGGTCTTGACGCCGGCAATGGACTCATGCACATACGCGTTGAGATTGCTCTGCTTGTTCGACAGTACCTGGTATGCCTTGCGCTGGTAATGCTGCAGTATTCTGACCCACACCATAAGCGCAGGGAAGAGCAGCAGCGACCACAGCGCGAGCTTCCAGTCGATGGCGAACATCACGATCAAGGTGATGATGAAGGTGAATACGTCAGAAATAACGCTGATCAGGCCAGAGCTCAAGGTGTCGGAAAGCGTGTTGACATAGTTCACCACGCGAATCAGAATCTTGCCGTGCGGTCGCGAATCGAAGTAGGAGAAGGGCAGTGTCTGAATATGCGTGAACAGCTGCCTGCGCATGTCCTTGAGCATGAGCTGACCGACAAGGGTTATTGATACCGTGCGGTATCTGAGGCAGAGCTCATAGGCGATAACGGCCACGAGAAACACTGCGCCCAGCATGAGCAGATTGTGAATGCTTTTGGATGGGATCACCGAATCAATCACGATTTTCGTCAGATACGGAATCGCGACTTCGATGCAGCTCATGACGATGACGACGACCAGAATCTTCATGACCTTGCCAAGATAGGGCTTGAGGTATGCTCCAACTCTTGCGATGTCGTGAATGTTGATCTGCTCTTCAAGCTCTTCGTCTTCGCGGAAGGTATTTCTTTGCTGAGCGCCCTGTGATTCCTTGTCGTTGCGCTCGTGTGCATGCGTATCGCGTTGCTTTGCCATCGTTCTTTCGTTGCTCCTAGTCCTCGTACCCTGCGGACTGGCCTGACTGCAGTCCCAGCTGCTTGCTGTAGATTTCCCAGTATCTGCCGTGTGCTGCTACAAGCTGCTCGTGGTTGCCTCGTTCGACGATCTGACCGTGTTCGAGCACCAGAATCAGATCGCAGTCCTTGATGGAAGAGATTCTGTGGGCGATTGTCACGATGGTTTTCTTGCTGTCGAGTTCACGCAGATGCTCCTGAATCAACACTTCCGTCTCCATGTCAACGGCGGATGTCGTGTCGTCAAGTATCAGAATCGACGGATCGTCGGCCAGCGCACGCGCCAGGCTCAGACGCTGCTTCTGGCCGCCGGATAATCCGACTCCGCGTTCGCCGACAATCGTGTTGTAGCCTTCTGGCATATTGCGAATGAAACTGTCCGCTCCGGCAATCGAAGCCATGTTGCGCACATGCTGCTCGTCTCGGGCATCCATGCCGAATGAAATGTTGCTGTCAATGGTGTCAGAGAACAGGAAGGTGTCTTGCGCGACGATGCTGACCTGCGACCGCAGCTGCGCTATCGGCCAGTCGCGCGCATCGATGCCGTCGAGCAGCACTCTGCCTGCCGTTGGATCGTAGAATCTGGCAATCAGGTTGACGAGCGTGGATTTGCCGGATCCGGTCTCGCCCAGGATGCCAAGCTTTGACCCGACAGGGACGAAAAAGTTCAAATCCTTGAGAATCGGGGTCTGAGGGTCGTCGGCAAAGGCAAAGCTGACATGTTCGAAGTGAATCTCTCCACTGATTCGTCCGGGGGTGAGCGACTCCGACTCGCCCACCTGTTTACGAATCTGCAGGGCTCGATTCACGGAAGCGTCTGCACCGACCCGTTCGACGATATTGGAGCTGGAATTGAGCAATGAGCGGATCTTTATGCACGAGGCGTTGAATCGTTCGACATCATTCACCAGCCATCCCGATTGGCGGACAGGGCCGTCGATCATCCATAGATAGCTGTTGAACACGACCAGATCCCCCAGTGTCATCATGCCTTTGATGATGAGCCATCCTCCGAAGACCAGGGTGATCAGCTGCAGAATGAAGGATGCTCCATCCATCCATGGCATGTATTTTCGGCTGTTGTAAGCCAGCTTCATGTTGCGTTGCATGTAATCGTCGTTATGGGTATCGAATACCTTCGTCTCATACGGTTCGCGCACGAAGGCCTTGACCACACGATTGCCTTCGATGTTCTCTTCGACCATCGAATTCATGCGTGCCAGCGAATTCCTGATATCGAAGAACAGCGGATGGGCATGCTTCGAAAGCTCTCGCGTGAAGTAGTAAAGGAACGGGGTGACACAGGCCAGAGCGAGTGCCAGACGCCAATCGATCGTAAACATCATGGCCAGCGAACCGACAAAGAGGACAATGCAATCCGTTGCGTTGTAGAGCACCCATGAGAGGAAGTGGCGTATTGCATCCGTGTCCGAAGTCATGCGGCTCATGATGTCGCCGGTGCGGGTGTGGTTGAAGTAGGGAAAATCCAGACCGTGCAGTTTTTCGTATTCGTCGCTGACAAGCCGGAAAATCGAATTCTGTCCGAAGCGCTCCATCAGCATCTGGTATCCGTAGCGTGCGCACACGCGGATTGCGGTCACGCCAACCATGGACAGGCATAGTCTGACAAGACGATCCTCATGATGGTTGACGATGACCTGATCGACGATCATGCCGGCGATGATGGGAACCATCATGACCATGATCTTGTCAACGATGAACAGGACTGCGGCCGCTACCACGCGGGGCAGGTCAGGTCGGCAGTATGGCATGATCCAGCGATAGTTGTTCGCCGTCGTATTGGTATTGGTTTTGACGTACATGAGGAATATCGCCCTCGAAACCCTTGTTCTGTGATTGTTCTCTTGTGTGGCTTGCAATGGGTCGCGCTTCATTGACCCGCAAGACGATTGAGCCGTGTATGGAAGCTTGCTCATACGACAGAGCCAGCCACGTCACCGATACGCTTGCTCTGCTTCCCCTATGAAAACTCCCCCTGCATCAATGCCAGTCAATTCTATACCAAGCTGGACCCAGACATACGTTGTGAGAAGAAAACCTTGGAACTATACCGAAAACTTTCGCTAGATGGACGAGGTGAAGGATCTACTCCTGTGGCTTATCCGCAATGGCAACCTTGCCGACCATGTGCCCGCTTTTCACCATGAGGTGAGCCTTGTTGATGGAGTCTGCGTGTATAGGGCTGAGCTGCTGTGTCAAGGCGCTGCGAATGATGCCCGAGTCGACAAGATTGGCAACGGTATCGAGAATCTCATGTTGCCGAATCATGTCGGGCGCGTGATGCTTCGAGCGTGCGAACATGAATTCCCAATGCCACGAGAGTGCCTTGTCCATCAGAGAATACCAGTCGAGATCGGTCTGGTCATCAATCGCCACAATCTCTCCGAATGGCTTCATCACCGTGTTGTACAGCCCAATATTGCTTTTGCTGTAGGCGCTGAAAATCCAATCGACGCCCTCTGGTGCGAGCTTCTGTATCTGCTGTGCAAGATCATCGCTATGATAATCGACTACCTCATCGGCACCCATATCGAGTGCCCATTGCTTCGATTCGTCTCTGGAGGCCAAGGCTATGATCCTGAGCGTCGTCAAGCGATGTGCGAACTGGATGATCATGGATCCCACTCCACCTGCCGCGCCGACGACGAGCAGCGTCTGCCGCTTCGACGTGTCGGAGACCTGGGGGCGGGTTGAGTTGGTCGCTTCAGACTCGGAGTCATGCTCGATGCCCAGCTTGTCGAACAATGCCTCCCATGCGGTGATGCTTGTCAGGGGCATCGCTGCAGCATGGGCATCATCAAGACTGGTAGGAGCATGTCCAACGATTCGTTCATCAACCAACTGATATTCAGCGTACGAACCCTGCCGAGTCACATCTCCTGCGTACCAGACTCGCTCGCCTTCGTGGAAGAGCTTCGCGTCGGGGCCAGCTGCAACGACCTCGCCAACTGCATCCCACCCAAGAATTCGAGTAGCGTCAGCGGTGGGCTGTGACTTCATCGATGCGTATATCTTCGTATCGACGGGATTGATGGAGATGGCGTGAATTCTGACGAGAAGATCTCTGTGCTGCGGTTGAGCCGGTCGATCCACGACCGCATCGCGGAAGCTCTGCGAATCGTCATGCGGTTCCGTCTGATTGATTACGATCGCGTTCATTGTTGAATTTTCTTGCATGATGCCATCGTAATCATCACCGGCAGTCCTGAATCATGAAACTTTCCCCTCAGCGAAGAGCATGTTGAAGAGCCCGTTGAAGAGCATGGTCGGTGTTTCAATGCTGTCCATACACGTTCTGACATGGTGCTTCATGACGGTGTTCGCTGTGAGTGAGCATATGTATATCTGTTTGAATCATTTCGGTTATACGCTTTTCCAAGGAAGGGAAAGCAGCATGCTGAGCATTCAAGACATCTTCAGTATCGGCGTGGGGCCGTCATCGTCGCATACCGTTGGCCCAATGTGCGCAGCGCGAGCGTTCATCGGCTCTGTGGATGACCATGGAATCGATGGTGGAATTGGCGGAATTGATGGCGGGGTGCTGTGTGCCATCAGACGCATCAGGGTGACGCTCTACGGTTCGCTGGCGCTTACCGGTCTCGGACATGGCACTGACCGCGCCATTCTTGCCGGTCTCGAAGGTGCAACGCCCGCTGATGTCGACACCGATCACATGGCCGAAATCGTGCAGAGCTGCGAGCATAGCTCATCGCTGAATCTGATGGGCACGCACCGCATTGCCTTCGACTATGGCGAAGACATCGTGTTTGAGCGCTGGAAGCGCATGCTGCTCCACCCAAACGGCATGAGATTCCAAGCATTCGACGGCGCAGGCAGCGTATTGGATGAGCAGGTCTGGTATTCCATAGGAGGCGGTTTCATCAGAAAGGGAACACCCCATGACCCTCTCGTCGGCCTGCATGACAATGCGACAGCCGATTCGACATGGCTTGCCGAGACAACCACTCCGGCCAGCGACACTTCACAGGGCGACATCGGCGATGTTCCCGCCAATGAAGACAGCGACTCGGCTCCAGTTCCCTATGACTTTGCCACATGTGACGAGTTGCTCGCACTGTGCGACGCCAAGCACATGAGCATTGAAGCGATCATGATGGCCAATGAGAAGGCCTCTCGTCCAGAAGCTGACATTGTTGCCGGACTGGATTCGATCTGGCATATCATGCATTCCTGCGTTCAGGCTGGCTGCACCAGCAAGCGAGAAACGCTGCCCGGCGGACTGCATGTGCCTCGACGCGCAGCCCATATCTATCGCAGTCTCAAGCCCGCTGACATCGACATATTGGGCGAAAGCAACCATTCCTTCGAAGCCTCGCTGAAAGAAAAGGAAATGGAGTGGGTGGATCTTTTTGCCTTGGCAGTGAGCGAGGAAAATGCCAGTGGCGGACGAATCGTCACCGCTCCCACCAACGGTTCTGCTGGCATTATTCCAGCCGTACTCCATTATTACTGGTATTTCGTACCAGGGGCGAACATTCGCGGCATCGAACGCTTTCTACTCACTGCTGGTGCAGTCGGCTATCTCTTCAAAAGAAATGCCTCAATTTCTGGCGCTGAGGTCGGATGCCAGGGAGAGGTCGGTTCTGCCTGCTCGATGGCGGCCGCTGGCCTATGCGCCGTGCTTGGTGGTACACCCGCCCAGATTGAGAACGCAGCGGAAATTGGTATCGAACATCACCTTGGACTGACCTGTGACCCTGTTGCAGGGCTTGTTCAGATACCTTGCATAGAACGCAATGCCATGGCAAGCATGACTGCCATCAATGCAGCGCGCATCTCTCTGCTCGCCGAAGGCAAACATATGGTAAGCCTCGATCAGGCAATCAACACGATGAAGCAGACCGGTCACGACATGATGGATAAATATAAGGAAACTTCCCGTGGCGGTCTGGCCGTGAACGTTGTTGAATGCTGAATCAGAACGGTAGGCGATCTCCTTCACCTCTCCTAGAAAAACCGGAAGCGTGACCGCATGACGTTGTGAGGGCATTCATTGGGTACGCGTGTAGGTGCGGACCGTTGGCGGAACGTATTGCCTGACCCACGGGATGATGTCATCAAAGGAATTGGCGAACAGCAGCTTGTCGAATGAGCCTTGGTTGAGGAAACCGTTGTCAACCATGCGCTGATACATAGTACGCATTGGATCCCAGTAACCATCCAGATTGAAGAAGACACATGGTTTCGAAGTCAGGCCTATCCTGGTCCACGAAAATGCCTCGGTGATCTCCTCGACGGTTCCTGGGCCGCCCGGGAATGCGATATATACATCGCCAAGTTCCATCATGCGACGCTTGCGTTCGTCCATGTCACGCACGACTTCAACGGTCGTCAATCCTTCGTATGGCGGTTCGCGTTCCGCGAGCGCCTGGGGAATGATGCCATGCGCAGAACCGCCATGCTTCAGGACGCTCTTAGCAACGATGCCCATGAGTCCAACGCCTCCTGCGCCGAATATCAGCTCACCATTCGAGTCGGCAATCCATGTGCCCAACCGGTCTGCCCAATCCGCATAGGTGGGATCGTTGCCTGTTGCGGCTCCGCAATATACCGTGACTTTCAGCGTCTTTTGATCGATCTGATTACCACTGAGATGCTCTTTCACACCATCCTCCGCATTCTTTTTCGCTCTCTATCAGTGTAACGACATTCAAGCCGTGCCCGACGGCCGTCTGAAACTGGTCAATGCTGCACAGCATCACGGTTTCATAGCTTCACAGTTTCACAGTTTCATAGCATCGCGCCAGCGAGAAAATTGACGGTTGCGCCGATCAGCAGCGTATTGAAGAGGTATGAAAGCAAGGTATGGAACAGCGCGGTCTTGCGGATGGCTTGAGTTGTCAGAGCGGTGTCGGAGACCTGAAACGTCATGCCCATCGTGAAGGCGAGATAGGCAAAGTCGCTGTATTGCGGGTTTTTCGTGCCGGGAAAATCGACGCATCCATGATCCAGACCGTAGTACATTCCGGCATATCTGAGTGTATAGAGGGTATGAATCAGTCCCCAGGTGAGCAGAATGCTCGATAAGGTCAGCGCTGCCATCGGCAGAGTGTGCTCGCGCGAGGCATGACTTGTGCTCATCATGATGACAAGCGCCGCCACGGAGACCATGCTGGAAACCACGATCACAATATCTGCAATGGTCCGTGATGGATCCTCGCCCTGTGCATGTTCGCGGGTTCTCTCGCCGTCGAGCCTGGCGATGCGCAGCCATACGCGTACCAGATAGAACAGGCATGCGCTGACCCATCCGATCACGAATGCTGTCGGAATGCTCTTCCCAAGAAAGAATGCAACAAGCCCGATGGGAATGCCGAATGCGAACATCGCCGAGGTGCGGCGTCCAGAGCGCGAGACTCTGCGCTGCCGACTCTTCTCTTGTCTATGCTCATGTTTCGGGCCCTTGCCATGGCCATGTTCAGATTCGCTCAATCACGCACCCCCATGCGAAAAATGCTACCACCGCCGATGATTCAGTGACCGGTTACGTATGGCAAAAGCGTGTTGGAACACCTCTGTCGCTCACGAAAGCAGCGAGAGCAGATCGTCCTTGGTCAGGGACGACATGGACTGGCCGGAACGGGATGCGGAATCCACGAAGCGGGAAGCAAGATCAGACTTGGAATGCTGAAGCTTCAGGATTCGCTCCTCAATGGTGTCTTGAGCTACGACCTGATAGACATTGACATCCTGCGTCTGACCGATGCGGTGAGCACGATCGGTCGCCTGATTCTGCGCAGCAGCATTCCACCACGGATCGGCATGCACCACCACGCATGCGCCGGTCAGATTCAAGCCTGTATTCCCGGCTTTCAATGAAATCAGGAACACTGGCGTATCGTCCTTGTTGAACTGGTTGACCAGATCGAGACGCTTCTTCTTCGGCGTTGCTCCTGTTATGACATCGTATGCCACACCGTCTGCGCGGAGACGTTCCGCGATCAAGTCGAGATAGCTTGTGAACTGCGAGAAGATGAGCATCTTGCGTCCGCCATCCTGAGATGTTGACACCAGATCTTCGATGGCATCCAACTTTGCGGATTCGCCCTTGCCTGCTGCTGCATCGGCAAAGAGCAGGCGTGGGTCGCAGCATACCTGGCGCAACTTGGTGAGCTGAGCCAAGACGAGCAGCTTCCCCTCTGTGAAATCGGGATCGGTCTGATGCGTAAGCGTATCGCGTAGACGCTGTTCCAGTGCGGCATAGAGCTTTCGCTGCTCTCCCTGAAGTTTCACGGTGATGACATTTTCGATCTTGTCAGGCAGGTCCTTCAGCACTTCAGACTTCAGACGTCGTATGATGAACGGCCCGATGAACCCTTGCAGCTTCATCTGAACATGCCGGTCACCGCTCAGAATGGGCATTTCAAAGCGTTCACGGAAGTGGGCATAGGATCCTAGGATTCCCGGCATCAGGAAGTCGAAGATGCTCCACAGTTCCGAAAGACGATTCTCGATTGGCGTACCTGTCAGGGCAAATCGATGCAGCGTCTTGATCGATCGCACGGCACGAGATGACTTGGTGGCATGATTCTTGACATATTGTGCCTCGTCCAGCACCATGCAATAGCATTCCAAGGTCTTATAGTCGCTCAGGTCGCGGCGTAGCAGGTCATATGACGTGATGATCACGTCGGGAGCCTTTGCCGAGGATGTGGCGTGCTCCGCTCGGTCAACGCTCGACGCTCGTGCCTGTTCCAGCAATTCATGACGTTCGGACTTCGTGCCCGACGCCACCACGACCTTCAATTCTGGAGCGAACTTCTCAGCTTCTGCAGCCCAGTTATAGACCAGTGATGCCGGGCATACGATCAGGTTGGGTCCCGTCGCTCTCGCTTCCTTCTGGCGAGCCAGCAGGAAGGAAAGCAGCTGTGCGGTCTTGCCCAAGCCCATCTCGTCTGCCAGAATGCCACCGAATCCCTTGTCGCACACGGCGCTCAGCCATCTGAAGCCCTCCGCCTGATATGGCCGCAGCACACCCTGCAAGGATTCAGGCAAGGAATATCGGGATGGGTCTATGACCTTCAACTCCTGCACATATGCCTTGAAGCTGTCGGATTTCGCAGAATCAGGAACCTGACTATCGAGGTAATACGCTTCGAAAGCGGGCAGCTCGACGCTGCCTGACGCAAATGCGCTCTGCTTGATGGCAAGGTCGTCGGCGATATCGTCGAGTTTGTGGGTATCGACCGTTCCCATGTCGATGAAGGTGCCGTTGCGCAGTCTGTGGAAGCGGCGATGCTTGCGGTAGCTTTGCAGCAGCTCTTGCACCTCATCCGGGTCGATTTCGTCGGCAATCGGTGAAATCTCGACCAGCCCAGATTTCATGTTCAGGCCAACGCCAATGATTGGCTTCGGCATGTCGGTCAGTCCATCGAAGGCTGGCGTTGCAAATACAGTGCCGAGGCTTTTCAAGATGGTCAATCCCTCGGTGATGAGCTTGTATATTGCCTTGTTGTCGGATTCTTCGATGCGTGCGGTCGTGCCCTCAGGCATGGGGAAGTATTGGCGCACTGCCTCGACCGCCAAGCGTTCGGTGTCTCTGTCGCGTTTGATTCCCTTGCTGTCGTTGACGTCGATTCCAGAAAATACGTGGAAGCTCACATCACCATATCTGGCCTGCACATCGCAGGTGATGCCTTCACTGTCACGGTCGAGATAGCACTCGATGAGGCAGGGTTCGGTGCGCAGCTGCAACAGTTCTTCCGGGACTTCCGCGATGATATGGTTCTGCCTTACAGAACGTGATGGCTGATTGCCAGAGCTGGCACTGCCAGAGTCTGTATGGGCAGCGTCTGTATGGACAGCGTTTGCGGCATCGCTGTTCTCTGACGCAGCCTGCACTTCAGCAGGGGCAGCAAGAAATGGCAGAATGGTGCGAGTGAAGGCCTCCACATCATCCTCACCGAGATAGAGCCCATCTGGATCGCCCTCAGCGCAGAGGGCTGAGATAAGCTCACGATGGTTCACGAAATACTGACTGCAACGATAAATAACAGCCTGGTTGACGACCATGCTCTGCGAAGCCAGAGAAGGCATCGATGTTGAAGGATTCGATGTTGAAGCTTTCGACGTGTCGGCCAAGGCTGCAAGAGCCGCATTCCTTTCGATTGCCTGCACGGTGCGCGAAGGTGTTTCAACGGGACGAATCACCACGAAGGATGAATTCCTGCCAGGGATGAACCGTTCGGCGACAGCGGCATGCTGAATAAGATATCCCGAATCGTGATCGGTCTGCGACTGGAAGGAATCAGACCTCTCAGTAGATTCCAGATCAGTAGATTTCATATCTGAAGAATTGTGCTCTGCTGAGCCATGCTCGGGGACAATCCGAATCCCCAGATCGGGATCGCCGTCAACCACACGCGCCGGGCCGGAAGCCTCGAAGAGTTCCTGCGGCGGGGCATAGTCGATGGTTTCGTCCGAGCCGACGAACAGTTCCAGCAATTCTGCGGTCTCAGAGTCAGAAAGTTGCAGCACTGCTATCTTCGGCTGATAATGCTCCGCATAATAGCCTGAGCTGCGTTCGGAAGCCAGACTCTTTCGGATTTCGAGAGCACGGTCAACGATGCCCAGTACCTCACGAGAACGTGGCTCGAGAGCTTCCATCGTATGGATGAAAGAAAGACGCTGACCATACGAGAAATAGTCGCGAGCGCGAAAGGCGTCGATCATGCCCTGAATGTCCTTGACCACATAGTTGATGTTGCGTGAAGGCACAAGGATGCGAAGCCGCAGCGACCAGCCACGCGCAGCACATTCGATGCTCGGGTGTAGGCGCACGCTGCCGTCAGGCATGTTCTTGCGCATGTCCGAATGTGCATGGCCACCTGCCGCCTCGGATACGGTGCTGATTTCCTTCAAGAGCGCTATCTGACGGTTTTTGGCCTCGGCACTTTGCTCGGCATCGCGCTGACGCATGAACCTTCTCAGGATTCGCGTAGTGCCTTTATGACTCGCCTTGTGTTGCAAGGGAGCGCGTGGCACGCTTGAGCCGAGGAACAGTTCGGGATGTTCGTTATATTGCTTGATCAGTGCAACGGTGTGTTTGCAGCCTGCGCCCATGCGATTGAAGGCGGGGCACGTGCATGAGATCGATATGATCTTACCGTCTGGAATCCGAATCGCGGCGCTGACCTGGTAGTCGGCGCTGCCAACTGATGAGTGGAATCGCGTGGAAACCACGGGAGCGGTGCTTTCTACCTCTGCGGAGAGCATGAGCTGAGCGTCTGGCGTGCCTTCATGTTTCTTCGCGCTTCTCATGGAATGCATGCGTCCGCTGGATATCACCTCATATGCGCGGTTATATGCTCGAGTCCCGAAATATCGCCGAATTTGCCGCTCCGGTACTGTTTCCGTCATCTCAACTGTCATCGAGTCGCTTACTCGCCTTCTGCAGTCGTGCTCAACTGCTCTCTTATTGCGTCCATCGCCAGTCTCAACCGGCCGTTTCCCTATCTCGCTCTCAACCAACTGCCGTCATGCAGACGGCTTTCTCCCAACGATGTCACCATGGTGTTCATCAGAAAATCTGATTATGCAAAAAGGACATATTAATAGTAGTCCACTCACTGAACCGAGCGATTTGCATAGCCTTTCAGTGAAATTCCGAGCAGTTCGGCCTCCTGCGCCGTCTTTCCGGTGATGAGAAGATCAGTCTTCGATAGCTCCGCGACAGAACGTGCTCCTAGCAAGGTCATGATGGAGCGTAGCTGCTGCTTCCACCGTTCGATTTCTGCAATCAGGCCATCCGTGCCGGATGTCATCAGCGTATGCAGGAAATGCCCGGAAACCCCGACTGCCTGAGCACCCATGGATAGCGCCACGGCAATGTCAAGTGGCGTTCTGACACCACCGGAAGCGATCACCTGCGGCTTGGCACGATGTTGTTGCGCCTCTTCTTGAATGATGCTGGGTTTACGGCACGAATCATGGTTCACTGCGGCAGCGTTCATCAGACTCAGCACCGTTGATTCTCCCCATCCGGTCATGTAGCTGAATTCGAGACGCTGCCTGCGCTGATTCTCGATGGAGATGAAGTCGGTCCCGCCTTTGCCGCTCACGTCGATTGCGGCTACCTGCGTGGTGCCCAGATATCGGATCGTTGCCTGGCTCATGCCGAAGCCGACCTCTTTGACGATGACGGGAACCTGAACCGTCTGCGCAATCGCATCGATGGTCGCCTTCCACTCGCTGAAGTCACGGTCGCCTTCAGGCATGACGATCTCCTGGGCTGCGTTGACGTGGATTTGCAGGGCATTGGCGTCAATCATCTCGACGGCCTGCTGCGCCTGTGCGGCAGTCACGCTCGGCCCGACATTGGCTATGAGAAAGCCTTGCGTGTGCTCTCTGAGCGTTGCGAACGTAGGCGTGAGCGTCGGATCGCGCAAGGCTGCGTGCTGTGAGCCCGAGGCTATGGAGATGCCTGTCGCGTTGGCGGCCTCTGCCAGCGATGCATTCACGGCTCCGGTGTGTTCGGAACCTCCGGTCATGGCGTTGATATAGAAGGGTAGCTCCCAGCGTGCGCCAAGCACGTCCGTGTGGAGATCAACGTCGTTGACGGCAATGTCGGGGAAGCTGTTGTGAACGAATCTGACATCGTCAAAGGCATTACGGCTTTCGGCCTCGTGCTGGCTGTTTGCCAGTCTCACATGGTCGTCCTTGCGAGCATGCGAGCGTTCCGCGGCTGTATGAATCTGCTCGTCTGATGCACGGGATGCGTCAGTGGAAGCTGGGAATCTTGAGAAACTTGAGAAATCAGGGTGTTCATGCTTGCTACTGCTTGACATGGTTATTCGTCCCCCGTGCTGATGTGCAGGTCCAAAGCCTCGATGCCGCATTCATGCCAGTCGTGCTGAATCGCATGCGCATCAACGTCCATTCCACAGATGGCGATGCCGCAATCGCCTCCCCCTGCTCCAGAACTTTTTGCTGCAGCGCCGTGGGATTCGGCAATGCTCACCAAACGATGCAATGCCGGTGTTTCAACGACTGCGCCGGTTATCTCGGTGAGACTGAGCAAAGTTTGCCTCGCCTCTCGAATCTGTGTCTGGATTGCAGCGATATCGCCATGTCTGAAGGCGTGAGCCATGGATTGGACGCAGGCATCGCTGCGCTGTATGAACTGTGCGTAGCTGCGCTCAGGGTGATCGGACGGTGCATGATGCTGATGCGTGTCTTCTTGATGCACGCTGTGCTGAACGTTGGCGACCAGTTCAGGAGTCGAAGCGGGTGCTCCTGTCCATCCGACGAGGAAGCGCATGGCCTTGGGTATTGGCAGACGTTCGATTGACAATCCCGGCCAATCCATCTGGATAAGCTGTGCAACGCTCAGCGATGCCTCTGCGCTGTGTGACGATATCCATGCACGGTCCGGCGAACTGTATGCAATGCAGCCCTGAAAGGTGCCTGCAGCGATGTCGCCGCCCGAACCGGAGGATTGCACTTCGTTCGCTGCTAGGAAGGCGAGTTTGTAACGTTCCATTTCACTGACGTCAAGGCCGTAGAAGCTGCAGAGTGCCTGAACCGTGGCAACGGTGACCGCGGCTGAAGAGCCAAGGCCATATTTCTTTCCCGATGCATCGTCCAAGCTGCTTGACACAGCGATATCGCAGTATGTCAACGATGTTCCCGCTTCACATGCAAGTTTTTCGACCATGCGGATGGCGTTGATGATAAATCCCCAGCCCGATTGGTCTGCGGAGTCTACGACTATCGTGTCCTGGCTGCGATGCCAGCGAACAGACTGCTGCGTCAATCTGCTCGACTGCAATGATCCTTGAGAGGAGCCATGCTGGGAGGCTCGAACCTGCACGACAAGAAAACGGTTTACCGCGACGACGATCGCGCGATGGCCGGGTTCGACAACCGCATATTCACCTGCCACATAGAGTTTTCCAGGTGCTCTGCCAGTAGCTGTCTCTTCCAAATCCTCGTCCTTCGTCCGGTTTCCATGTGCGACGTCATCACTGGACACGACTGTGCATGTCCAAATTTTTATCCAGTATTCGGACACCTTCCCCGGCCATGTGTATGCGGATATCGCGCTCGGGCATGCGCTCGCGCAGTGCTTCGCATACTCGAACCGCATCCTTGGCAGACGTGAGCACCTTGACATTCGGTCCCGCATCCATCGTAGACCAGGCCCCCAAGCCGCTGGCGCGGAGATCCTCAACCGCGTGCAATGCCTCCACCGTTTCTGGCTGCCAAAACAGCACAGGCGGCTGAGCCGTCATCATCGTGGCATGCATGCCGTAGGAGTTTCTTTCAGTCACCGTTCCAAGCATCTCGATGTCGCCTCGCCTGACGGCGGTGATGGCCTGCCGTAGATCATCCTTGCATGATTGAATCCAGGGTCTGTACAAGGGCGAGGTCTCGACCGAACGGTGCATGGCCGCACGGCTTGAGATGGCCTTCTTCTTGTTAGAGATCAGTATGACGATCATCGCCAGATGCATGCCGAAATCGCGTGCAGATTCGGCTGCATCAGCCGAAGCGCCCTCGGATTCAAGCAGCGACGCGATTGCTTCGGCATATGAGCTTGCGTCGTCATGACCTGCGTGCCAGACTGCCAAACCAGCGTAGATGGAACGCGAGGCTGAACCTGAACCGTATCGTGCCAGTCTTGAAAGGTCCCTGTCGTCCATATGCAGACCGGCAGCATGCGAAGCCGCCGCTGCAAGCGCTGCGAAGGCGGATGCGGAGCTCGCCAGTCCAGCCGCATACGGCACGGTGTTGCATGAGATGACGTTGGCACGGGCCTGAATTCCCGCGAGTTCGCGAATTCTGTCAAGGAAGGCGCTCACCCTGTGCAATGCCTTGCCTTGGTGCCGCTCGCCGTCAATGGTCAGAGTGTCGCCGGTTTCGTCTGACTCCTCGGATTCATGCTTCGATGCCGCTGCCTTGCCGGATGTGCCGTCATGGAAGGTGACCTGCGTGGTCGTGCCGAGTCCATCGACGGTCAGGGAAAGGCTTGATGCATGGGGAATGATCAGTGATTCGTCTGCCTTGCCCCAGTATTTTACGAGAGCTATGTTGGCGTTTGCCCTTGCGGTTGCCTGCATCGCCTCGGAAGGCCCTTGAGATGCCTGTGATGGCTGTAAAGCCTGTGAAGCCTGAGTCTTGTTCTGAGCGTTGCTTCGAGCACTCTCCGGTCTCATGCGACGGCTCCGATTCTATGTGACCAGACGCCTCGCGCACCAGCCTGCCTGAGTCTGCGCACAATCATATCGGCCTGATTCTGGTCTGCGGCGAGTGAGACGATGCAGCCACCGAGTCCACCGCCTGTCATCTTCGCACCCAACGCTCCGGCTTCGCGCGCTGCGCTGACCAGCCTGTTCAAGGTTGGGTCGCTTACCTTGAGTTGGGCGAGCAGAATGTGGGCAGCGTTCATGTGAATGCCCAAATCCTCGATAGCACCTCGTTGAAGGTCGTTCACGGACTGCGAGCCCAGAGTTCCGAGCTCCGCGAGAATGGCATCGACGCGGGGCTTGTTCTGCTCGTACTGGCTGCGGACGCTGCCGACGGCCTCTCGCGTACTTCCACAGATTCCCGAATCGGCAATGATCACAACACCTGAAGATTGTATGGATAGCTGTGAGATTCTGCCTGCGCTGAGCATCACGGCGTTTCGCGAACATGTGGTTGCCGAATCCAGGCCGGACGGGTGGCCGTGGGTAACCATTTCTGCACGATTGGTAAGTTCAAACAGTTCCTGAGGAGTGGCGCTGATTCCGTAGGCATCCAGCACTGCTCGAATAACGGCTCCAGCCGCGGCCGCCGAAGAACCCAGTCCTCGTTCGGCTGGAAAATCCGCCTCGGTCACGAGGGTGAAAGCCGACCAGCGTCTTGGTGAGACGAATTCCTCTGCAACGGCCACCGCTCTTCGAATGCCGGCGAATCGTTCACCGGATTCCTCCAAGGGCCCGCTGAATCCCAAGGCTCGCAATTCGTGTCTGCCGCTGAGATTCGGTGTTGCCCACGCCTTCATCTTCAGGCTGTGCAGGGGAAGCGCCACTGCAGGATAGCCATAGACTGCGCTGTGCTCGCCTATGAGTATCGCCTTTGCCCACGTTTCGCCATATCCGGAATGGAATGCTCCGCGCGAAGGACTGCCGACGCGTGCAGGCTGAACGGCAAGCTGAGGGCTGGCGGAGCGCATCATATGACCCGAAACTCTTGAAGCGGTTTCTGCGCCCAGCAGAGCTGGCTGCGGTCGTCTGCGGTATTGCTCATACGTCAGTTCCTTCATGAATGCCCTGCTCCACCTTTCCGGCTCAACGATTCTGGTGCATACCACGATTCATAACCGCCGCACGAACCGTTACCGGAAACATTTCCCTCTCGCCATTATTACATGCATACCGATTAAGGATTATACGGTCGAATGTCTCTCGCTCGCAGCGCAGAACGATGATAATACAGTGGAGATTCACAATTTCACTGCAAAGCACATACGAAGTAGCTGCACAGTATTGGCACAGTACTGGCAACACCATCAGCACCGTATGGGCTTGAAGACCGAGACTACGCCTTCAACGCCGCTCGATCTGACCGCTCTGTCACCGGTTGTCTGTGCCGTATCTCTGTCACAACAGTAGAATGCTCTGTATGGGAACAGCTTTGGGAGCATCGGCAGACGACGGCACTCGTGAATTGCTGGTAGGCGGATGGGGCAAAGACGGAGACGGCCAGGCACAGGGCATCGAATGGATCACGGCAAGTCATGAATCCGCTGGCAGCCAAGCGTACGGAAACAGCGATGAAGAAGGCATCCAGCTCGAACACCGAAGGTGCGTGGCTGAGATTCCTTCACCCTCATGGATGTGCTTGAACGACGGCATCGTGTATGGCTGCCTGGAATTCAGCAATGAACTCGTGTCATACTCATGCACGAGACACTCCGATCAGCGACGCTCAGAACTTCAACTCCATCAGCTCTCTCGCATGCGCACTCCGGGTGAGGGGCCAACGCATGTTGCCCTGTGCAGGGACGATAGGGGAGCCATGCATATAGTCAGCGCCTGCTATGGCGACGGGACCGTGACCGTGCACCCCATCGATGCGAAGGGACGCATCGGCGAGGCTGAACAAGCCTTGCATGGAGCAGGACACGGCCCTCTGCCCGCGCAGGAGCATTCCCATGCTCATTGGATTCTTCCCATCGAGTCATCATCCCAAGACTCTGACTCAGACCCATCATCATGCTCAACCTCATGCACAGCTTCTTCCACAGCCTCTTCCACCATTGAGGAAGACGCGGCAAGCCCACGAGCAGGATCGTCCCCATCCGCTCGCCATCTGGTATTGGTTGCTGACCTCGGCGCAGACCGCATCCGCACCTACATGTGGCGCAACGGAATGCTCAACAAGCTGGGAGCACTGTATCTACCAGCAGGAACCGGGCCGAGGGATCTGCACATTCTGCCGGCGAATCTGCAAGACTTTGGCGCTTCAGCCGCAATCCTGCTGATAACCGAATGGAGTCGGAAGGCATTCGTGCTCAGACTCGACCCGTCCAATCCTGCTGGAATCAGCATCGTCGACAGTGTGAATCTGGGCGCAACGCAGAAGGATCAGGCATCATCGCTGGCATATATCCCCGACGATGCCAGCTCACCCGAACGTGGCTTCGCCTATGTCGGGCTGCGTGGAACCAACCGCATCATTCCGCTGCGCTGGAATGGATGCACCTTGGCAAGGCTCCCACATGCAGGCGATGGTTCATGGCAGAACGGCTTTTCCAGTGGCGGAAGCTGGCCGCGACATGTTCTGGCATTCGGCCGAAGACTGCTCGTGTCGAATCAGCTTTCGTCCACCGTCAACTGCTTCGTCTGCGACGATGACGGCCGACCTCATGAGGAAGCGTCGCTGCACATACCCTCGCCAACCTGCACGCTGATCGTCTGAGGAAAGCTATATACACAGCCTATATATGCAACACTGTCCTGCGTTTCGTGAACACATTGCGTTCCCTCGTGCGCTCAGCGATGGGATGCATAGTTCTCAAGCTCTTTGAGCTTGTCAAAACGCTCATTGATCGTCTCGATTCGACTGCGGGACGCGTCTACGTTCGCGCCTTGCTGGGCGCTGGTTGCCACATATTCGGCGATGAGCGCAAGCACGCTGAATACGGCTGTATAGCTGGAGAGTACATGGGAGTGAAGATCGGTTTCGATGAATTCCGCATCCGTTTCGAGTGCCGTACGTCGAACCGTCGAATCGCCGATGATGATGAGCTGCACATGCTGTTCGGCAAGCGTCGCAGCAAGATTATGGAATACTGCCGTGCGTCTGCGAGCGCCGCAGAGGATTGCGACGTCTTCCTCGTTCAAATCCACTATCTCTTCGGCCAGGCTTTGCCCAGGTTCAGGAAGAGCCTGTACCCGTGCGCGTGACTGCATCAACTGCTCACGCAGGTGCAGGGCCATCGGATAGTTGTTTCTCAGGCCGATGACTGCAACGTTTCTGGCCTTCATGATTGATTGAGCGATACGGTCCATCATGGCATTGTCGAGTCGGCTGAAGGTATGCTGCAGCGCGGCAATATCGTTGTTCATATGATCGACCAGCAGACCCGTGGTCGTTTCTCCCTGGCTAAGAAACTCAGGCGAACCAGGCTGATGGTGTCTGCGGATGTCGCGCTTGAATTCCGCTGCGTTGCGAAATCCTATCTTACGATAGAGCCGACTTAGGGTTGGCTGAGAGACCTTCGAAAGCTTGGAGAGCTCCGCCGAGTTCAAAAGGAGCGCATCCGAAAGATGCCCAAGAATGAACGTCGCCGCGTCTTGTTCCGCCGCTGTCAGCGAATCGTAATGATTCTGTATACGCTCAACTATGCTCATCACCCTCACATCTTACAATGGTGGCCGCGTTTGAACGCTCCCTCAGCCCAAGAACTGATGGTTCTCGCACCTGCGCGTGCCGCTCGTCAATGCACCATGGAGCGCCACGTAACGAATATTTCCAATTGTTTACCAGAAGATTTCCACATATAAGTGACTTTGGCACCAAATGTCTCGCTTCGCACCATTACGTAACGAAATTGAAATTTCAGAATCTAAGTTATGAAACAAATATTTCAGATAGTGAAGCTGTCATCACCCATTGAGCTTCAAGATACGCAGCAATCGGTTCAATTCATTACGTTGTACTGAAATTGAAATTTCCGCACCCTCTGCCGTCAACCATCGTTGAAGCTCGTCTGGCAAGGAGAACAGACATGACTTCAATATCGGTTGAAGAAGGAATACAGAAGAGTCACACGACTCCGCAGGATGAGGTGGTCATCAAAAGCGACTACGATGCGCGTCTAGCCAACTCGGATCTGGCACCACTCAAGAAACAGACGTGGTCCTGGTACAACATATTCGCATTCTGGATGTCCGACGTGCATTCCGTAGGCGGGTATGTTACTGCAGGAAGCCTCTTCGCACTCGGCATCGCAAGCTGGCAGGTACTGCTCGCGCTCATAGTGGGAATCGTCATCGTCCAGGTGTTCGTCAATCTGGTCGCGAAGCCCAGCCAGAGCATGGGCGTGCCGTTCCCCGTCACCACGCGATTCGTATTTGGCGTCAAGGGCGCCAACATCCCAGCAATCATCCGTGGAATCATAGCCGTGGCATGGTATGGCGTGCAGACATTCCTCGCATCGGAATCATTGAACATCGTATTTCTGAAATTCATCCCGGCAACGCAGACGCTTGCCACCGACTATAAATTCCTCGGCCTCTCAGCGCTGGGATGGATTTCGTATGGAATCCTGTGGATAGCCCAGACCTGCGTCTTCTGGAAGGGCATGAACGCCATCCGTAAATTCATCGACTGGGCTGGTCCCTTGGTGTATGCGGTTATGTTCATTCTCGCCGTGTACCTCGTGGCCCAGGCTGGGGGCATCAGCCATATCAACCTCAACCTCTCCTCAGGCAAACCATTGAGCTTCATGCAGTCGATTCCCGTCATCATCACCGCAATCGCACTGGTCGTCTCATACTTTGCAGGACCGATGCTCAACTTCGGTGATTTTTCAAGGTATTCACACACCTACAAGAGTGTCAAGAAAGGCAATTTCTGGGGACTTCCCGTCAACTTCCTCGTCTTCTCGCTGCTCACCGTCATCTGCGCCTCGGCAACGGAACCCGTGTTCGGCAAGCTCATCACCGACCCCATCGAAACCGTCGAACATATCGGCGCTCCAGTGGCGATTCTTCTTGGAGGCCTGACCTTCGTCATCGCCACCGTGGGCATCAACATCGTCGCAAACTTCGTCTCACCGGCATTCGACTTCTCACACGTCAATCCGCAGAAGATCAGCTGGCGCGCGGGCGGCATGATCGCCGCAATCGGATCGGTGGTCATCACCCCATGGAACTGGTATGCAAACGATCAGGCCATCCACTACACGCTCGATCTGCTCGGATCGCTGATTGGACCACTCTTCGGCATTCTGATCGCCGGATATTTCACCATCTCCAAGCAGCTCGTAGCCGTTGACGACATGTTCACGATGAGTCCGAAAGGCCATTACTGGTACCACAAGGGATTCAACCCCAATGCGGTGCTGGCTCTCGCCATCGCCGGTGTCATCGCGGTCGCCAGTGCCATCGCCCCCTCCCCTCTTAAGCAGCTCGGACTGTTCGACATCACCTGGATTTCAAACTTCAGCTGGTTCATCGGCGCAGGTCTGGGATACGTGCTGTTCGTATTCTTCGAGCGCAGGAATCCGCAGATGCCACAGCTGGATGCCGCTTCGCCCGAAGTCAACAACGGCGCTCTGCCAGCCAACAACTAAGCATTCGAAACAGGCATGGATACCGTTATGAAAATCAAGGTAATCAATCCGAACACCACCGAGGCGATGACGCGTTCCATCGAAGAGGCTGCACTGTTGGTGGCGGAAACTGGCACCACCATCGAGGCCGTGAGCCCAGCAATGGGGCCTGTATCCATAGAAAGTCACTATGACGAGGCCCTTGCCAGCGTAGGGGTGCTCGACGAGATTCGCCGAGGTGAAGCCGAAGGCACTGACGCGTATGTCATTGCATGCTTTGGAGATCCAGGGCTCGATGCTGCCAGGGAACTGACATCTGCACCGGTTCTGGGCATAGCGGAAGCAGCGTTTCATGCAGCCAGCTTCGCCGGCAGGTCGTTCGGCATAGTCACCACGCTGTCACGAACGTTGGGCAGGGCAAGGGATCTGGTCGATGCCTATGGCTTTTCCAAGCTCTGCGTGAGCTATGCCGCCTGTGAAATACCCGTTCTGGCCCTTGAACGCGAGCCGCTGGCTTGCTACCGCAAGCTGGAGGCGGAGTCGAAAAAGGTGCTTGCCGAATCCGGCGCAGACTCCATCGTGCTGGGCTGCGCAGGCATGGCGGGAATGTGTCAGCGTCTTTCCAAGGCGCTGCACGTGCCGGTGATTGACGGCGTGCAGGCAGCCGTGGCACTCTCGCAGGCTTTGGTCAGGATGAACATGCATACAAGCTCTGTCGGAGAATTCGCGCTTCCTCCGGCAAAGCCCGTTATTGGATTGCTGCAAGCCTTCACCCTGGATGGCGCTGATTCATTGAATAATGCCGAGTCGCTGGATGATGCCGATTCTTGATGGAAATATTTGTTTCATAGTGGACATATATGAATAATAAATTTCATACATGAACGGTGATGGAAGTTACTACACAGGTCTTGATGGCCGGAGGAGAGGTTATGAGCGTAGAGTCCAATGACAGTGTCGATGCCCAAGCGATGCAGGTGGAGGCGTTGAATCCACCGCATCGTTTGCTGATGGCACCGGGACCGGTGAATGTCGATCCACGTGTGTTGAGTGCGATGTCGCAGCCTACGGTCGGACAGTTCGATCCATACATGTTCAAGGTCATGGGCGAGGTTCAGCTCATGCTGCGGTCGATTTTCAAGACATCCAACGAACAGACCTTCGTCGTCGACGGGACCTCACGTTCAGCGATCGAAGCCGCCTTCGTTTCCGTGCTTGCCCCAGGCGACAAGGTACTCGTCTGCTGCGCCGGACGCTTCGGCATGCTGCTCAAGGAGATCGCTCAGCGCTGCAAGGCCGAAACCCATGTCATCGAGCGACCCTGGGGCGAGGTCTTCAGCATCGACGAAATCGCCGATGCCATCAAACGCATTCATCCGAAACTTGTGGCCACAGTTCACGGAGACACCTCGACGACCATGCTGCAACCCCTCGAAGGACTCGGAGCGATCTGCCATGAACAGGGCGCGCTGCTCTTCACCGACGCAACGGCATCGCTTGCCGGCAACGAGCTGAAAACCGACGAATGGCAGATTGACATCGTCACCGCCGGCATGCAGAAATGCCTGGGAGCCTCATCGGGCATGGCTCCCATCACCATCGCTCCGCGAGCGGTCGCAGTGATGAATGAGCGCAAGAGCATCGAGGCTGGCATAGCCGACACCAGCGAAGAAATACGGAGCGACCGCATCAACAGCAACTACTTCGACCTGCCCCAGATCATCGACTATTGGGGGCCACGGCATCTTAATCATCACACCGAGGCAACGCACCTGCTCTACGGGGTGCACGAGGCAACCCGAATCATCACGGAAGAGGGCATTGACCATGTGATCGAACGCCATCGAATCAATGGACTTGCCATGTCTACTGCGCTTGTGAACATGGGCCTGAAATTGTACGGAAACCAACAGACGAGAATGAATGACGTCATCGGGGTCGTCATTCCAGAAGGCCTTCATGACACGGCAATCCGTTCACAATTGCTCGAGGAATTCGGCGTTGAAATCGCGTCATCCTTCGGCCCACTGCAAGGCAGAATCTGGCGCATCGGAGTCATGGCATGCAATGCTCGAAAGGACGCAGTGCTTACGGCCGCATCCGCCTTGGGTATGGTGCTCAACCAAAACGGCGCAAAACTTGACGTTCAGCAGGGCATTGACGCGGCGTCGGCCATCTACGCCCAATCAGAGAAAGAGGGCAAGGCATGAACACATCGCTGAAGGACAAGGCAATGGACTCCACAGACATCACTGACACCGCTCCGGCCTTCTCGCACCCATCCGGCAGACCGAATGAATGGGCGTGCAGCGAAGCCAGCATCATGATGGATCGCTGCGACCAGCTTGCCGAATTCTCGCAGATGGAACACGGCATCGAACGCACCTATCTCTCTCCAGAAATGAGCCAGGCATACCAGCTTACGAGCTCATGGATGGAGGAAGCGGGTCTGAAAGTCCATATCGATCCCGCAGGCAATCTTGTCGGCAAGGTCGAAGGGCGCGAAGATGGTCTTCCTTCGCTGATCCTTGGGTCGCACCTTGACAGCGTGCCCGATGCGGGAAAATATGACGGCATCCTTGGCGTGGTCTCGGCTATCGCCGTAGCGAAGCGGCTGACGACCAGCGGGTTGATGGGCAAGCTGCCTTTCTCGCTCGAAGTCGTGGGATTCGGGGATGAAGAGGGCGCACGCTTCGGTGCCACTCTTCTTGGCTCATACGCTCTGGCGGGCAGCTGGAATCCTGCATGGCTGAATCTCAAGGACAGCAACGGCATCAGCATGAGACAGGCATTCCTCGACTTCGGGCTCGACCCTGACAGGGTCGGCACCGCTGCTCTGAACTCCACCGATGCCCTCGGATACATGGAACTTCACATTGAACAGGGGCCGATTCTTGAGTCTCGCGACCGATCATTGTCCTTCGTGTCTTCGATTGCGGCAGCATCGCGATATGTCATCACGGTAACCGGAGAATCCCGCCATATTGCCACCCCATACAATTTGAGAAGGGATGCGCTCACGGCAGCGGCCGAAATGATTGAAGCCATCGACCGCATCAGCCGCGAGGCCGGGGCACGATCCAACGTGGGTGAAATTTCCGCGTTCCCGGGCGGCGTGAACGTGATCGCCGGCACGACGACATTCAGCCTCGACGTGAGGGCAGGCACCGACGACATACGCGATTCGACATTGGCTGCAATATGGCACGCCATCGATGTCGTCTGCGCATCCCGCAAGGTCAGCGTGGAACGAAAGCTCATCCATACCGCGAGCGCAGTGACCTGCGATGCGCAATTGCTGTCGTGCATCGCCGAGGGCATCGAGAAGGCGGAGGGTAAGGATGCCTTTGGACTGGTGAGCTTCCCCGGGCATGATGGCATGGCCGTTTCCGACTTGCTCCCCATCGCCATGCTGTATGTGCGTTGCAAGGGTGGCATCAGCCACAGTCCCGACGAATCCGTAAGGGAAATCGACGTTGCCTTTGGCGTCGATGCATTCGAGCAGGCGGTGGAAGCGCTCGCCGCTCGCATCGACGAGGCTTAGACACTTCACATAACTCAATACGATGTTGGAGGTTTCATATGCATAATTGTCATATGCGTGATGACGATGGCGGCTCTATTCGCACTGCCGACGAGGTCTTCCGAGGCAAGGTACTGATCAATGGTGCCATCTCCCAAGCTTCGGTGGGCATTACTGGCGACACGATAAGCCAGGTTTGCGAAGACCCTGCCCAGAGCATTGCGTCTAAGCGGGAAACGTTGCTCAGCGATGACGAGGTACTCATACCTGGCGTGGTGGATACCCATGTGCACATCAATGAGCCAGGACGCACCGAATGGGAGGGATTCGACTATGCCACGCGGGCAGCGGCACACGGTGGCGTCACCACGGTTATCGACATGCCTCTCAACAGCAATCCTCCGACCTTGAATGTTGAAGCCCTCGAACTCAAGCAATCGATTGCGGCAGGCAAGGCGTATACGCAGCTCGGCTTCTGGGGAGGTGTGGACGGTTCGAACCTTGGCCATCTGAAAGCTCTGTGGGATGCCGGAGTGTTCGGATTCAAGGCATTTCTCTCCCCCAGTGGCGTCGAAGAATATGGTTCGCTTTCGTTTGATCAGCTTGAAGAAGCCATGCGAGAGATAGCCGATTTCGGCGGCCAGCTCATCATTCATGCGGAAGAACCCGATGAATTGGTCTCGGACTCTTCACTGATTGGACAGAGTTACCGCAGCTTCACTGAATCTCGACCTTCGCGCAGCGAAAGCGATGCGGTGGCACATGTGATGACGCTGGTTGAACGCACCGGCTGCAACACGCATATTCTGCATGTTTCCAGCGGTCTGACGGTATCCGTGCTTGCCGATGCGAAAGCCAGCGGATTACCCGTCACGGCGGAAACCTGCCCTCATTACCTCACTCTGGACTGCGATCACATTCCCGATGGCAATACTGCGTTCAAATGCTGCCCGCCGATTCGCAGTCTTCAGGAACAGGACAAGCTGTGGGAAGGTCTGGCGAATGGCACGCTTGACATGGTCGTGACCGATCATTCTCCAACGACCGCTCGCATGAAGGCCGGAACGCTTGTCACAGCATGGGGTGGCGTTTCGAGCCTGCAAGTTGGATTCCGCGCCGTGCTCACCGCTGCCATGCAACGAGGTCTAGGACTTGCGGATGTGATTCGCTGGATGTCAACCAACAGCTCTGCATTCGTGGGACTGCATGATCGTGGATCCATTGCCGTGGGAAAGCGGGCCGATCTCGTTATCGTGAAGCCTCGGGAGCATTTCGTCGTTGACGCTGCCAAGCTCAGCAGCCGCAATCCCATCAGTGCCTTTGATGGCAAGAATCTTCAGGGTGTCGTCGTTCGCACGCTCATCGGCGGGGCAGAACCGGCTGCGAGCAAGGAACATCTGATCCTGAGACAATAAGTATGCGGCGATAGGCATGGCAGCGATAGGCATGGCAGCGATAGCCGACGGCGAGCATCACGTAAATGAATCGAGCAGAGACGATGGCAGAGCAAGCGCGAGACGGTAGACCCACAAGCGGTAAACCCACATATAAGTTGACAGATAAGTCCATGGATCCTAGCATCTGGCGAATCGTGGGGCATCCTCTCGTCTCCGCAATTCATGACGGCCCCTTGCGAGGCTTGGGCATTGCTGTGAAGGACCTGTTTGCCGTGCAAGGCTTTGCCATAGGTGTCGGTAACCCGCAATTCTTAAGCGAAGCGAGCATACAGGAGCATCACGCATCGGCTGTTCGCTTGTTGCTTGAGGCTGGGGCTCATGTGGCAGGCATTGCGCAAACCGATGAATTCGCCTATTCGCTTTCAGGAGTGAACATTCATTATGGGGCTGCCCCCAATCCTGCCGCACCTGGCAGAATCAGCGGCGGATCTTCCTCAGGGCCCGCAGCTGCAGTATCAAGCGGACAGGCGCAGATCGGGCTCGGCACGGATACGGCAGGCTCGATTCGCGTACCTGCCGCCTATCAAGGATTATGGGGCATTCGCACCTCGTCTGGCAGAGTTCGGCGGGACGGCGTGCATCCGCTCTCCCATTCCTTCGACACGGTAGGCATCCTTGCCAGAGACGCGCACACGCTCGCCATCACGGCGGAACAACTCATGCCTGAACCGGATAGCGTCACACCAGTCGGCGTGAAGATAGACCCAATATTGGATTCATACGTTGACGAGGACGTGAGAATCGCATTTTCACAATGGAGATCCGCCGCTCTGCGCGATCGTTATACGCAGAATTCAGCAGCCCCTGCTGCAGATATCAACGATTCGGAGGAGCTTGCCATCACACACGACATGCTTGAAGACTGGCTGACGATATTCAACGTCGTGCGCGGTTATGAAGCGTGGCAGGCACATGGCGATTGGGTCAGCAGCCATGGGAATGACCTGGATCCGCAGATCGCATCACGATTTGAACGTGATATGCACATCACCGCCGAGGAATACGAGAGATTTTCCATCCAGTTTGCAGATGCGCGGGCTACGATCAGGGGTCTTCTCGGCAACCATCTCTTCCTCATTCCGACGGTAAGCTGTGTCGCACCGTTCGCCGGGAATACGGACGAAAGCACCCGGGCAATCGCGCAAGCCAGAGCCGCAACCATGCTGTTGACGACGATAGCCGGCATCGCAGGCTTGCCAGCCGTGAACATTCCTATACGGACAGCGGCAGGTCTGCCCTGCGGCGCATGTCTTATGGGTCCTTCGGGTTCCGATAAGAGCGTCATCGCCGCAGCAGAGCGCTTGAATAGACGCGCGAATCCGCCCGCATAGCTTCCATCACGCCACATACGCTTGGCAGATCGTGCGCAACTTGCTTGAAAGCTCAAGCATCAGGGTTTGCTACAGCTCAGGGCTCGCTACAGCAAGGTCAGCTGTTCGGCCTCATGCTGTGCAGATCGCACAGGGTGTTCACGCATGTCACGCTCTATCCAGGCCATGATGACAGCCGAAAGATGGTCGATTTCATCAGGTGTAAGCTCACGGCCTTTCCCGATCCCATACCAGCGCTCCATGCACGTTCTGCAACATGTGCCCGTCGCATGCTGCGCCGTGAAGACGGGATGACCACGATATGGTGTCTGCTTGCCGTCCTTCAACGGAAAGGCAGCCCCGACGCGGCTGCGCAGCATGTCATGAGCATGCCGATCGATGGCGTCAAGACCCTTGTTCTGGGCATAGACCCTATCTTTTACACTCAGCTTAAAGCTCGCGCGAAACTTCGACTGTGCGAGCTTTGCCAGCATCCCCTGAACCCACTGACTGTCATATGTCGACTGCATAATGCCACTGTATAACGCCAGAATTACAGTGTCAGCGCTCCATTGCACGAGTGAACAAGCATACGATTTGTTACCACTGGGGTAGTAACCTAGGTGAGCAGTACTTACCCTGCAATATAGGGGTGGGGGGATATTCACAAAAGATTGGGGTTTCATGGCGAAACATAGAATGAATGTTGCAGAAATGGTCGAGGCATTTATCGATCCCGATGCGCCTCTACAGGTCACCGCGTTCGACGGTTCGCATTGTGGCAACGACGACGCACAACTGCATCTTGAGGTACGCAACTCACGGGCCGTATATTACATATTCGAGAATCCGAACGATCTGGGACTTGCCCGCGCATATCTGCAGGGCGACATCGCCTCTCCAGAACTTACGCCTGGCGATCCCTATGAAGTGTTCAAGCAATTGCAGGAATTGCAAGCTCAGTTCCACAAGCCCACTGCGGCAACCTTGGCAAACATCACCTCGTCGATTCTTTCGCATGGATTCCACGTTCCCAAGCCACCGGAGATCGAACTGCCATCCGTGGCCAAGCGCATCAGCGAAGGCATCCTGCCCCACACCAAAAAGGGCGATGCAGCCACAGTCAGCTATCACTACGATCTGAGCAACGAGTTCTACAATCTCTTCCTCGGACCATCAATGACCTACACCTGCGCCTGCTTCGACTCGGAGGACGATTCACTCGAGAAGGCAGAATACAACAAGCTGAATCTTGTGCTTGACAAGCTGAACCTCAAGTCCGGAGACTATCTGCTGGATATCGGCTGCGGCTGGGGTTCGATGGAGGTCACCGCAGCAAAGCGCGGCATCCACGTCATCGGCGTCACCCTCTCAGAGGAGCAAGTCCAGTGGGCAAATGATTGGATTCGCAAAGAGGGTCTTGAAGACCTGGCCGAGGTTCGACTCGAGGATTATCGCGATATTCCTGAGTCCGGCTTCGATGGAATCTGCTCCCTCGGCATGATGGAGCATGTGGGGCACAAGCATTATCCCGCCTACTTCAAGGAAATGCTGGAGAAGCTACGTCCAGGTGGCATGCTGCTGAACCATCAGATCACACGGACGAATTCGCACCAGGGCAAGCGTGCAGGCGGCTTCATCGACCGTTACATCTTCCCCGATGGCGAGCTCGCAAGCCCAGGTGAAATCGAATACGTGATCAACAACGTGGGCTTCGAAGTCATCAACCAGGAGAATCTTCGCCAGCATTATGCGCTGACCCTGATGAACTGGAACAAGAATCTGCAACGCAACTGGAAGAAGGCCGTCGACATGGTCGGAGAGCAGAAGGCACGGCTCTGGGGCATGTACATGGCAGGTTCACGCTTCAACTTCGAAATGAACACGATTCAGATTCACCAGTTCCTATGCATCAAGCCCGATCCCGAGACCGGCACGACCACCTATCCGCTGCGTCCTTGGTGGCCACGTCACTGAGATGTATGCGCGTCTTGCGGCATCATGCTAGCAGCTAGGCCGTTGGAGTCGGTTTTTCTGATTGACGTCAGAAGCGGATTCCAACGGCCTAGCTGTTTGCATTCCTATTCGGAGGCCTGCTCCCGAGCTACCTCCATGGCTTTGTTGAATGCGTCTGAGGTCCAGCTGGCTCCTGCAACCTTGTCCACCTTCAGACTTTTCAACGGTTTGCCGTCGACCACCCCAGGAATGGCTTTGATGAAGGCCTGCTGATGCTTCTGCGAGATCGAATTCGACGAGTGACCCACAACTGCTATGTCACTGACATTGCCGGCCTTCACCTGCACATGGACATCGATCGAATCTTCACCAACCGGACCGTACGTGCTCGTGACCGAATACCTTCCATCCTGGTAGGTGCCACTATCGGTTTTTGTCGATGAGGGTGAAGCAGAGACAGATGACGATGCGGAAGATGAACCCTGCGACCCACTTGAATCCGCGGGGGCCGAGCTCGACTCTGCGCTGCCTCCAGCGTATTCGTCATCCATCGGCACGGCCTTCGGCTGACCGCATGCGCCGAACACCACACTCGCAGCAACCACACCGACAGCGGCTACAGCCGCACGCTTCACCCTTCGCGACGGAGCTGCCGCATGGTTAGCGACATGTGAACCGTTATTATTCTTCATCATTGTTGCTCTTCATCAGTATCTACTCTTTAGCTGCACCTATTCAGCTATGCCTATTCAACTGTGCTTGCTTACACAGCTATGCTTACACAGCTATGCATACTCAGTGCGCGTCCCTCGCATGCATCAGGCTGCATCACGGCCTGCACATCTGGCATTCAGTGCGTTTTTGCCGATTTCGTGATGGTATCAAAACCCACAGGAATCGATGACTCCTCGCCTGAATGCTTGCTGCTTGCAGCCTGAGGAAGCTTTGCAGGCTTGCCACCCGCTTCGGCATATCGCCGTTGCGCAGCTTCGTCGTTCCACCGTTCGTCAACCAGCACACCATGGTTGAGCATGATTTCACGCTGTGCACATGAAGCCACCAGCGAATCATGAGTCACCACTACGATAGTCGTACCTTGCTCATGCAACTGCTTGAAGAGCTCGAGCACAATCTTCTCATTCGCTTCATCAAGATTTCCCGTGGGTTCGTCAGCCAGAATCAGCTTGGGGCAGTTTATCAAGGCTCTGGCAATGCACACCCGCTGCTGCTCGCCGCCAGACAATTGGCTTGGTAAGTGGTGAGCTCGCTCAGCCAGACCGACTTTGGCAAGCGCTTCCATCGCCTGCTGCTCGTTGACGACCGAATGGTAATACTGCGCGACCATCACGTTTTCGACTGCCGTGAGATGTGGAACCAGATAGAACTTCTGAAAGACCAGACCAATGACGTTCTTCCTTATGTCGGCAAGCTGGGACGCGTTCAAATCATTGAGCTCTCGACCTTCGAGCGACACCGTTCCCTCGCTTGGAGCATCCATGCAACCGATGATGTTCATCAGCGTGGTCTTGCCTGAACCCGATGAACCAACGATTGCGAGCCACTCCCCTTCCTGAACCGAGAGGCTGAGATCATCAACGGCATGCACATCGCCATAAATCTTCGAAACATGGTCTAATTCGAGCAGCATGTCTGCTCCTTTCGTCTCCAAAAAAATGATATTGCGAGTTTTGCGACAATTGCAAGGTATAAACGTCTCAAAACGGCTTTCTGACGTCTCCATTTCAACGAATATTGGGCTGGATACTCTGAAATTGCCGCAAAACTCGACATCTCGCTTATTCCTCGCTCAATACGACGGCGGGATCTATGTGGGAAGCCTTCATAACGGGCCGAATCGTCGCAAGGATGGCAATAATCGCGCTCACCAAGACCGAGACAACAAGCAGCCACCAGTTCATCGCGATATTCCTGTCGAAAACCAGCGAGCAGAGCAAACGAGCGAGCCAGAAGCCCACAGCTGCGCCCAGACCGCCACCAATGAGACCATAGATAACCGATTCAGTATAAAACTCGGTGCGAATGCTCGAATTGGGCGCACCGAGAGCCTTGCGAAGCCCGATTTCATTGCGCCTTTGAGAGACAATCGAAGCCATGGTCGTGCCCACACCAACGAAGGTGAGCGCAAGGACCACGACGGAAATCAACCAGAACAACGTCTGCAGCATGGTGATGATCTTCGAGTCGGAAGCACTTATCTTCGTCACCGTCTGCGCCTTCACGCCCATGCTGCTCATATCGTTGATGCTCGTTGCAATCGCCGTCAGATTGGCACCCATCGCCTGTGATGAATATTCAATGACATCAGCTCCACGCTTGACACCGGACAATGCATCGACATCGGCATTCGTGGCATACACGATCTCGTCTTCAGAACCTCCGGTATTGACGATGCCCGCAACCCGGTAGGTGATTCCTCCACCATTGAGAATATCCGTGGAAACCCGACCATCCCGCGTTGTCTTGGACGCGGCAGAACCGTCATTATCAGAGGATTGATAGGCAATCGTTATATTGCCGCCAACGTTCAACCCCAATGCCGAAGCCACATCGCTGCCGACCATAACCGCACCATGCGAAGGCCATGAACCCTGCACGCTCCAGTGATGGTTCAGAGCCTTCACCTGTGCGCTGTCGATTGCCGCAAGCATGTATGGGGCCGCGTTGATCCGCACGGTTTCGTAGCGATAGGTCGCAAATCTGGCAGACGCTTTCGCCCGCACCATCGATGTGGTGTGTTCAACCATCTCGTCAGGTATACCGGTCTTCTCAGAGCCTTGCTTCTCGATGGCAGCAACGACAAGATTCGCCCCATAGGAGCGCATATCCTCGTTCATCTGCTGCGGCACCGCAATACATACCGCCGCAAGGCAAAACAGCGTTGCAGCGCCAACCATCGTCGCAATGACTGCCATCATTGCCCGCGAGCGCCTGCGAAATATCGCGCCGAGAATCATCGCTATGAACATCCGCGTGTTATTCATGTCAACCCTTCTCCACCCTGGAAATCACCAAGCTTGGAATCACCATGCACCTCATTTCCCCTCATGTCGTCACTTTGCACAACGGATCATCACAGCAGAGCAGCGAAGCCGGCCTTCGCGTCTGCGAATTCGCAGCTCTATCTCCCATGCAGCACCTCGGCAGGCCGCAGCCCGAGAATCGACCTAATCGCTGACAACGATGCCAGCAGAATCGTCACAGCAAGCAGCACGAAGACCAGCACGAAGACCATCGGACGCATAGAAACGCTAGAGCCAAACACGACGCGTCCAATCACCTGCGCCGCCCCAAAGCCGGCTGCAGTTCCAACGAGTGCGCCTACCAGACTGACTACTGCGGTTTCAAGAAGGGTCAATCTGATGACCGCACCATCGCTCGCGCCAATCGCCTTCAACAGTGCGAATTCTGAAGAGCGTTCGCCAATCGAAGCTGCCATAAGGTTCGCCACGGCTATGGCTGCTGAAATCAGACTCAGCACCGTCATCAGAATCATCACTGCCTGGGTTTTCTTCAGCACATCGCCTTGCAGCGCGGCGACCTGACGCACCTGCTTGGCAACCGCACCCGGAATCACTTCCTCGATCTGATATGCGATTGATGAAGGATATGCCGTGCAATACCAGGTTTCCCATTCTTCCTGAGAGAGTGCGGCAGGATTGCGGGCCGCCTTTCTCGCCAGATCGTTCTCTGGCGTGGTGAGAGCCTTCACTTCGATGCGATCAATCGAATTCGGAGTGTCGTTCAGGTTTTCAGCAGCTTCGGAAGGCATATATATCGCGTTGTCATCGCTGTCGCCCGACTGAAAGATGCCCACGATGCGCACATGCTGTTCACGTCCAGATTTATGCAGCGTAACACTTCCGCCAACTTGCACGTTCAACTGTTGGGCCAACGTGCTGCCAATCATCGCCTCGCTGCTTTCCACTCCAGAACTCTCGACTGTTTTGTCGGATGCCCATCTGCCCGTCACCTTCCACCACGAACGCATGTTGCGGATGCCGACAACCGTGGATTCGCCGGTATCGAGGTTAAGCGTTTTGGCAAACCAGGTGCCAACGATTGCCACAGAACGCCCTGAACCAGACGAAGCTGACCCTGACGCTGCTGACTCAGACGCAGCCGAGCACGACGCTTGCTGCGCATCATCGCGACACACATTCCCAACCGTTGCGCGCATGTTCAGCTGAGGTGCAAAATCCGTGATGTTGTATGCCCAGAAGATCGTCTTGATCTTCTGCACGTCGGATTCCTTCATGAATGCGGTCGGATCGGTTTGGGCAGAACCTGCCGTTGCGGCCGCACTGCTTGAACCATCTGAGGAATCGGTGCCCCCGGACGAATACAGGTCGGAAATCACCGCATCCGACTTTGGCTGCACGACGATATTCGAGCCGTAGGTCGAAAGTTCGGCGTTCAACTTGTCACCAACATCGAACACGATTCCAAGCATGGCAACGCACACGCAGGTCGAGAGCCCCACACTCACCGCAATCAGTATGCGGCGGCGCAACTGCCTGCTGAGCGAGCGAAACACCATACGATTCAAGAACATTTCATCATCACCTCAACTCTTGAAATGGCTGGACAAAGCATCAAGATCCGCAGTGTTGATCACGATTGCGCCGTGGTTGGTTGTGTAGGGGAAAGGAATGGGATTGCAACCGCCCCTGAAGCCGATGGTCGCCAGGTTGATGGCGACATCGCAACGTTTGCAGATGATCTTCCCATCCTTTTCGTAGTAGCCAGCATCGCCACAGTTATCGCAGGCATCGAGACCGATGCCGTATGCCCCGCCATTCTTCTTGATGACGATGAACCGCATGACCGTGCCGTCTTTTGCCGTGTATTGGAAGCGGTGCAGATGTCCGTCTTCCACCTGTGAATACCTGATCGTTGCAGTGTCACGAGACAGCGAATAGCGTTCTGGAGGAGAGAGCACCGGCTGCTTGTTGGTCTGAGCGACGCCATAGGTCAACGCAAACGTCACCCCGATGGCAGCAATCACAGTCCACGCTGCCGAAAGCATCGCACGGCGCTTCACAGCGGTGTGTCTACGCGAATCCGCCTGATTCTGTGCGGCGACCGGCATGCTGAATCCCGCAACGACGCTTGCGATTGCCGGCACGATGAACACCCATACCTGTGCGATGATAAGCCAGCCCGCATTGTTGATGAGCCACACCAACAGATGGAATCCCAGACCGTGAAGCATGATGTCGCCGACGGAAAGCATCACGGTAAGCAACGATGTCAGATGCTGAACCAGAGTCAAGGCCAGCAGCATCAGTGTCGCAACCGTAAACCAAAGCGGTGCAGCCGTGAGTCGCGTCGACCTGAACATGCATGCAACGATAATCGACGCCGCCACTCCCAGAATGAAGCCGAGCGCACGTAGCAGCATTGCGGAAGTGAAAACGGGATCACCAGGTTCTATGAAAATCGTCAGTTCAAGTATCACGTCAGGCAAGGCACGAAATATGGTGAAGGCAATCGCGATGCCTGCGACGGCATTCCCGACGTGAAGCCAGACTGCATGACGATTCCAGTCGCGGGTGATTCTCCGTGCGAATACGACGACCACGATAAGCGCAAGGTCAGCGACGACGCAGCATACGAGCGTCGGATAGTTGATGAAGGTGCGCTGGGTGATGACAGCGGTCGCGCGCAAAGCCGCAAACGCCACGGCTGCAAGCAATCCCACAAGCATTCCGGCAGTGCGCCAATATGCGCTCCGTGGCCGCTTTCTGCCTTCCCCAACGGACAGCAGCACATTCAGACACATCACCAGCAAAGCCGAGCCCAATGTCCCCGGCATCACCGTAACGAACTGTTCAAGCATATGCTCCCCTCCCCGAAACAGTTGTCACGCTCGCACGCAGTGAAGGGCATTCTTCCCATTGCCTCAGAACGCCCTTCACGACTGCCAGCACATCACCAGCGACAAGCGGCATGTGCCGCTCGATTCATCGCCACTGGATTGTCTACCGATTGGTTCTCTACCATCGAGTTCATTACCACAGGATTCTCTACTGTCTGTTCTCTACCACTGGATTTTCTACCACTCGTGTGGCGTGTAATCCCAGTCCCAGCTCACCGTCAACGGCGTTGTCCAGAAGCGGCCTTTCACACCGGTTTCGGGATCAACATGAAGCATCCAGCCCTTGGCTTCAGGCGACTCGATCTTGTAGCTCAGCTTGTAGCTTCCCGCCTTCTTCAGCATGATGTTTGCACCGTAATGTGGACCATCCGAGGCGTTCATTTCCATGAAGGTGCCCGACTGGGTGTTGCTGGCATCGCTTTCATCGGTTATCGTGTAATTCACCGTGAGATCGGGAACGAATTCACCTTTCCCGTAACCTAGCTCGTTGTTCGCAAGCGCATGAATATCCGCTTCCAAATGCATGTTCGCATCCGCTGCCTTCAAACCCATGCCTGCGGGTTCCATATCGACTGGCTGGAAGAACACGGTGCCTACGTTGAGTGGGCCGACCTGCTGGTCATCCCCGATGGGAACCTCCTCGAAGCCTTTGGAACTGGCCGAAGAGCTGCCAGATGCCGATGCAGCATTCTTCGCACCGCTGCTGGTTGCTGAAGAACCGCAGCCGGAAAGTGCGAGTGCTCCAGAAAGCACCAGCGCGGCGGCGATCATGAGTGTCTTCTTCTTCATATTGTTGTATTCCTTGTTTCTTTAGGGTTATTGATTGGTTTCAGTTGACGTTGCATAAGCCTTTACGATCCAGCATTCAGTGCCTCATTCAGCGCCTTGTCTTGCAAGCGTTCATGTGGCATGAAGCTGCGCTATTCGACTGCCTGTTTCCTGCGTTCTCTTCGAGAGCGAATCAACGAGATCAGCAATAGCGTGATGACCGCAATGATGGCGACGATCTGTGCAGCAATCGTCTCGGCATATGGATACAGGCCGAGCCAGTCGTTCGTTGGAACTGATGGGTAGTAGCTTGCTGGAATCAGATCGCCCTCGATAAGCGCGTGCACGCCGCCACCAGCGAAGATCACCACCATGATTGCCATCAAAGCGCTGGTTATCGCGAAGAATGGTCGAATGGGAATCTTCACGGAAGTGAAGCGGATCAGCAGGAATATGCCGATGAGCAGCACGGCTGCTGCCGCGAAACCTCCCCATATGTCGCGGCTGCCGCTTGGAGCCATCGTAAAGATTGCCTGATAGAACATCACGGTTTCGGCTCCCTCTCGGAAAACGGCCAGGAATGACAGCAGGGCTAGCGAAATCACGCTGCCTGTCGACACTGCTGCAACCGTTTTCTCCTTGATATAGCGATTCCATGATTCGGTCGACGATTTGGACAGTATCCAGCTACTGGTAAAGAGCAACATGACCATAGCTATCAGCGCGGTCACCCCTTCAAGCAGCTCCTGATGCGAGCCAGCCGAACTGAAAACGAAAGTGAAGAGCAGCGCGACCAAGCCGCTGGCACCAAGACCGCCGACAATGCCCCAATAGATGTATCTGATCTTGTCCTTGTGCCCGGCCTTCAACAGATAGGCGATGATGGCCGCAACAACGAGAATCGCTTCCAGGCCTTCGCGCAGCAGCACGACGAAGGCCTGTCCGAAGGCGCTGGTGAAGAACGCCGTCATCGGGCTGACTTTGCCAGCGGCTCCTCCATCGAGAATCGAAGCATCCTTGACGAGCATGCCCTGAAGATCAGAGACAAGCGTGGCGACGGTTCTCTTCGATTCGCCCTTCACCATGGCCATGCGCGTCTCTTTGAACTGATACTCAACCTGAGATACGCGATTGCCACTGATGGCGTTCATCACGGTTTTCTCGAAGCCAAGCTTTTCATAATATTGGTAATATGCCTCGTTGACGAGGTCGGATCCCTTGCGCCCGTCACCGGAATCGCTGGCATGTTGAGCCTTGTCAAGAATCTTGGTCATCTGGGCCGCAACTTCGGACCACGTTCTCGATCCCTTGCCATTGTTCTTGTTTCTTTTCGCAGCATCTATTTTTTTACGATCAGCATCAATTTGTGCATTCAATGCCTGCGCATATGCTGCAGGTTTCATAAGCGAGCTGTCGGCGTCGAGTTTCTGGCCCGTGTCACTCAGTTGCTGATCGAGATTGGCAATCCCCTGCTGGATCTTTTCGTCATTGCCGGTCATGTATGAAAGCTGCTGGATGTTTTGGAACTGCTGCTGCAACTGCTGCTGCGTCTGAGTACCGAGCTTGTCGCTGGTGACGCTCGCAAAGTTTGTAGCCACATACAAGGTGTTGTAGGCACTGCCAAAGTCGGATGCAGCCCCAGCCGTGTTATTGGAGTCATAGTCTCGTTGCCCCTCGCTCAGCTGCTGCGAGATGGCGGTGGAAATCTCACTCCACGTTGCGTATTGACTGACGCTTGACGCAAGAGCCCTGGCGGGTGAAAGCATGGCAGCAATCGACAACAGCGCGATGCCCAGTGCTACAAACGCTCCCAAGCCTTTGCGTTGAACAGAATGCTTATGCTGCATGTTCTGACTCTCTCCAAGTTCGCTTCATGTATTCTCGATACATTCGCCTTCTAGTGGGCGTGTGAAGGGTGTGATGAGTATCACCAATCCCATAATGTAACCTGAAAAGGTCAGGATATACAGTCTTGTTATTTCCAGATTTATAGTGTAACGATTAGTTTTTTGTGCAATGACGGGGTTTCTGATGCAAGACGGGAAGGATCATGATGCAGCATGAGCGAGTTATCTCACATAGTGACCTTCCCACAAGCCTTGGGAACCGGCATTATCATCGCTCTTGACCAGCCCGCAACGCAGGATTTCCAAGACACCGTTGCCGCGATGATCGAGCATTTCGAGAGTGAACTGTCCAGATTTCGAGACGATTCGACCGTAAGCGCCATCGCCCATGCCACGCATGGAGGAAGCTTCGAGTTCTCTGCACATCTGGCTCCACTGTTCCACATCTACGATGCGTTGTACTGCGCCACTTCAGGCGCTGTGGACCCGCTTGTTGGTGCGGATTTGGTGCGATTGGGCTATGGACCCGACTTGAGTTTCGAGATGCTGCCCGAAGCGCTGGCACATAACGGCGCGGCTCATGGTCGGCCATGCTGGGCAGAAGCCGTTGAACGCGATGGCTCCACGCTGCGCACCCATCGTGCCGTCCAGCTCGATTTCGGAGCGGCCGGCAAGGGCTTCCTGGTTGATATGATTGCCGACCAGATTGCAACCCTGCTGGAACCGCAGGTATCCTATGTCATTGATGCCGGTGGAGACTTGTGCGTACGCACATTGCAGCCGCAATCCATAGCTCTTGAAGATCCGCAGGATACGACACAGGCCGTAGGAACCGTTTCCCTCAGCGATGCCTCCTTCTGTGCATCTGCTCCCAGTCGGCGGCATTGGTTCGTCAAGAACCCCGATGACCCCGATGCCGCCAGCGATTCCAATATCGCCAATAATCCCGACAGCGAATCGAAGGGCTCGTCCTATCCCCCATCGGTCGTGAGGGATTCCCATTTGCTGCTCATGCACCACCTGCTGAACGCGATTGACGGAGAACCGGTGCGAAGCATCGCTGCCACATGGGTGCAAGTCTCACATGGAGGCAACCCAGAGATTGTACGCAGCCATCCCGCAGCCTGGGCAGATGCACTCTCAACCGCACTCTTCGTCACCAATCCCGACCATCTCGCTTCACATCTTGCCGGTCAGGTCACCTTTGACTGCGCAATGCTCCATGCAGACCGTCATGCGAGCGCATCTGAGCACTTCCCCGGCACCTTTTTCACGCAGAAATAGACCGCGATTGCGAGTTTTGCGACAATTCTGAGGTAGTCCTCGCTGAAAATGGCATAATCCTGTCCACTTTTCAACGATTTTGAGCGTGTATACCCACAAAAGGCAACAAAACTCGCATATCCGACCCATATTCGCTGCACGCAGGCTGGCGAGGGGGGCTTTCGCGTCAAGCGGATAGTCGGCAGGTCTGAGACATATCAGGTATCAATCTCTAGAGTGGGACACGGTAAGAGAAAGAGACGAGGGTGGGCTGACCGCCGAAGGGACAGATATATGAGTATTCGCGTGTTGATAACAGGCGCAGGTTCAGGTTTTGGGCGTGGAATCGCCTTCGGATTGGCGCAGGACAGCAGGTACAGCATCATTGCAACCACTCAGGATTACGCACAGATATTCTCACTCGAGCAGGAGGCAAAGAAACGGGGATTGAAAAACATCGAATTCGACAAGCTCAATGTTACGTCGCCTGACGACCGCAGCAAGGTCGAAGGCTGGGATATAGATGTCCTGTTGAACAATGCGGGCATCAGCGAGGGCGGTTCCGTACTGGACATTCCAGCAAAGGCCATCAATGCCCAGCTTCAGACCAATGTCATCGGCCCGGTTGCCCTGACGCAGATTGTGGCGCGCAAGATGGTAGCCAGAAAATCCGGCCGCATCATCTTCATGTCGTCAGTCGCAGGCCTGACCGTCGATCCATTCTCTGGAGCCTATTCAGCTTCGAAGCATGCAGTCGAAGCTTTTGCCGAAGCACTGTACAAGGAAACACGGCCATACAATGTCGATGTGCTGACCATCAATCCCGGCCCATTCCTGACTGGATTCAATGACCGCATGTTTGAAAGCCACCGCAACTGGGGCAGCGACATGCCGAAACCAGTCTTTGATTATGCGAAGCTCAGCTTCCCGCATGAGCAGTATGACCCACAGATTGTTATCGATAAGGCAATCGCCATTATCAAAGACGAGAACCCTATGTACAGAAACGTACTGCCACAGTCAATCATCGATGACCAGCAGAGCCAGCTTGCAGACATCTGGACGCGCAAGGCCAAGGATGGTGCCGGAGCGACGAACGAGCTGGTCACCAAGGCCGAAGAAATCGCCCCGGAAACTCCTGTAGCATAGGCGCGTCTGAGGCGACTCGCAGTTTGCGCAGGTGAACGCACTGGATGCATCTGGGTACATACACAAAGGTGTACGCGAGGCATGTGTTGACACACACTTCGCGTACACCCGTATCGCGTTATCTCGGCCGAACCATGAAGGAACGCCACGATTCAGACCGAAAACGCCAGGCTTCAGGCCGTGAGATCGGTTTGAACGAACTGGCTGTTGTACAGGTCGGCGTAGAAGCCACCCTTGGCGAGAAGTTCGTCGTGGGTGCCACGTTCGACGATGTCGCCATGATCCATGACGAGAATCAGATCGGCATTCTTGATGGTGGATAGCCTGTGGGCAATCACGAAGCTCGTACGCCCGACCGTCAGAGAGTCCATGGCCTTCTGAATGACCTCTTCGGTGCGAGTATCGACCGAGCTGGTCGCTTCGTCAAGGATCAGGATGGGCGCATTCTGAACCATGGCACGGGCAATCGTGAGCAGCTGCCGCTGACCTTGCGAAAGCGACGTCTTGTCATCGAGCTTGGTGTCATAGCCTTCCGGAAGTGTTTGGATGAAACGATCCAGACCGACGGCCGCACATGCCTGTTCGACATCGGCGTGGGTTACGCCCTTCTTCGCATAGGCGACGTTCTCGTAAATGGTGCCACGGAACACCCAGGTGTCCTGCAGTACCATCGAGAACTGACTGTGCACATTCCAACGGGGAACATCATGCGTCGAAACGCCATCGATGCGAATTTCTCCGCCTGAAAGATCGTAGAAACGCATGAGCAGATTGACCATGGTGGTCTTGCCGGCACCTGTCGGGCCAACGATGGCAACCTTCTCTCCGGCACTGACACTTGCACTGAAGTCGTGAATCACAGGCGTATCGGGGTCATATCCGAATCGGACGTGGTCGAATTCGACGCTGCCTTTCACTGGTACCGGATTACCTGCGGCATCCTGACCGAGCAGAGTCTGCTTCTTCGACTCATCTGCCATTTCCGGCTCTTCGAGGAATCCGAAAACGCGTTCCGAAGCTGCCGCCGTGCGCTGCAGATTCTGGAAAGCCTGAGCAAACTGGCTCAGCGGCTGTGTAAACAGGCGGATGTACATCATGAATGCGACGATAACGCCGAAGGTTATCGAATGATTGATGACGAGCACCGCACCGACAACGCAGACAACCACATATCCGAAATTGCTGATGAAATTCATGAGCGGCATCATCAGACCGGAAAGGAACTGCGACTTCCAGCCGGATTCGTACAGGCTCTGGTTGTATCGCTCGAATTCCTTGATGGAATCCGCCTCGCCGTTATAGGCCTTCACGATGACGTGACCGGTGTACTTCTCTTCTACGTGGCCATTGACCTGCCCGAGGGCGACCTGCTGCTGCACAAAGTATTTCTGCGATATCTTCATGATCACGAGCATCAGCACGATGCCCAGAATGCTTGAAGCGATTGCAGCGATGGTCATGATCACGTTGTTGAGGAACATCATGACCAGCGAGCCCACGAAAAGCGTGATCGAGGTGATCAGTGCTCCCAGGCTTTGGCCGAGCGTCTCGCCGATGGCATCCACGTCGTTCGTGATGCGGCTGAGCACATCGCCGTAGCTTACCTTGTCGAAGTATTTCAGTGGAAGCCTGTTGATTTTCTTGGAAATCGAATCGCGCAGTTTCTTTGCGGTGTTCTGCGTGATCGTTGCCATGATCCAGCTTTGCAGGTAGCTGAGGACGGCGTATCCCACGTAGAGGCCGACCAGCAGATAGGCCACATGCTCGACCGAAGTCATGTCGATCGAACGCAGGACAGGTCTTCCATTGATGATCTCTGGGAGGCCGTTGGCGATGTAATTCGTGATGTCCTTGAGCTTGTCGGGCCCAATGATCTGGCAGATCGTTCCCACTGCACCGAGAACGAGCGCCACCAGGGTTGCGGGAATGTAGGTGCGCATGAACTTGACGAGCTTGAGCATGGAGACGTTGAAGTCCTCCGGTTTTTCGACCGCTCTGCCCATGCCGCGTCCAGGGCCGCCCATGCCTCTACGAGACCCTTGACGACTGCCTGATTGCTGATTGCTTGATTGCGTTTGTGCTGAAGACATCAGTCCACCAATTCCTTTGCGCTAAGCTGGCTTTCAGCTATCTGCCTGTAGATTTCACAGGAGTCCAGCAGCTCCTTATGCGTGCCCATGCCGACGATTCTTCCCTGATCGAGCACCACTATCATGTCCGCATTCATGATCGTTCCAATGCGCTGGGCGACAATCATGACCGTGCTGCCCTTGGTTTCACGGGCGAGCGCGTCACGCACCTCACGGTCGGTTTTGAAGTCGAGAGCGGAGAATGAGTCATCGAAGATCAGAATCTCCGGCTTGCTCCATACTGCCCTGGCAATCGAGAGTCGCTGCTTCTGACCGCCGGAGACGTTCGATCCGGACTGAGCGATGGGAGAATCAAAGCCCTCTGGCATCTTTTCCACGAACTCGGTTGCATGCGCGATGGATGCCGCAGTCTCGATTCCCGCCTTCTTGCGCTCCTCAGAAACATTGTTGGCCTTCGCTCCATACGCGATGTTGGATTCGACGGTTCCTCGGAAGAGGAAGGATTCCTGCGGCACGTATCCGATTTTGTCGCGGAGTGCGCTGAGCTTGTAGTCCTTCACATTGACTCCGTCAACCAGCACTTGCCCTTCCGTGGCGTCATAGAAGCGTGGAATCAGGTTGATAAGCGTTGATTTACCTGAACCGGTTGCGCCGATGAAGGCAATCGTCTGGCCTTTGCTGACCTTGAAGCTGATGTTGTCAAGCACATTATGTTTGGCGTCAGGGTACTTGAATCCCATATTGCGCAATTCGACGCTACCCTGCTGATCCGCTTCACCCTGTTCCACGCTGCCATCGGTTATGGAAATCGGCGTATCGAGCACTTCGAGCACACGCTGTGCCGAAACGTTGGCACGGGGAAGCAACACGAAGACCATACTCATGAGCAGGAAGCCCATGATGACCTGCACGGAATAGCTTGAGAAGACGACCATGTTCGAGAAGAGCGTGAGCTTGTTCGCAATCGTTGCCTGCTCGATCAGATACGCACCAATCCAATAGACAGCGAGCATCAGTCCATTCAAGACCGTGTTCATCAGCGGCATCAGGAAGGCAATCGCACGGTTGGTGAACAGCTGCGTTGAAGTCAGATCCGTGTTGGCTTCGTCGAATTTCTCTTCCTGATAGTCCTCGGCATTATATGCACGTACGACTCTCAGACCGGTCAGATTCTCGCGTGCGACAAGATTGATGTTGTCGGTGAGGCGCTGCATGCTGCGGAATTTCGGGCCGACCATAGCCATCAAGATGGCGATGGCAACGACCAGGAAGGCCACTGCGATGCCTGTGGCGACAGTCCATTCAAAGCCCTTGCCTGCGATCTTGAGCACTGCCCATACCGCCATGACTGGAGCGCGGACGATCAGTGTCAGCCCCATGGTGATGAACATCTGGATCTGTGTGATGTCGTTGGTGGAACGTGTGATCAGGCTTGCGGTTGAGAACTTGCCGAGCTCTTCGGTCGAGAACGATTCAACCTGCTTGAATTCAAGCGAGCGTAGACGCTGTGTGAAGGTGGCAGATACGCGGGCTGCAATGAATCCGGTGGCGACCGCGCATGCGATGGAGCCGAGCGAGATGAGCAGCATCTTGCCGCCCGCAGTCCAGACATCCGAAACCTTCGAGTTCGGCGTCTCCACGATTCGCGTGACGTCCGACATGTAGTCAGGCAGTTTCAGGTCGAACCAGACCTGAGTGACCACGAGAACAACCCCAAGAACGAGTTCTGCGATCTCTTGTTTTGATAGATATTTACATATACGAAGCACGAAGTCCTCCAAGGACTATGTGAGGTCCGTAGCGACCTCATTGCTGTGGTTATGGTGTGTCTGTTAAGTATTCAGTTAAGAATTGTTATGAGTTCTGTCGGTTTTGTCAGTTCTGTTCTGTCGGTTCTGTCCTGTCATTGCATGTTGTGCTGGGGCATTCACCGATGCATAGGCATCATCTCCTACGCAGCGTTACTTACATCGTCATTCGTAGGGTCGTTCGCATGGTCGTTCGCAGCTGAAAATTCCTTTTCGAAGCTGTCTTGCGCCTCATTAATAGCATCGTGCACCTGCTCCCTTGTCGGACGGGGCTCCCCCGGATGGGTGAGCGACATGTAGGTGACGAACTCATTCATGAGCTTCAGGAAGTCGTGTGTTTTCCCTTCCCCCATCTGCTCAAAGACCCACTTGAGTGTTTCTCGCATCTCGCGATGATTGTTGTTAATGCGTTCTTTGCCCTGATCCGTGATGGTAACAAGAATGTTTCGGCGGTCATCAGGATCGATGCGGCGTGTGATCAGACCTTTTTTCTCAAGCGCGCCAAGAATGGCGCTGATGCGTGCAGAACTACTGCCCGAGAACTCAGCGAGTCTTGACGGCGTCTGTTCCCCCATTCGCATCAGAATGCTTAAGATCAGCGGCTCGCCTTGCGCCTCACGATTCGCTTTCTTCATCATTCCAAAGTGAGCGCGCCGAAAATTGCGGCTCATCTGCTCGTAGGCTTCCTCTGAAAAACCCATTGCACCTCCAATCGAGAGTCACTGTACACCATTTATCTAACAGTGTTTATTATTAACCTTAGCATATTGCTCACAGCATGAAATACCAATACTGCTCACCAATATTCACCTGTTGCTCAAACCTGCACATTCAGCCATCGTGTCTGATGCCTGATGGGAAAGATCCATTGCTGCAGCCTGGTGCGAATGCAGCCGATGAAGTTGCAGCGGCAAGCCAGAAGGCACATTCCATATTCTTGGCCCCGGCTCGGGCTCAACGTACTATTGTTTGGGCATACGTGTGTTTGGGCATACATGCGTTCTGTGCATACGTATGTGTGAAGGGCATGAGGGGACAAGGGGCAGCGCGAGCCATGCAGATACAGGCAACGACGACGGAAGATGCGGTAGATTCGGAAGGCTCGGTGGATTCGACAGACTCAAAAGTTGCTTCCGAGAGCCCGGAACATGGTTCACAGGCGGAGCATGATTCACGAGCAATGCATGGCTCCAAGAGCACGCATCATGCAAGCGACCCGACACCGCAGCGATCACTCCGCACATCGCTGAAAAATCGTCAGATTCAGCTCATTGCCTTGGGTGGTGCGATAGGGACTGGACTGTTCTATGGTTCAAGCGAGGCAATTTCCATCGCTGGCCCATCCATACTGCTGGCATACATTGCAGGCGGCATCATCATATTTCTCGTCGTCCGCGCCCTCAGCGAGATGAGTACCGAGGAAGCTGCGGCCGGAGCCTTCAGCTATTATGCGAGCAAATACTGGTCTCAGCGTGCTGGATTCATCTCTGGTTGGAATTACTGGTTCAATTACGTGCTGGTTTCGATGGTCGAGCTGTCTGTCGTCGGGTCCTTCGTGAATTATTGGTTTCCTAACATTCCCCCATGGGTTTCTGCAACATTCTTCCTGGTGCTGATAGCCGCAGCCAATCTGCTGGGCGTGGGCAAGTTCGGAGAATTCGAATTCTGGTTTGCGATCATCAAGATCGTTGCAGTCATTGCAATGATCGTCGGTGGCCTATTCATCGTCGCCTTCCAGATCAGAGCGACCAACGGCGTTGCAGCATCCTTCGTTCACTGGTTCGATATTGGCGGGGGTTTCATGCCGCATGGCATCATCGGTCATTCCTCTGCTCAGGGCTGGACCGGGCTGCTTATGGCATTGCCTGTGGTGATGTTCAGCTTCGGTGGAACCGAGCTCATCGGCATTACCGCAGGCGAAACCGCAAGCCCGCGAACGACCATCCCCAAGGCGACTAACAGCATCATATGGCGCATTCTGATTTTCTATGTCGCCGCATTGGGCGTGATTATGGCTGTCGTTCCGTGGAACATGATCGGCAGGGCCAACGCGCAGGGAACGGTCGTCAGCCCCTTCGTGCAGATATTTCAGTCAGTGGGCGTCCACGCTGCGGCGGGAATCCTCAACTTCGTATGTTTGACGGCAGTCATGAGCGTGTACAACTCAGGGCTCTATGCCAATTCGCGCATGCTCTACTCACTGTCACGGCAAGGCAATGCGCCACGGTATCTCCGCCAGGTATCCCGCAACGGCGTTCCGGTTGCGGGCGTGCTTACTTCTGCGATCATCATCTCGCTTGCGGTTGTCGTCGTATTCCTCTGGCCACAGTTCGCCTTCAACTATCTGATGTCGATCGCGACCATCGCTGGTGTCATCAACTGGGCGATGATCATGATTACGGAATCTCATTTCCGCAAGGCAATCGTCGCAGGCAAAGGGCCGAATGAATTCGCAGGCAAGCATGGCGCAGATGCGTTGAATCTGCTTCATTTCGGACTCCCCGTGGCACGATGGAGCCGAATGATCGTCCTTGTGTTCTTGGGAGCAATCATCGTGCTGATGTGGTTCTCTCCGAGCTATCGCATCGCAGTGCTGGTCGGACCAGTCTGGATAGCCCTCCTGCTTGTCGCCTACGAGATTCACCATCGCAGAAGCCTGCACTCACAACGCGAACGAAAGGGCATCCAGTAGTTTTCATGCCTTGGTTGACGTGTGCAAAACGAGTCAAGACTTCGAGTTTTGTTGCCTTTTTCCATTAGCATGGGCTGAAATCATTGTCATATGATCGATATGAAGCCGTTTTGGAGCTTTGATACTGAGAAAAGGCAACAAAACTCGCAAGTTCGACCTCAAGAATCGAAATTCAAGCATTGGAAACCGCAAAAGAGGGGTTGGTGTCTGAGTCTATGCTCAGACACCAACCCCTCTTCTCGACACTTGATACTGCACTTTCAGCTTTGCACGCTCAGCACCGCGACCTAGAATCTGTATCCCGAAGAAGAGCGCTGAAAACCATATGCGTTCAAGTCCACGAGGCTGAGAGTGGCTGAAGCCTACTCCTGAACCTGTGCGCGGGCGATCTTGCCAGTGAAGGACTGTGCCTCATCGGCATCGGCAGCCTCACCCTTGTTCCAAGAGAACATGGCGCGGAGCTTCGGTCCAACTTCCTCGATCTTCTCGTGTGAGTACTTCTCCTGAAGTTCCTTGAACTTTGGTGCGCCTGCATCCTGATCGTCGATGAACTCCTTGGCGAAGGAGCCGTCCTGGATGCGTCCCAGCTGGTAGCGCATGCGGTCCTTGGTGGACTCGTCAACAACCTTGGAAACGTAATCGCCATACTGTGCGGTGTCGGAGCAACTCCAGCGTGCCTTGTTCAGGCCGCCTTCGTTCATGAGATCGACGAGCATCTTGAGCTCGTGGCAGACCTCGAAGTATGCGATTTCTGGCTGATATCCAGCCTCGGTCAGCACTTCGAAACCGGTCTCGACAAGATGGTTGATACCACCCATGAGCACGTCCTGCTCGCCGAAGAGATCGGTCTCGGTCTCTTCCTTGAAGGTGGTCTTGATAGCGCCTGCGCGCAGTGCACCGAGCGCCTTGGCGTATGCCAAGGTGATTGCCCAGCCGTCACCACGTGGATCCTGCTCGACTGCGACGACCACGGGCACGCCACGGCCGGCGGCATATTCACGACGAACGATGTGGCCTGGTCCCTTTGGCGCAACCATGAACACTGGATGATCTGCAGAAGGCTTGATATAGCCGTAGTGGATGTTGAAGCCGTGTGCAAAGGCGACTGCTGCGCCTTCCTTGAGATTTGGCTCAATGTCCTTATCCCAGATGGTGCGCTGGTACTGATCTGGTGCCAGAATCATCACGACATCCGCCTCAGCGGTCGCTTCCGGTACCGACTTGACCTCAAGACCCTGTTCCTTGGCGAATTCAACGGACTTTGAGGTTGGGCGCAGGCCAACAACCACATCTACTCCGGAATCGCGAAGGTTCAGCGCGTGGGCATGGCCCTGTGAGCCGTAGCCGATGATGGCCACCTTCTTGCCCGCGAGAACTGAGAGATCGCCGTCTTTTTCATACCAGATTTGTGCTGCCATTATATATGTACTCCTTGTAATGTGAATGCTTATTGGTTGTGGGCAGGTTAGAAATTGCCGCCATGCCATTGGTTGTCGTGTACTAAATGTCGTCGCTAGTCGGTTGACGCTACGAGATTTTGTCCCGTGTGGCCGTTACCGAAGTAAAGTCTTATGGTAGCCGTTCTTGATTGTACCCGACTCTTCCAGCGAACCGCTCCACGACTCACATTTCGAACATTCCTTTTGGGATTGTATTGTCAATGCGAGTCATGTCGAACCCTTTTCAACAGTGCGAATCTTGCGAGACAGTCACGAAATAACCGCGAAATCACCGCGAAATCACCGGGAATTCCTTGCACAATCACTGCGCAACCACGGAAAAATCCGCTCTGTTCAAAGTATGTGTGTTTGTTATTGTGCGAAATCGACGGACTTGGTCTCGTGGCAGGAAAGCACCGCCACCAAGCAACACGCCGCCATCACCGCAAGGTAGACGCCGACTGAACGCACGCCCCAGTGGGTGGAAAGCCACGTTGCGATTGTCGGCACGAATGCAGCACCGACGATGGCTGCAAGGTTGTATCCGATTCCTGCGCCCGAATAGCGGACATTCGCTTCGAATAGCTCCGGAAGGAATGCGCCGATAGGTCCGAACGCGATGCCCATGAGCGCAAACCCGACGCAGAGGAATGTCATGACCTGGAATGTGTTGTGATGTGCCATGAGCAAGTATGGGAACAGCAGGCTGAATACCAGCAATGCGACTGAGCTTGCGACCAGAACGCGCTTGCGGCCGACTCTGTCTGCGTAGACGCACGAGAGCACGATGAACGCTGCGAAGACCACGATGGAGACCATGAGCATGAGCAGATATTCGCTGGTCGAGAAGCCGAGTCCGCCACCGCCTTGCGCGGTGGACTTTGTGCCGAAGGCGAGCGACCATGTTGCGAGCGTATAGAAAAGCGTATAGGTGACGGCGACGAGGAATGTGGCCTGGAGAACCTGCTTCCAGCTCTTCTTGAACACTTCGACGAGCGGGGCCTTTACGACCTTCTTCTGTTCGAGTGCGAGACGGAATACTGGGGTTTCCTCCATCGTGACGCGCACGGCAAGTCCGACGAGTACGAGCACCGACGAAAGCAGGAATGGAACGCGCCAGCCCCAGCTCATCATCTGATCGGGTGCGCAGAACATTTCGAGTACGAAGAACGTGCCATTCGAAAGGAAGAAGCCGATTGGTGCACCAAGTTCCGGGAAAGAGCCGTACAGCGCACGACGATGCTCAGGGGCGTTCTCAGTCGCGACAAGCGCCGCACCGGACCATTCGCCGCCAAGACCGATGCCTTGCACGAAGCGGCAGAGGCAGAGCGCAACGACGGCGAACACTCCCCAGGTACCATATGTGGGCAGAACGCCAATCAGAACGGTTGCGCAGCCCATGGTGAGCAAGGAAACCACGAGCGTGACCTTGCGACCAAGACGGTCGCCGAAGTGCCCGAACACCAGCGATCCGACCGGGCGAGCGACGAAGGCCACTGCGAAGGTGAGCAGGGATGCCAGCAGAGCTACGGTTCCGTTGGTTTCCGGGAAGAACAGCTTCGGAAAGTAGTTTGCGGACGCTGTGCCATACGCATAGAAATCGTAGAACTCAATGGCTGTGCCGACCATTGATGCCCCAATGACCGTCTTGACCGAATCGCGGCTCATTGACTTGAGTCTGTCGGCGAGCGAATGCGTTGCTGCATGTCCTGCTGCAGTTGAAGCCGTCGTATCATACCCTGCATTGACACCTACTGTCGTGGCGTCCCCGACGGATTGAACAGTCTGGTTGACTGCTGTCATCACTTCATCTCCTCAGTTTCTTTGGTACGACTGGCTTTCAGTCGGACCAGAGCCTTCATTGAGATACGAGGTTGAAGATATGATGCCATGAATTCCAGATATTGATACATTTCTCAGATATTGAGATTTGCTGTTGTTCGTAAGATGAGAACATGTGAATCACTGACATGGATTGATTCGAACTCTCAGGAACGCTGGAACACACTGCTCGCTGTTTTCTACCCCGCTTCTCAACGGGGCCGAACAGTGTTTTATGCTGGATTCAGTCCGTCAAGAATGACGGGTTAATAATTCGAATCGGCAGCGCAATAATGTTGGAGGAAACCACGGGATGGAATGCTAACATGCTTCTCATTATGTGGACCTCCTCACTGTAAATATCAAGACGTTATTTCTCTTGACGTTCTTGCCTTGAATGGTTATGAAGGTAGGACCCTTGCACGGCAGAAGCAACCCATGTCCAAATAGTGGACAGCGTTGGGCATTGCGGGACACGATACGCTGTGAACTGTACGTGCCGGAATTACTGCCTCAGCCTCACACCAATGCCGAAAAGACCATGCAAAGAACCGAACGCCCTGTTGAAACCAGATATCCCTCCCGTTTCGGTGAAGAAGTTCTGGTCACCCCCGCGGCTCAAGCAGGTCAGGCACAGTTTTCCACTCTCGTGTCAGCACGCATTGCGAGTTTTGCGGCAATTTCGGAATATACAGGCGAAAAATTGTTGAAATAGCGTCACCAGAAAGCCAAATATTGAAGCTTATACTCCAGCATTGCCGCAAAACTCGAATTCTCGAATATTTCAGTCGCTTTTGCGTGCATCACAGACGACTCAGCAGGCTCTCAATCGGTTTGTGGCCGCGATCCATCCAAGAGTTCACGAATTGCGTCGTTCCAGAGCGTGGTTTCTCCGATCTTGACCTTCATGGGAATCAGGTCGCCAATGCCTGCGGCCTCTGGCTCGGGAACAATGACAGTATCGTTATCGCTGCCGCGTATAGCAGAACCAGTCGCAGAGCCGATTGCAGAACTGCCGACAGAACCGTTGGAGGAATCAGAAGAATCAGAAGAATCAGAAGAACCGAGCCGCAGCTTGGACACGCGTTCAGGCTGATACCGCTCTATCTGCTCTACGGTGCGCATTGCGATGCGTTCGGCAATCGCATCGAATCCCTGAAGAATGCTCGTGATGCGCAGCCCCGCTGCATCAGTGGCATAGGTGCCGTCATATGCAAGTATCTGTAAGGAACTGGGCACGACGAAGCCCCTACGCATGGCCTCCTGAACGCAGAGAGCGGCAGCCAGATCCGGTGCCACAATTGCATCGACATCGGGAAAACGTTCCAGAACGGAACGGGCAGCATCCGCGAATTCCTGAATCTTCGCAAGGTCTGCAATCTCAATGTAATCGTGACGGATTCCTGTGCTGTCCAAGGTTTCTTCAAGCGCTATCTGATATCTGGCCGGAGAATCCGCTGCCAGCTTGCGAGAAGCAGCACCCGAAGCGTTCAGCCCGCTCTGGCTCTGCGCGGCATTCTCAAGCTGAGAGCGTGGACCGCCCAGAACCACCACATGTCGCGCCCCAGAAAGTGCAAACATCATGGCAGCCAGCTCCCCGCCCTGCTCGTGGTCAGAACCGACAGAAGGAATCCCGTCACCAAGATAGCGGTCAAACGCCACGATCGGTCGTTTGATGGCAGTCCAGTACCCTTCATCACGCGAAGTATGGGCACCCATGATGATGGCATCCACCAGATGGCGCTTCAGCATGCCAACGTATTGTTCCACACCTGCATCAGCGCTCGAATCATTGTCTGCATCAGTGCCTGCAGCAATGCACAGCAGAGTATGTAGCCCACGCCTGTAAAGAGCCTTCTGCAAGGATTCAAGCATGGTGGCAAAGAACGGATGTTGGACGGTCGGCAGGATTACGCCAACCGTGTTGCTTCGTACACGATAAGGATTCCTGATAGATTCGCGAGGGACATAGCTCAACTGTTTCATTGCCGATTCGACGCGAGCACGCATCTCATCGGAAACATAGCCAGTGTCATTAACGACCAAAGAAACAGTGCTGAGGGACACTCCGGCCTTGCGCGCAACATCCCGCATGCCGACCATGCGCATCGCCTCTTTTCATGTCTAGCGCAAATCGATAGTGGAGCCTACCCGATAAGGGAATGAATGGACACTATCTGATCGCGGCCAGGGCCTGAACCGATGGCAGAGATGCGGCAACCCGAGAGGTCCTCGAGACGATGCACGTAATCCTGCGCGTTTTGCGGGAACTGGTCGAAGGATTGCATTCCTGCGATATCCTCGCTCCAGCCTGGCATTTCCTCGTAAATAGGAGTTGCAGAGGCGAATTCGGCCTGATCGGTGGGCATGTCATTGCAGCGCACGCGAGAGCCGTCGGCCATCGTGACATTGTATCCAACGCAGAATGGAATGGTTTCCAGTCCTGTCAGTACGTCCAGCTTGGTGAGCACGATATCGGTCAATCCGTTCACCTGCACGGTGTATCGGTTCACCAGGGCGTCGAACCATCCGCAACGACGAGGTCTGCCAGTGGTTACGCCAAACTCGTGACCTTGCTGACGCAGCCATTCGCCCTGCTCGTTGTCGAGTTCGGTTGGGAATGGCCCCTCGCCGACGCGGGTGATATAGGCCTTGGACACACCGATGACGCGCGAAATCTTTGTCGGGCCGACGCCACTGCCCGTGCATGCGCCGCCCGCTGTGCAATTCGATGAGGTCACGAATGGGTATGTGCCGTGGTCGACATCAAGCATGGTTGCCTGACCGCCTTCGAAAAGCACGGATTTGCCATCGTCAAGCGCCTTGTTCAAGATCAGTGACGTATTCGCCACATATGGCTTGAGGCGATCTGCGACGGATGCAAGCTCGTCCACGGTTTGATTTACGTCAATGGCGCGGCGGTTGTACAGCTTCACCAACATCTGGTTCTTCTGATGCAGGCTCGCGATGACCTTGTCGCGAAGATGATCGATGTTGAACAGGTCATGAACGCGGATGCCGACGCGGTTGACCTTGTCGGCATATGCAGGACCGATGCCACGGCCTGTCGTACCGATTTTGTGCTTGCCAAGAAAACGTTCGCTCACCTTATCGATGGTGCGGTCATAGGGAGCGATGATGTGAGCGGACTCGCTCACCAGAAGGTTGCTGCAATCGACCCCGCGTGCTTCGAGACCGTCAAGTTCGGCAAACAGCGCCTCTGGATCGACGACAACACCGTTGCCGATAACAGGGGTCACATTCGGATGGATGATGCCTGATGGCAGCAGGTGCAGCGCGTACGTCTCGTCGCCCACGACGACGGTATGACCAGCATTGTTGCCGCCATTGAAACGAACGACATAGTCAACCTTGTCGCCAATAAGATCAGTTGCCTTGCCTTTTCCTTCATCGCCCCATTGAGCTCCAACAAGAACTATTCCAGGCATATGCACCTCCATAACGTGCGGCAGCGGCATAGTCCTCCGCCATGACGAGACTACCCCAAAGCATGGAGTAGTTCAGCATGAGAAGCGCAACATAGACAACTACCCGCCTTGCGCTGGATGGCGCTCAACGCAAGGCTTTCCCGGCGCTGCCGAGTTGCTTGCACGCCTCGACCACGCGCCGCGACATCGCATCTTCGGCTTCACGTCCCCATGATCGCGGATCGTACAGCTTCTTGTCGCCCATTTCGCCATCAACCTTGAGCACCTGATTGTAATTCTTGAACATGTGGCCTGCGATTGCCCTGGTGAAGGCATACTGCGTGTCGGTATCGATGTTCATCTTCACGACCCCATACGAGACAGCCTCCGCTATCTCCTCGAGGCGAGAACCGGAACCACCATGGAACACCAGTAGAAAAGGCTTGTTCCCTTTGAAACCGGGCAGGGATGCGGCAGTGCCCTCTTGGATTTCCCTGAGCAGTGCTGGCCGCAATTTCACGAATCCTGGCTTGTATGCTCCATGAACGTTGCCAAAGGTGAAGGCGGCCATGTATCGGCCGTTTTCACCAAGGCCGAGCTCACGAACGACTCGCTTGCCATCAGCGACCGTGGAATACAAGGAATCGTTGATGGCAGCGCTTTGGCCGTCTTCTTCGCCACCAACCGCCCCGATTTCAATTTCAAGCATCGTGCGCGCCTTCACCGACTTGGCAAGCAACTCCCTGGCAATGGCAAGGTTCTGATGAATCGGTATCGTGGAGCCGTCCCACATATGCGACTGGAAGAGCGGTTCCTCGCCGTGTGCCACCTGATCGGCTTCATACCGGAGCAGCGGACGCACCCACTCATCGAGATATTGCACGGCACAATGGTCTGTATGCAAGGCAACCGTGATATTGGGGTAATGCCCGATGATCTCATGCGCGAATCTGGCGAACGCTATCGATCCGGCAACGCGGTCGTTGACCACATGGCCGGACAGGTAAGCCGCGCTGCCGACTGACACCTGAATGATGCCATCGGACTCGGCTTCGCTGAAGCCTTGAAGCGCGGCATTCAAGGTCTGAGTGCTGGTCACATTGATTGCAGGATAGGCGTAGCCGCCTTGCCTCGCGGAATCAAGCATGTGCGCATAGCGCTCTGGAGTCGCAACCGTCATAGCCCCATTATCCCCCCATATCGGCATTGCACCATTGCTCATGCAATGTGCTTGCGCAACCTGACCCCACACCTTGCTCATGCAATGTCAATGGTCGGCATCAACTGCTTGACGTTGCCGATAGCCGAACATAGCCGGAATGGTGCATGGCGAAACGCATGCGTGAAGCGATATACACGTCGATTGCCCGCTCGCAGGGTCGTCCAGTCGCAACCTTCGCAATGCGCCTGATTCTCACCAGAGCCGTGCCCTCGGCCACCTGCAAATGCTCTGCGTATGTTGCATCGGCCTGAATGATCTCCAAGGTTTCATCGACCTCAGCTGGATGCACCCCATAATCCTCTTCAAACCGCTGATAGAAGGATGTTGTCAGATCCTTGTTCAGCAGCCCCGGAAAAAGGTCGGACGGCAGTCGCGAAGTTTCCAAGGACAGTGGTCTGCCGTCGATGAAGCGAAGACGCGTGATGTGATAGATGTTGTGAATTGATGCGGGAACATACCGCTGCAGTTGAAGCAGACGAATGTCGGAGGCGGATGCCGCTTCGATGACTGCGGAAAGCACCTTGGAATGCAGTATTCTGCCCTGGCGACGGGCAATCATCGGCAATGACTCGAGGGTATTGATATTGCGTTCAAGCCGTTCGTCTGAAATGACGATTCCCCCGCCACGACCTATCCTCCGGACGATTTCATGAGTTTTTTCCATTGATGCGAGCGCGATTCTCAGATCCGCCCTGGTGATGCCCAGCTGCGCGGAAATTTCACGCTCCGATCCGAGTCGTTCGCCAGGCAACAGCTCATGCTCATGAATCAGATTGCGCAATAGCCGAACGTTGTCCAGCTGAGTCAGCCTACGCTGAGGATTCGATGCCATATGAGCCGATGAACCCATCGGATTGTCACCACCTTCATTCACGGGATTGCAGGATTCGTGAGTCCCAAGGTCGCACCGTGACTCACCCGCATCCGACAAACGTCGCGTTATTCCCATGAAGTTACTAGGGTTAGGTTTCGAAATGCGTCACGGTCTGCCGCTTTGCCGGGAGTTTCATGCACCATCACCGGTATGCGTCCGACCGTTGGCATGGACTTCGCGAAGGTGCTTCGAAGCTCCTACTCACCGCATTCCTTGAGGGTTTTCTCAAAGGCAGTGGAGAACCAATCGACATCGTCCTCACTGAATACCAGTGGTGGGCGAAGCTTGAGAATGTTGCCGTAGCGGCCGCATACCGAGGTCAGCACACGGTTGCTTCGCAGAGACTCAAGAATGTCCAAGGCCTTGCGCTGATCGGGATCCTTGCTTCCCGGCTTCACGATTTCGCAGGCGATGTAGAGCCCTGCGCCTCGCAAATCACCGATGCACCCATGCGTCGCCTGAAATTCCTTCAGCGCCTTCATGAATACGGCGCCGACTTTCTTGGCGTTGCCCATCGTGTCTTCGTCGCGCATCACGTCAAGGGTGGCCTGTGCTGCCGCCATGCATACGGGATTGCCTCCGAAGGTATTGAAGTAGGGAATCGAAGAGGCAAAAGGTTCCAGAACCTCTGCTCGTGCCGCCATGAGCGACGTTGGCAGACCGTTGGCCATGGGCTTGCCAGAAGTCACCAGATCAGGAACCACGCCATGCCGCTGGAAGCCCCAGAAGGCATCGCCGGTTCGAGTGAAGCCGGGCTGCACCTCGTCAGCGATAAAGACGCCTCCCAGCTCATGAACCTTGTCGATGACCGGTTTGAGGTAGCCGGTCGGCGTGGGATACACGCCATCGGAGGAGAATATCGAGTCGGCGAGGAAGGCAGCGAACTTGATGCCATGACGCTTCATGTCCGCAACGGCCTGAGCGAGCTGGTCGGCCATCCAACCGCCAAAGACCTCGGGGCTGCACTGATTGGCAATCTGGCCGTCTATGTCAACACGATAGGTGTCGGGGGTTGGTATCATGCGCATCTTCAGTCCCAAGGTCTGTGCCGTTCCCAGAGCTGGTGAGAGCTTCGATGTGAGTGCCGAGTTGCCGTGATACGCCTCATGCGTGACGATGATGCCCTCGCCGCCCGTATATGACTGGGCGACACGAATGGCTAGATCATTGGCTTCGGATCCGGTGCATTGGAACATGATGCGGTTGACTTCATCGGGCATGGTCGAGAGGATGTCTTCTGCATAATGAAGCACGTTCTCATGCAGATATCGGGTGTGCGTGTTCAGCATCGAAGCCTGTCTGGTTATCGCCTCGACAACACGAGGATGGCAGTGCCCGACGGATGCCACGTTGTTATAGACATCCAGATACTCCACTCCGTCTGCATCCCAGAGGTGGCTTCCTCTTCCCCTCACCAGATGCACGGGCTTGCGATAGAACAAACGATACGCAGGCCCGAGCACCGCACGTTCTCGCGTGAGTTGACGCGTTTGCGGATCGAGTGCGCTCTCCATTTCCGGTCGAAAACTATTCGTATCCATAATCGTTGAGCGGACTGCCATGATTCCTTCGATTCTTGAGTTATCAGTTGTGAGAAGTTACTTGGGAAAATTGCGATGCTGCCCTGTGCTTCATGCCTAACGCCTTGTGCCTAGTGCCTAGTGCGTTATGCGTTATGCCCAGTGCGTTGCACTCAGTTCTCGGTCCGGTATTCGCTTTGACCTCCTGATGCGGCGAATTCCTCTTCTGGAGACAGCACCAGATGCTTGCGGCCATACAATGCGAAGAACAGCAATGCGACCACATATATGGCAACCATCACGTAAACCGCGAGCCTATAGTCAGGATTCAACAGCACCGCGACGAAAATGACGAATGAGACGATTCCGGCAATGATGGCTCCGGTGCTGCCGAAACTGCTCGTGAATGGCCGTTTGATCTGTGGCATCTTCTTACGAAGAATAACGAATGAGACCATTTGCAGCAGATAGGCCAGAACCGCTCCCCACACTGCGATGTTCAGCACCACGGAACCGGCTCCTGACCCGCCATAGGCCACGATGAACAGTGCTGCGAAACCGAAGACCGCTCCAACGATAAGTCCCCAGTAAGGTGTCTTCTTCTTGCCGGTGAGGGAGAGGAAGGCAGGGTAATATCCCGCTCTCGACAGCGAATACAGATTGCGGCCATATGCGAACATGATGCCCTGCACCGATGCCAGCAAGCCGATAAGAGCAAAGGCCGAAAGCACTGCGGCAAGATTGCCCGGAAGAATGGCGCGATAGCCGTCAAGCAACGGCTCGTCTGACGACGAGAGCGCCTTGGAACCGACGACTGCCGGGTTCAGGAACACGATGACCAGTGCTGAAATGCCAAGCGTGAGAATGCAAAGTCGCGATGACTTCGGAATGTTGCGTTCTGGGTCGCGCACTTCTTCGGCGGCGAGTGGAAGCTGCTCGATTCCAAGGAACAGCCACATTGCGAAGGGCATCGCGTAGAAGATTGCCTGCACGCCGAATGGAAGGAAGGACGAGTTTCCCGCTGTGGCACCCATGTTCAGCAGACTGCCGAAATTGACCTTGCCTGCCACGAATGCGCCGATGCCAAAAATGGCGACGATGGCGAGCGCTGCGATTGAGACGACCTGCGCGAATCTGAATGAGGTTTTGGCACCGACCCAATTGATAATCACGAAGACCACGTATAGGAGAAGCCACCACACCCACATCAAACCGTGCGAGTCGAAGGAGAATCCGACAAGATCGTTCAGGATGGCATCGGCGTATGCGGAAGAGAAATACACGACGACGGCGGCGGTCATCACATATTCGATGGTTTCAGCAAGGCCGGTTACGAAACCGCCCCAAGGACCCATCGCAGCTCGGGCGAATGAGTAAGCGCCTCCTGTGTGCGGCATTGCTGATGCCATTTCGCTGATCGAGTTCAGCATGAACACGTACATGATGAACACCACGATGGCAGCTATGAGCATGCCACCCCAGCCCGCTTGCAGGATGCCACCATTCCAGCCGGAGAAATCACCAGAGATAACGGCTGATATGCCGATTGCCCACAGTCCAAATGCTCCTGTGGTTCGACTCAGCTGTCGTTTTTTGAAATAGTCCTTGTCTGTGGTCACATAGGTGACGCCACCAGCCCCTTTGACTTCCTTTGAAGTATCGTCTGCGGTTATTACCGACATACTCCTCACCACCTTTTCTTGTTGCTATGCTTCGCTTGTGTTCGGATGGCCGTCATCCTCGGGTGCCTGCCAGCGGCTTCGAGACGAGGAATGCCATCATGGATTAGGGTTATCTGAGCAACCATCGGGAGTCCTCCAGATAACGATGGGCGCAATCGACAGTTCCACTGACCTGCGTTGTCGCGAGTTCTTGGGGTAGCGCATCTTCGCGGTGATTGGTTGTCCAGCCGAGCATCTGCAATCGTCGAATCATGGAGAGGGCAGACATGACTTCTATCTGCCGGTCATCAAAGGCACCGGCAACGCTTTCATAGCCGGCTATCCATGATTTCGCAAGATCGGGAGCATAGGGCATGTGCTCTATGAAGCTCAGCGAGGAAGCATAGTCGTAGAGATACCAGCTGTATCCCGCATCATCGAAATCAATGACGGTTAACGTTCCATCGTCGTCTCTGATGATGTTCGACGGTCGTAGATCTGCATGAATCAGCCCCCATGTTTGAGGATTCCGCGGGGTTTTCATCACCACGTCCATGGCTTTCCATAGCGCCTGTTCACACAGGGCGTGCTGCTCTGGTGTGAGCGACGCATCTTCCCACCTGCCCCAGCGGGGCGAAGGTCCGACCATGTTCGAAATGTCCCAATTGAAACGGCGGAAGCCGAAGGGCTTCTTCCAGTGTCGAGATTGTTCATGGAATTTTGCCGCCCACGATCCGATTGTCGTGTAATACGGGGCTGGGTTGTCAAGATCTTCCAGCATTGTTCCGTTGACGAACTTGGTGGAGATGACCGTCCAGCCGACATCGTTGCGATCACGAACCGTGCCCACGAACGTGCCTCGTATGGTCGGCACTGGATCGATCAGATTGATTCCAGCGACATCATGAAGCGAGTTGAGCCACAGTATTTCGGATGCGACAGCCTCTGGCCCTCCCACATAGCCGGGTTGCGAAACGCGAACGACACCTTCGTTTGCGCCGTTTATCTTGAGCAGAAAGGTCGCATTTTCCGAAACGGTTATCAGATCCAGAGTGGTGAGGGATTTCTGCAGCCCCCAAATCGCGCAGACGCCTTGGAACAGCCAGAAGGGAGCCGGATCACCTTTGGAAAGGCTGCTGAAGGCATTCAAACTGACCGACTGCTGTGGTTCATCGAGAACATGTGCTACTTCTGACATTGCTTCTCCGATCTCTACCAGATGATTCATTGCATATGGTGCATGGTCATCAATCCGCATATGCCCACATATGTGGCGTTGAAATGTACGCGTGTACACCATCAATGCATTGAATTCTTGCAGAGCTGACAGGTAGAATCGCGGTCAGTCTGTTACAGAGGAGTTAAGAAGCATGGGTCGAATATTAATGGCTCATTTCGGCTGGGTGGCTTGCGTCGAAAAGAAACTGCGCGTTGTGGACGCCGTTTCGTATGGCGGTATTTCAGAGCAGGACGCCTACTTTGGAGCATTGGGTGAATAATGGGCAGGTATCGCACAGTGGCCGTTTGCGGCAATGCTCTTTTGCGTTGGTCACGATCAGGGCGTGGAACGAGTTGTACAGTTCGGCGCTTGCGGGAAGCTGCGACTCGCAAAATGCTTTGATTTCCCTATTGTTCTTGCCTGCCTTGATGGGAATGCGATCGAAAAGACGATTCGTGTATGCATCCACGACAAAGGTCGGCTCGTCAAACGCATACAGCAGGATGCTATCCGCCGTTTCCTGCCCAATGCCTTTGGTTGCGAGCAATTCAGCTCGACATTGCTTCAGCGGATGGCGGCGCACCGTTTCGACATCGTAATCGTATCGGGCAAACCATGCGGTCATGGCTTTCAGATATTTCGACTTCTGGTTAAAGAATCCCGCAGGACGTATGGCATCGCACAGTTCATCCATGGGCATTCGCGCAATGATCTCAGGCTGCAGCCTGTCTGGGCGAAGATTGTCCAGCGCCTTGTCAACATTGGTCCAGGCTGTATTCTGCGTCAGAATCGCACCAACCATCACTTCATATGGTGTCTTTGCCGGCCACCAATGAGCGTCGCCATACCGCTCATGCAATGTCTGATAGAGAGAGAACAGCTTGCTTTCCATTTCCGTCTCCCCCTGAGCATTGCTCCATAATACATTGCTCGAAAATACACCGCTCCATGATAACGAAGCCGCCCTGCACCTTATCGTTCGTGCAACTCTTGACACGCTTGTTTCATGCTATTCAATCACTTTTTCTACGCTTTGTCGCGGCGAACATGGCATCGGGTCTGCATAGCCGAGGCGCACTATCAGTGATGGATACTCTTCGTGTATCGGCAATGCCGTTCTCATGCCATCGGCCAGCGCTGCAATCTCACAGGGCGGGTTCAGGTAGGCGTGTGCCAGATTGAATTTCGTCGCGGTAAGCAGCAGGCTTTCCAAGGTTCTGCCTAGATCAATCCATTCGGATACCGTATTATGCTTCGTCGTCAGCAGCACCAGATGGGATGATGAGCGTATCTTCGCCAGGTCTGACTCGTTCTGCTTGCGTGGCTTCAAGAAGCCGCCCACTATCAGTCTGCCGACGGCGCGGGGAATGGCGGGAAAGCCCATGACGTCATGTGCCAGCCCATCCCGCATCCTTTCGACTTCTCCCTTGGTAAAGCGCATCCACGATATCAACTCGTTCTTGAAATCGTCATCATTCATTTGCATGTCATTGCCTTGCACGATGTACTGTGTCAATGTGTCGGCGAAGCGTTCGCCAATCTTGGCGACATACATGCGCGTATCGGGCTGGACGCGCACTTGATCCAGCGCGAGTAGTGTCTCGTCGTCCATCGTCCGGCCGCTATACACGCCTCTATTGGTTTGCCGGGCTTTGATCTGCGTAAACAGGCCGTCCTCGTTTTCTGACGTTCCCTTGGCAAGATGTATGGTGATGCCCTGTTTGCCTTGGCTGACAATGTCATACCCATACCCTTCGTGCCCGGCAGCTATGCAGAGGTTTTCCAGTGCGCAGCCCAGACTGATATACAATTCTCTGTTATTCGTGTCGACTACCGGCAGGGTTTTTGCAAAATCGGGCACGATGTCTATCGTGTGCCCGTCATGTATCCTGAATTTCCACGGTTGCGTATTATGGCCAGACGGTGCTTGCGTGGCGCATCTGATGAATTGCAACATGTGTTGACGCTGTATGCCGGTGCTTGTGCTTGTGCTCGTGCTCGTGTCGGTGCCGGTATTCGCATCAGCACTGGTGTTGGTCGCATCCATGGTGTCTTCCGCCATTCCCTTGTTCACTGTTTGCGTGAACTCAATATCAACCTCAACGTTGCTCTCGTTCACCTTTGCGTATTCTGCTGTTGCGCGGCGCTGTGCAGCCGGAAACACCCAATCCATCGCCTATGCAATGCAGTCAAGCAACGTTGCAGCTATGCAGCGACCCTGCCAATTCCCTGAAGCGATGAGGGTTGCGAGCAAGTTGACGGATTGATTGACATCAATGATACAGCCTCATGCCCTGCGGCACCGGCACGAAGCCGACGGTCTGCATGATTCCTCGCACCGTGGGATTCGACAACACGTTCTCACCATTGACCGTAGAGAAGGTGACGGAACGATCAGTGGTGGAGTGAATGTGACGCGCCAATGCATCGAAGCCTGCACGCAGCGGCTCCCGATCATCGTCAAAGGTCAGTACCCGATGCCCTGTCTGGCTGGCATGAAGCACCACGCGCCCATGCATCATCACCACAACCGTGCCCATTCGCCGCATCGCTTTGATACCGACATTGCCAGCACCGGATTCAGCGTTCTCACTGGCACTCTCGCTCCTGTCAGCATCGCTCGCCTGCCGTATGGGTTGCGCTTCCTTGGCTGCAGGCCACGGCAATGCGACTCCATACAGATTTGCCGGATCGGTGGCATCGACAACGATTGCCTGCGAACTGGAATCATCTTCACCGCTGCGCACCTGTGAGAAGTCATGTCGGAATGTTCGCAAGGTGTTTACCGTTGCAGAGCTGGCAAACTGGGCTGCTCCGAATCCTGTGATGTACATTCCACGCACCACCTGGCCGTGCTCCTCCAAATGGCGCAATACCGGGTATAGGGCCGAGAAACCGCCTTCTACCCCTTCAGCATTCACCACGGCTGGCGAAATCACACCATAGCGGTCAAGCATCGTCTCGACCAGAGCAAGCGCATACGCCGCGATGTCGCCACTGCTGCTCGCATCGGAGCCGGAGCCACTGTCCGCACGAACCATCGCATCAGGTGCATGCCACAGGCCAGACAGTTCATCCAGTGTGTTGCTGGCATTGAGTGCCTGCGCACGGGCTTGCGCGACATATGCTCTGCCCTGTGACCGCAGCGACGAAGATGCTCGCATTCGCTGCATGCCATGATGCTGCGCGCTATGGTGCGTTGCGGCAAGATACGCTCTCAATGGGGCAAAGGTGCTGTTCGTGAGGCGACCCTGCCATACCAAATCCCATAATTCGCGCGACAGCACATCGCTGCCTGTACCTTCAGCAGCGAGTTGTCGGGAAAGAAATGCTCCACCTGATGCGATGCGTTCAAGAATGCCGGTACGCACCTGGAATGCCTGTGACTGAGCATCGTGGTCATCGCTTTCGCTCTGCCCTTCACGCGCATCACGCGCATCACGCGCATCATCTTGTGTGCGCGACTGCTGTGCAACTTGCAGATATCCACGCAACATATCAGATTGAGACAGGTAGAACGCCACTGCGGGCATGCCGGATTGCCCACCCTGACGAGACCCCAGCCATATCACCTGTCCTGTGGCGAGCAGAGCATCAAGCATGCTGGGAGTGTAGTCACGCACTCTGCACCTGAACACGTCAGATTCCCACAATGCGGCTGGCAGCGCCAACCCTTCAAGCTGCTCAATGACCCTCGCCAGCCCCTCCTCGCCTTGATAAGCACCATTCCCCGGCGATCCCACACCTTGGCGAGACAGCAGAAAAGCTTGGAACACCTCAGCTTTCACGGGGGCAATAGAGCTGCGTACACGTGTGAGCGACCGCGAGCGCAGTATGCGAAAGACCTCGGAGTGAAGCCACTGTCCATCGTCGGCTCGTTCGATATCTGCATTCGTGGGAGTGTTTGCCGTATCGGACGCTGTGGTATCGGAAACTGTGGTGCCGGAAGCTGACTGGCCTTGCACATTCAAGATGCCATCACGCAGTTGCAAGTCCTGAAGCAGCTCATGCGCCTGTGACGTGGTGAGGTCAAAGCGCTGCGCTATGGTCCTGGTTGAAAATGGGCCGTGCCGTCGCGCATATCGAAGCACAAGATCCTTAATCCCGGCATCATCTGGACTGTGTTCCAATGTCTGCGCGTCCTGAGCGGTGGCCCAACCTTCGCCATTATCCAGAGAGATGCGAGCGATGCGTTGCTGTTGCAGCAGCAGCTCCAGATCTGCCTGCAGCGCCTTGTCTCGCTCGTCATCCAATTGCTTGCGATTGAGTTGCTCGGAATCTGACTGCCGGTGATTTGACTGCCGTTGGCTGCTGCCGCTATCAGAGAAAGAAGGCTCGGGATTCCATCGCTGCAGTATTTCAGTGGTGCTGAGAGGCCCGAGCACTCTGAGCAAATCGGCTATCCCTTCAGCTCCCACGCCATGGCGTTCTGGCGCGGTACGCTGCAATTCAGACTCGAGCTCTTTGATGACCTCGGCGTTGAGCAACTGCGAGACATTGATGTCACCCAGCAATCCTTCAAGGACTGCCGGGTCCACGGAGAGTGTCGAGGCCGCGCGTTCGGCCTGCGGAGCGTCGGAAGCATACAGGAAGGCTCCGGTGTATGAGAAGAGCAGGGATGACGCGAAGGGTGATGGCGTTGCAGTCTGCACGTCAAGCAGTCGTACCTCCCCTGCCAGAATGCGCGTCATCAACGCCTTGAGTGCAGGCATGTCGTACACATCCTGCAGGCATTCACGGGTTGTTTCCAGTACCAGGGGAAAATTGCGCACACTGCGTGCCGCTCCGAGCAGCTGTGAGGCTCTCAGGCGCTGCTGCCATAAGGGGACGCGTGTTGCAGGGTTCTGTCTGGGCATGAACAGCGCTCTGGCGGCGCATTCACGGAAATGTGCAGCAAACAAGGCTGACTGACCGACTTCGTCTCGGATCATTGATTCAAGCTGATCGGTGTCGAATGCGAGGAGTTCACGCGCATTAGGCATGGCATCCGCCTTGGGAATGCGCAGCACGATACCATCGTCGGCTGCGTAGACTGCGCCATCGTATCCATAGCGTTCGCGCAAGCGTGCCGATATGCACATGGCCCACGGCTCGTGCACTCTGCGCCCATAGGGTGAATGCACGATAACGCGCCAATCCTCTTCCTCGTCGGGGCAGCGTTCCACGACAATGCAGAGATCGTCGGGAACGGTGCCTGTGCTGAGTCGCTGCTCGCGCAGCAACGCCGCAAGGTTGCTTCTGGCATATTCATCGAGGCCGTCGCGCTTCAGGCGCGTTTCCATCGCCGGGTTGAATTGGGCGCGTTCTTGAACGTATCGTTGCAACGCTGCGTGAGATTCGTCTGCCGTTGCATCGCTGCCGTTGTCGGTATCGTCGTCGCTGCCGTTGTCACCATCCGTGTCACTGTCATCATCAAGCAGACCTGCACTCGCCGTGCGCAGAAACGCGCCATACGACGTTCCATACTCGCTGTCTCTGCCGTTACCGTTGCCATGCCAGAATGGCAGCCGGGCGGATTGCCCCGGTGCGGGCACGACGATAACCCTGTCTCGCGTGATTTCTCGTATCTGCCATGTCGAGGTGCCGAGGGTAATCACATCGCCGACGCGCGACTCGTACACCATTTCCTCGTCCAGTTCACCCACACGTCGCGAACCACCCTGGGCGTCACTTTCTGGAAGCACGACGGTGAAACTTCCCCTGTCGGGTATGGTGCCACCGGAGGTGACGGCCAAGCGCTGCGCACCAGGTCTCGCCGTTATCGCACCATCCTTGCGATTCCAGACCAGTATCGGTCTGAATGCGGAAAACTTACTCGTCGAGTATGCACCAGAAAGCATTCCCAGCACCGCATCGAACATCGCTCTGCTCAGATGCGCGAAGGGAGCGCTGCGCCTTACTGTCTCATACCACGCATCAGCATTGAGATCGTCCATTGCTGCGGCGGCGACACAGTGTTGTGCGAGAATATCGAGCGGATTCTTCGGAACCGATATCGTCTCAATGCGACCGTCACGCATGCTTTCGATTGTGGCTGCGGTGCCGGCAATCTGCTCGCGCGTCAGCGGGAAGAACACCGCGTGCGAAACCCCTTTGACACGATGGTCGGCTCGCCCTACGCGCTGCAAGGCGCTGGACACAGAAAGAGGCGGCGCTATCTGCACGACCATATCAACCGATCCCATATCAATGCCGAGCTCAAGGCTTGATGTAGCTACCACACACCGCAGCCGTCCAGCTTTCAAGGATGCCTCAACATGCCTTCGACGTTCTTTGGATACCGAACCGTGATGTGCCATCGCAATATCATTGACATCGTCGCCAGCGTGAACCATTTCGCTTGTTGAACCGACTGTGGATCGAAGATGTTTGGCAGCGTTATTCACTGTATGGCTTGCGGCTCGGTCGGATTCGGCAAAGAGATCGTTCAGACGCGCGGTCAGTCGTTCCGCCAGTCCGCGTGAATTGACGAATACCAAGGTGGTGTGATGCTGGAGCACGATGTCGAGCACCTGTCGCTCAATGTGTGGCCAGATTGAACCACCAGCATGGTCATCATCGTCCACGCCCGTGGTCAGATCGCGCATGTCAGCCAGCGGCTCGACGACGCGAAGATCCATCCTTGGACTTTCGGGAACGGACACCACGCGCACAGCTCGGCCACCACCGAGAAAACGTGCAACCTCATCCAAGGGCCGCACTGTGGCGGACAATCCGATGCGCTGAATCGGTTGAAAGGCCAAAGCTTCGAGCCGTTCAAGGCTGAGCGCAAGATGCGCACCACGCTTGTTGCCCGCCAAGGCATGAATCTCATCAACGATCACCGTATCGACGCTCGAAAGAATAGTGCGCACTTTGGAGGTGAGCATCAGATACAACGACTCAGGGGTGGTGACCAGTATCTCGGGCGGATGTCGGGCAATCATGCGTCGCTGCTGTGGCGTGGAATCACCGCTGCGCACGCCGACACTGATATCAGACACGGACGATGCGCCCGTCTCATGCGAATCCTGCTCCTCCTGCCGTGCAAGCTGCGTAATGCCGAGCAAAGGCGAGGTCAGATTCCGCGCGATATCGGTGCCCAGAGCCTTGAGAGGAGATATGTACAGCACGCGAACGCCTGCATGGTCTTGATCTCCTGTCACCGGCCGATTCCCCTTTGCGCCTCGGCTGCTGGGCTGTTCAGTGCGATGATGACTGTCATGACTGCGCGCATGAAGCTGATTATGCTCTTTGTAGAGGCGGTCGATGGCATAGAGAAATGCTGACAAGGTCTTGCCGGAACCTGTTGGGGCACTGATGAGTACATGCTCGCCGCTTGCAATGATCGGCCACGATTCTCGTTGCACCTGCGTCGGCGCGCCCAGGCTGCGTTCGAACCACGAAGCTGTCACTGCTGAAAATAGAGAAAGCGTCGGGTCCATACCCCCATGCTCGCTCACCACCACGACCTCCGAACAGTATGGAAGCATGCAGCGAGCCATATGATGCGGGGGCATGACTGCTTGCAGCCGCTGTGGGCATCACAAGGCACATGTAACATCCTTGTTATTGTTTGCTTGGTAATATTCGGTATACGTGATGTATATCGTTGTATTATCGTAATAATTTCACTATATTAGTATTATTTATTCAGATTTGTCAATGCTAAGGACCCCAGTCATCATGACCAAGAAGCAACAATCGTATGCAGTGACCAACCCAGCAACAGGCGAAGTCGAACGACGGTATGCACTGGCGAGCGACGAGCAGATAGCCACGACTCTCGACCACGCGGATCACGCATATCGCACATGGGGAAAAACGAGCACGAAACACGAACGCGCACGTCTGCTGTCACAGGTGGCTGACATCTATGCGAGCAATACGGAAAGCCTTGCGAACATCATTACCCACGAGATGGGCAAAAGCCATGAGGAAGCCGTGGGAGAGGTGGGGTTCACCGCCGACATCTACCGCTATTATGCCGATCACGGTGTCGCATTGTTGGACGATGAACCGGTCGCCAGAGTTTCCGGCGGCACGGCGACCATGCGCAAATCACCAATCGGCGTGCTTCTTGGCATTCAACCTTGGAATTATCCGTATTATCAGGTTACCCGCTTCGCTGCCCCCAATCTCATGCTTGGCAACACCATCATTTTGAAACATGCAGAACTATGCCCGCAATCCGCCGCAGCGATGGAGCAGATTTTTTCACAGGCAGGATTCCCTGAAGGCGCATACACCAATGTGTATGCAAGTTTTGAACAGGTCCGTACCATCATCGCCGACCCCCGCGTGAGAGGCGTCTCACTCACCGGTTCCGAACGAGCAGGCAAAGACATAGCTCAGCAGGCGGGTAGTCATCTGAAAAAAGTCGTGTGCGAACTGGGTGGAAACGATCCATTCATTGTGCTCAGCACCGACAACATGGATGCCGCTGTCGAAGCTGGAGCCGCCGCACGATTTGAAAATTGCGGCCAAATCTGCAACGGGGCGAAACGCTTCATCATTGTGGACGCACTGTATGACGAATTCCTCAGCAAATTCAAGGCATTCGCATCCAAACTCAAGCTTGCGCCCCTGTGCTCCGTTCAGGCAGCGGAACGATTGAGCGGTCAGGTTCATGCCGCATTGGATGCGGGTGCAACGCTGGACATGGGTTCTGCGGATAACCATGGGGCTTTCTTCCCGGCATGCGTGCTAACCGACATTCCACAAGGTGCGGCGGCCCGACATGAAGAGTTCTTTGGTCCGGTCGCGCAATTCTATCGCGTGAGTTCAGAGGAGGAGGCCATAGCCCTGGCAAACGACACGCCATATGGTCTTGGCTCATACCTATTCACCACGGATGCCAAGCAGGCGGCTCGCGTTGCAGCGCAGATCGATGCCGGGATGGTTTACATCAACGAATCCGGAGCAGACTCGGCTGAAATGCCCTTCGGCGGTGTGAAGAATTCAGGATTCGGCCGCGAAATGGGAACTCCGGGCATTCGTGAATTCGTGAACTTGAAGCTTATCTCTACCCATCAGGAGTGACTTGTAAGGCACGGTTCGCCCAGTCAGGAAGCACGGCAGCGTTCGCATGCCAATCTTCACGCTCCGCTGGTCAATTGCGGACAAATCGTTCCATCGTGACAGCCAGCAGCACTGCCAAAAAGATACAGGCAAAACCGATGAGCGCAATGCCGCTTGGACGTTCCGCGAACCATATGACTGAAATCACCAAGGCAAAAACCGTGTCCGTGGAGAGCACGATGGACGCTTCCATCGCAGAGGTGCGAGCAAGGCCCAGGTTTTGCAACACCTGGGCTCCGACGGCTGCGCATACCAGGTACAGCACGGCAATCCATGTATGTTGCTGGGCGATATGCGTGGGGAATGGTTCTGTGAACAACGCTCCTATGAGAAACAGCACGCCTGAGACCAGAAAAATAACGAAGGTGAGCGCCATCGCATCAATGGTGGCACTGAGGCTGCCAAGCGCATAGAAATACACGGCGAACGCCACGGCACAGGCAATGGTCAAAGCATCGCCCAGAACTGACATTCCCGATCCGGCTGCGGCGGAGTCATGAGCAACACAGCCAACGCCAATCAGACACAGCACGGCAGCGACAATATGATGCAAGCCGGGTGCACGATGCCTCATGCCCCATTGAATCAGCGGGATTATCACACAATAGAGTGCGCTAAGAAACGCGCTACGTCCCGGACTGATAAGCGTGAGACCCTTCATCTGCGCCAGGAACGCGATGTAATATACGACGGCCACGCCAACTGCCATCATCATCGTGCGTCGATTGCACACGGCGTGCAGGCGATGGCGGCACACAAGACCAAGTATGAGCGCACCCAGCAGAGTGCGGATGGCGAGCAGCCATTGCGGTGAGATAACCTCCATCGCAGATTTGGAAACAGCATATGTACTTCCCCAGATCGCCGCCGCTCCCAGCAGCATCACGTGCGGAATCACCCCAGAGAAGCGGCCGAACACTGACGAATGATGCTGGGCGCACGAATACGCCTTGTCCGAGCCACGGTCTGCAGTCGTCTCAGACGTGGACAGCGGAGCTGTCTGCTTAGCTTGCATAAACCAAGCATGCACTGATTATGTTTCGATTATCGAAGCAATTTGAGATTTATGAAATATATATCGTTGCCAAAAACTCAGAGAACACCGAAATTATAATGTTCGGAGGCCAATTGCAGGTAAGTGAAAATCTCCGTGCGATTCACCCCAGAGAGCTTGCGAATGGTACTCACCAGGTCCAGCAGCTCGGCATCGGACACACAGAACACCTCAAGCAAGAGATCATATCTGCCAGCGGTCACGACGATGTAGTCGATGTTTGTGATGGCCTTGAGCTCGGCAACGACCGGCTCCAACGCGCCACTCAAGGTCACCCCGATCATGGCCTGACGATGATATCCCAGCTGCATGGGATTGGTGACCGCAACGATTTGAATCATGCCGCTGTCGGTAAGGCGCTGAACCCGGCTACGCACGGCAGCCTCGGAAAGCCCGACGAGTTTGCCTATGGCAACGAAGGATCGCCGCCCATCTTTTTGCAGTTCCTTGATAATTGTTTTATTGATATCGTCAAGCAAGGGTTTAGCGACTTCTCGGCTTGTGTCATTGGTTTTGGCTGTCATTCCTCCATTATCTCATCACCGAAGACCCATAACGCTGTGGACCTTATGTTACGAACAGATTGAGAGGTAATCGTTTCTTTACCTTGATGAAATCAGCAGCATTTGTAATAATCTCATGATTTACATAGCAAAATGAATATTTTGCAGTGTTATTCGTAGCGAAGTACACAATTAAATTAGTTTTTCGTTGCAATAGGTTGCTGACTCCATCTCGTCCATGATTGCGCATTCTTAGCTGTATGGCAGAAAATCTCCGCGAGGGACAGCAGCGAAGGAGGTAGTTTGCTGTGATATCAAAGCAAAGCGCTACAACTAGCCGACAATTCGAAACTCATCAAGAGATGGGCCTCACCATCAATATGGCGACGAAAGTGTTTACATCCGCCGAAGGAAGCGAAGTTCGCGCATTGGACCAGGCGAATCTCGAAATACGTCCTGGTGAATTCTTCGTCATGCTTAGCCCTTCCGGATGTGGGAAAACAACGCTCCTTCGAGCCATTGCCGGTTTGGAATCCCTCGATGCGGGAGAGATATATCTGGGGAACACGCGCATTGACGGCATGCCCCCGTATTCGCGGCCTGTAAACACCGTATTCCAAAGCTACGCCCTATTCCCACACCTCACGGTGGCGGAGAATGTCGCGTTCGGCCTTGAAATGGAAGGGAAGCCGCGCGCAGACATACGAAAACGCGTACAGGAAATGCTTGATCTTGTCCATCTGGGCGACCGGGGAGCACGCAAGCCCGACCAGCTTTCAGGAGGCCAGCAACAGCGCGTCGCTCTCGCCCGCGCCTTGGCAAAAAGTCCCAAGGTCCTGTTGCTGGACGAATCGCTCTCGGCCCTGGACTTCAAGCTGAGGCGTCAAATGCAGGTGGAATTGAAGCGCATACAGCGAGAGACGGGCATCACCTTCGTGTTCGTGACCCACGATCAGGAGGAGGCGCTTTCGATGGGAGATCATATAGCCGTGTTTTCAAAAGGCAAGCCCGAACAGGTTGGCACGCCCGAGGAGATATACGACAAGCCGGTCAACCGCTTTGTGGCCGATTTCATCGGAGACATCAATTTCATAACGGCACACAAGGCAGATGACAATGCCGTGACCGTTGCACACATCGACCTGCCTGTCGAGCAAGATCTGGGAAAGGTACCCACCGGTTCCCCGCTGACCCTTGCCGTGCGTCCAGAGAACATCACGCTGCACGATCCCAAGGAATCGGCCATACACGGCACGATCATCTCGCAAACCTTCATGGGAACCAATATGCGTTGCGAGGTTCAGCTGGACAATAACACAACTGTCTTGGTACGCGTGCCTGCACCATTCAATACCGACGTGTTGCATGAGCATGGGAAGGTGTCGCTCAGCATTCGCCCACAGCATCTCAGGGTGGTGGATCAATGAGCAGCAATATGGATTCTTCCAATGCCAGGCCAGCCACCGGCCTGCGCAGACTTTTTGGCACGGCGCAACGTCAATTGCCCGGTCTGCTCAATCACTGGTATGCGTGGCCTGCGGTACTAGTGGGCCTGGTGTTTACCCTTGGACCTATCGGCGTCATCATTGCCTTCTCCTTCATGAGCCGACCGGAATCCGGCGGTGGGGTCGTTTTCTCATTCTCAACCGACGCATATGAGTCGCTGCTGTTCAATCACAACTTCACCGACACCGTTTCCTTCGACTTGCGATACGTGTCGGTGCTGGGCACGTCGCTATGGCAAGCATTGCTCACGACTGTCGTATGCATCGCGCTGTCCTTCCCGATCGCCCTGTGGATGTCGCTGAAAAAGCCACGCGTTCAGCAATTGCTTGTGCTGGCCGTGACCATACCGTTCTGGACCAACGAGCTGGTTCGAACCTATGCGTGGATGCTCATTCTCAATGAGAATGGTCCGATTAACGGACTTCTCAGATTCCTCGGATTCGGTAGCCAGCAACTGCTGTACACGCAATCCGCATCGGTTATCGGCCTGATATATACCTTCCTGCCTTTCGCAATCCTTCCGATGTACTCCACGTTGTCCGGTTTCGATTTTCGTCTTGTTGAAGCGGCATATGATCTTGGAGCGCGCAAGCTCACCGTCATGCGACGCATCATTCTACGTGCGGCCAGACCGGGCGTCATGTCAGGCATTGCACTGTGCTTTATTCCAGCGTTCGGCGCATATTTACAGCCGGTGCTGCTGGGAGGCGGCAGAGTGCTGATGGTTGGCAATCTCATCGCCTCTGAATTTTCAGAGGCTCGCAACTGGCCGCTCGGGGCTTCATTGTCAACAACCATTCTGGTCATCACGCTCATAGGCATGGCTGTCGCCACCTATATGGGCGGACGCGCCTCACGAAATGCGGGGATCACATTATGAAGATCATGAAGGACAGTACCAAAACGAGTGAGCGCAACGATGCTGAATTCGCTGATCTTGTCGCACAAACCCAGGCCGACCGAATTGCCAGCGGTGAGGAGCCCAACTCCATTGCCAGCCCCGAATGGCTGGCTCACAAGCAGCCCAACAGACCGTTCAGCACAACGCGCTCAGGCAATAGGCAAGACCCACTCAAACGCTTCCCCTTCGTGGCGCTTATGAGCATATTGTCGCTGGCATTCCTGTATGTGCCAATGCTGTTCATCATCATATTCTCGTTCAACCGGGGACAGCAGGCCCTGCTCTGGCACGGTTTTTCATTCGAATGGTATGGCAGGGTCTTTTCCGACAACAACATTCTTGGCGCAACATTGACATCACTTGAGGTGGCATGCATCGCAACGCTCTGTTCGAGCGTGATTGGCGTACTGTTTGTGCTCGCCGTTGATCACATGTCATTGGCAGGCTCAACGTTGGCGACATCGCTGATTAACGTCTCACTGATTATCCCGGAGGTCGTTCTGGGTGTTTCCACCATGTCACTGATTCGTTTGATTGGTCTGACACCGGGCTTCCTGCCACTGGTGCTTGCTCACACCACATTCTGCATACCCTTCGTCGTGATGCCGATTCGTTCACGCCTGTCAACCCTTGACCACACATGCTTTGAAGCCGCAGAGGATTTGGGCGCCTCGACATTGCAGACCGTCCGCCGCATCACGCTCCCGATGCTCACCCCGGCAATCGTCTCAGGCGCCTTGATGGCCTTTGTCGTCTCCATGGACGATTTCATGATTTCCAATTTTCTTACATCGGCGGGAACCACAACCTTGCCCATCTATATCTTCTCGTTGATACGCAAAGGTGTGAATCCCAGCGTCAACGTGGTCGCCACGCTGCTCCTGCTGCTCGCAGTCATCGTTACGATAACGTCCACGCTGCTCACCCGTTCACAGAACCGCAAATGAAGTTGTTATGGGATATGAGGCACACATCATGAAAGCTCAACATTGGCAACACCACTCCCCTCGCCTGCTGAAAAACGCTGCACGCATCGCAGCATCGCTGATATCGTCGGCCATGGCGATTTCCCTGGCAGCATGCAGCGGAGGTGTCAGCGACAGCGTCATGCCCTCAGGTGGCGCAGGTGACACGGCAATCACATGGTCGCAGGCCGCACGCGGCGGCGAATTGCATATTTACACCTGGGCCGACTATGTGACTCCCGATGTGCAGAAAGCCTATGAGAAGGCCACAGGAACCAAGCTCACCATCGACACATATGACAGCAATGAGGCTCTTGAAGCCAAGTTGCAATCCAGCGGCGGCGCAGGATATGACATTGTCATGCCAAGCGATTACATGGTCAAGCAATTGATTGCCGACGGCCTGCTGCAAAAGATAGACATTGCCAGCCTACCCAACGCCTCGATGATAAAAACGGAGCTAACACACCAGTATTATGACCCACATCAGGAATATTCGATTCCCTATATCGTCGGCTACACAGGATTCGTATACGATTCAACCGTGCTTAGCAGTGCGCAAGCGCCAACGACATGGAAGCAGTTCTTCAATCCGCCGGCAGCGGCAGGAAAGGTGCAGCTGTTGAACGATCAAGTGGAGATAGCCAATGCGGCATTACGCGCTGTCGGCGCGAAGCAGTGCTCAACCAGAAAGACCGACTATCAAAAGGCCGACACCCTGCTTTCATCGTTCAAAGGCAAGGTTGGTGTCATGAGTTCGGACGGTGTTGCAGACCGCCTCGCATCAGGAGAGGAGAAGCTTGGCATGGCTTGGAGTTTTGACGCATACCAGGCCATACAGAGCAATCCTCATCTACGGTTCGTATATCCCAAAGACGGCACGAGCATGTATGTCGACACAGCCACCATTGTGCGCGGATCCAAGCATGTGGGCCAGGCATTGACCTTCCTGAATTACATGCTTGACGCAAAGAACAAGCAGGCCGTTGAAGAGACCGGCGGCTCGGGAAGCGTGCTGAAGGGTGGCGATGACCTACTGCCTGAAGCGATGCGCAAGGTGAATGCGGTGGTGCCAAACGATGCCGAAGCGAAAACTCTCACCCTGGAGCAACAGTGTTCAAATACCGTCAACGATTATTACACCGAACTCTATGAGGACTTCGCGCAGCATTAGAACATACGGCTATCAACGCCCTATAATTTAAAAAAATATGACATTTTATTACGAATTTCGTGGTTTATATGCGAAATATCTTGGAAATATATAACTGATTAGCTTATATTGCTTATAGAACCGCAGGCCGGGTTTCGAATAGCAAGTTTTCAACCATAGCAATCGTGCTTACGCAGGCCGGTAGCAGTGAGGAATACGTCATGTCAACAGTCATTGACAGAACTACCGTTATCAATCCAACAAGGATTAAGGAACTCACGGCCAAGGAGAGCGAGCTGCTCAACAGCAAGCTCGTCAAGTCGCGGGAAATGTATGAAAAGGCGCGGGTTCACCTGTGCAATGGTGTCGCGTCATCGTACCAGCTTCGTGACCCCTGGCCAATTTACGTTGACCACGGAAAGGGCTCCAGAATCTACGACGTTGATGGCAACGAATATTACGATTTCCACAACGGCTTCGGTGCCATGATTCAAGGCCACGGCAACCCCATAATCGGCAAGGCCATCGACGAGCGCTTCCCGAAAGGAACGCATTTCGCCGTCCCCGATGAGGATGATTACATTCTTGCCGGTGAACTTTCGAAGCGTTTCAACCTACCAAAATGGCGTTACACCAACTCTGGTTCCGAAGCGACCATGGATGCGATCCGCATCGCGCGAGCGTATACGCATCGTGACTATTTCATGAAGATTTTTGGCTCCTATCACGGCCATCACGATGCCGTCATGATTTCCATCAGTGAGGACTATGACAAGATTGGCGATCCGAACCATCTCAAGTCACTCCCCTATGGCGCCGGTATTCCCAAGGCGACCATCCCTCTCACCGTGCCCGTGCCGTTCAATAACGCGGAGGCGTTTGAACATCGCATCGTTGAAATGGAGAAGGAGGGGAACCCTCCAGCATGTTTGATCATGGAACCCTGCCTGATGAACATGGGTATCGTCCCGCCTGAACCAGGCTATCTTGAAGCGGTTCGAGCCATCACCAAAAAGCATGGCATCGTGCTGATCTTCGATGAGGTGAAGACCGGTTTGACGATTGGGCCAGGCGGAGCAACCCAATTGTTCGGCGTGACTCCTGACATGGTTACCGTTTCGAAAGCTCTTGGCGGCGGTCTCCCGATGGGAGTCATCGGAGGAACCGAAGAGGTTATGAGCGTCGTTGAGGATGGCGAGGTGTACCAGGTCGGCACATACAGCGGCAATCCTCTGTGCGTTGCCGCCGCGCGCGCCAATCTTGAGCAAGTGCTGACTCCAGAAGCCTACGCACATTTCGACGATCTGAACAGCAGGCTCATGGAAGGCTGCACCGACGTTGTCAAACGCTTTGGCTTCCCAGGATACGCCGTCGGCTTCGGCGCAAAAGGCTGCATCACCTTCTCCCCCAAGAAAGTCGTGGATTACGTCACCTTCCGTGAAGGTCAGCGCAGTGAACTCAACGAACTCTGCTGGCTGTATGCCATGAACCGGGGCGTGTTCATGACACCAGGCCGCGAAGAGGAGTGGACGCTTTCGGTGGCTCATGATTATGCAGCCGTTGACGCGTACATTTCGGCATTCGATGAAATGGCCCACGATCTCACGAAGGACTGATCCCCCAAATACGTGTGCCGTGGGTGCGCGTCGTGAACTCCTTTCCACGGCGCACACCCACGGCACAATTTTATATTTTCAGAAGTATCTACTTCATTGCCCTATAACCCACATTTCACGGACATTGTAGCGAATTGATGGATGAGAACGAAGGTGCTGGCGAAAGGTCCCTGTTTGAGAGACTGCTGTCTTCGGGTCTTGTATGAATGATGGTGAAATGTGTGTGCAAGAGTATCTCAATATCACGGAATTCGTGTTAAAAATGCGTATTTGCTGCGTTATCAGCGTGAATTCTCTCAGAATACTAAATAATTAATGGGAATGTTACGTAGTTGCAATCCTGGGGAGTTTCCTTGACAGTAAGCTCGATTCTGGCAAATGAGATACAGATGCCACCACTGCAGCAGTGACGGGAAGCAGTGGCATCGGGGGATATTGGTGGTAGAACGATGACGATTATGGCTCCTTGGGATCTCGCTCTTGAACATGCAGACAGTGATGGCATCGGTCAAGGTGACGCAGGCAGGATGCATGCAGTTGATGAGAAAACCATGACAATGGTGCGGGCGGTGCTGGAATACGCACAACAGCGCATGTCGTATGATTCACCGCCACTCGATCATCCGATGCGGCCGTCTGACTTGCAGCGTCTGGCACCAAACACGATAACGGGACATGGCATGGGAGGAATCAGGGCATTACACCTTTTCGAAGATGTCATTGCTCCAGCGTGCCTATCCAGTGACCATCCCATGTACTTATCTTTCATCCCCAGTGCGCCCACCGAGGCATCAAAGGCATTCGACCTCGTCGTATCGGCATCAGCGCTTTATGGCGGTTCATGGTTGGAGGGTTCGGGGGCTGTCCATCTGGAAAATCAGGTCCTTGCATTCCTCGCGCATGAGTTCGGCCTGCCACAACAGGCGGGCGGAGTGTTCGTGCAGGGCGGCACAATCGGCAATCTTTCGGCTCTGGTGGCTGCCCGCGAGACTGCGAGAAGGCAGCGGAGGGATTCAGGACAGGCAATGCCTGAACGATGGTCCATCGTGTGCGGGGAAGAATCCCATTCCTCGATTCGATCGGCGGCCAGAGTTATGGATGCCGATGTGATAGTTGTTCCCTCCGATGACAGCGGACGACTCCAAGGGGAGCGCGTCAGGCAGACGCTCGCCGAACTTTCTCCGGAAAAACGTGACGGTATTGCAGCGATAGTCGCCTGCGCAGGCACCACCAATTTCGGTCTCATTGATGATCTTGAAGGTTGTGCGCAGGTGGCCCATGAGGAAGGGGTATGGTTCCATGTCGACGGAGCCTACGGGCTTGCAGGTTGTCTGGTACCGGAATTACGCAGCCACTATAAGGGCGTTGAGAGCGCAGACTCGGTGATAGTTGATCCGCACAAATGGCTTTTCGCACCATATGATGCTTGCGCCCTGATTTATCGCGATCCTGAGCAGGGCCGACTGGCGCATCAACAGCACGCATCATATCTTGAAACTCTTGATACTGACCAGGCGTGGAATCCATCCGATTATGCGATCAATCTGACCAGAAGACCAAGGGGACTGCCGTTATGGTTCTCGCTTGCAGCCTACGGTGCTGATGAATACCGGCACGCGATAGCAACAGCCGTGCGGCTGGCACAACGGATATCAGAAGAGATACGGCTCAGACCACAGCTTGAACTTTTGCGCAAACCTGAGCTCTCAGTTGTCGTATTTCGGCATGAAGGCTGGAAGATCAAGGATTATGAGCTTTGGTCTCAGAGCCTGTTGGATAGGCAGATCGCCTTCGTGCAACCCAGTTTCTTTCAAGGTGAGCCGGTTGTCAGATTTGCCATCATCAATCCGCGAACAACCTTCGATCAGCTGGTTATGGTTCTTGACACCATGGATAAGGGATTCGATGGGGCAGGGAGCGCATCATGACACGACAACGTCTCATGCCTTCAGAGACCGCCCCGCATGAACGGACATGGATGGCTTTCCCCTGTGATGGCTACGTGCTTTCAGGAAGTGCGGAACGTCGCAATGAGGGACTGCGTATGTGGTCCACGGTCGCCAACGCTATCAGTAAGTATGAAAGTCTTTCCATGATTGTTGACCCGTCAATGATGCGCGTGGCACGGGATTGCCTTGAAAGCTCCATCGACTTGCACTCCCATGCTCTCAATGACTGCTGGATGCGTGACATCGGGCCGAGTTTCGTAGCGGTTAGCGACGATGCGGGCGCTGTGACGCTTGATGCCGTTGACTGGACATTCAACGGCTGGGGCGCACAGCATTGGGCTCGGTGGAATCATGACGCACAGATTGGCCGACATGTGGCGCAACTCGCGGACAGTACGGTCACCAGCAGCCCAATCGTTCTCGAAGGTGGAGGCTTTCACGTTGACGGGAGAGGCACGGCCATCATGACACAAACCGTTGCCCTCGACCCGGAGAGGAACCCTGAAGCGACCCGAGAGGATATTGAGAGGGCCTTCCATGAATTGCTGGGTGTCACGACGATAATCTGGCTGCCGGAAGGTCTGACAGGCGACTATGGTGAATTCGGCACCAGAGGACACGTTGATATCTTGGCGTGCATGCCAGATGCCGAAACGGTTCTGGTGCATGAGCAACGCAACCCCCATCATCCCGACTACCGAGTTTCGCAGCAGACCATGAAGATACTCTCCCACGCGAGGAACTCCCAAGGTAAGCAACTCAACGTCATTGCCCTACCCGCACCAAGCAACGGTTTCAATCCTGACGGCAGCCCCAACGATTACAGCTACATCAATCATTACGTTGCCAACGGTGCCGTTTTTGCCTGCGTGTTCGATGACCCCAATGATGCACAGGCAGTCGAGATACTCGCTTCGGCGTATCCAGGACGTACCATCGTGCCCATTCAGGCCCGTCCGTTGTTTGAACGCGGCGGAGGCATCCACTGCATAACCCAACAACAGCCAGCAGTGTAGGCCATACACATCGACACAACAATCATGAAAGGGGTTTCCCAGTGAAAGTGATTATTGCAGAAGAACTCCCATCCCTATGCCCAAGGGCAGACCGACCAGCACCGCGGATAATCACCGTAGGACTTGTGCAGACCCGGTGGCATGCAGATGCCAGTGAGCATAAAACCGCACTGAGCACGGGGATTGCCGAAGCGGCCCACGCTGGAGCTGCAATCGTCTTCCTCCAAGAACTCACCATGATGCGCTATCTTGCAGATGAACGTCCTAACCCATCGAAGCGCTCGGATGTCGCGGAAGATCTCACCTCTGGACCGAGCATTGAATTCTTCAGGCAACAGGCTCGGGAATCCGGCGTATTCGTCTGCGCTTCCATCTTTGAGAAAACCAGTGATGATAATGATCGTGGCTATAACACGGCGGTTATGGTGACCCCTTCTGGGGAGCTTGTGCAGCGGACGCGAAAAATGCATATTCCCGTCACCTCAGGTTATTACGAAGATGAATATTTTGCGCATGGCCCAGCTTCCGCTGAAGCCTATCCGGTGGTTTCACCTGATGCTCCGGGTAAGCCACGACTGGGATTACCAACATGTTGGGACGAGTGGTTTCCTGAGGTTGCCAGAATATACGGTCTTCAAGGTGCCGAATTACTCGCCTATCCAACGGCCATCGGTTCGGAGCCAGACTATCCACAGTTCGATACGCAACCCCTCTGGCAGCAGGTGATTACAGCAAACGGCATTGCCAACGGATTGTTCATGATTGTTCCCAACCGTTACGGTTGTGAGGGAAAGATCACCTTCTATGGATCATCATTCATATCTGACCCCTTTGGGCGCGTGCTGGCTCAGGCTCCTCGCGATGATGACGCGGTTCTTGTTGCCCGTCTTGATTTGGAGCAACGCCAGGATTGGCTCACGCTGTTTCCCTTCTATGCGACGAGACGTCCTGACTCATACCAAGCGCTGCTGACTACCGGCTCCACTGCAAATCGAAGCACGGAGTAAATATCTCGGCGTGGCATGGTTGGCTTTTCGCGAGCACACATATTGCTGCACGCGTGCGACATGAGTTTGCTCGAAAGCAGCCAGTCAATGGTGCGAGTGTCCAAAAGTAGCCACGAAACTCCGAAAACAAGGTGCCCAATGGCCAGAAATGCACACTCCCTAATGCGTATGGATACTGCATATATGCTCATTGCGTGAGCTTGCCGATTATCTCAGCCTTGGATTATGCGTTCCCCAAGTTAGGGGGATTGTCAGGCACTGCTAGGTAACCGAGAAACCGTCAGATGCCTTTTATCAGAGCACGTTTCTTTCCCTATACTGTGGGGCATCCTGATGCTTGCGAGGATGATCCTATGAAAAAGGAACAAGCAACGATGAGGTATACAGATGAGGTATGCGATAACCGGTGTTGACGGGCAGTGGCATGGAAAGCCAGCTACTCGGACCCGGATGAACTCACGAAGGCATTGAAAGGGGCGAATGTCGGGTTCATGGTCTCGGCGATGGCGGTGGGTGAGGTTCGTCAGCAGCAGCATCGTAATGCTGTCGATGCATTCACAACGCTGGAGTTGAACGCATCGTCTATTCGTCGGGTTTTTGGGCCAACATAGGGAGCCTGTTACGCAGCCGGAGGGCACCCAAGCAAATACCGATTGCCGGAGGGCATAGACCGGTCACTGTTTCTGGGCCAATCCGTGTTGCAGAAAAGTCACGACATCTCTCGTGGCTTCTTCGATGTCGATTGGGGTCTGGTCATCATCACTCATCAGGACCGCTGGCAAGGCGTGGCTGATGATCGCCGCGGCGGTATATCGCACGATGCGCAGCGCCGGCCAATCGACCAACTGACCGGTCTCCTGGAAATACGAGAAGGTCTGTGAAAGCTTTTTCTCTGCTCCCTGTGCTGCCTGTGCAATCCTGGACAGCATGGCATCGGCCTCATTCTGGTTGTTGAAGACCCCGGCGAACAGGATGCGCACCAGATGGTATCAGATATCACGATTCTCCAGACGGGTAGGCAAAGCTCCTGCCAATGCCACCACCGACGACGCGATTCGTGTCATGAGAAACAGAAACCTCAGAAACGCCGTGAAATCCTTCTACGAATACGCAGTAGAACGTGGATACGCCCAAACCAATCCGACAACATGCATACCGAAGATCGCCATGAGTCCATTTACTGGCATCATCTGCCAGAAGACATGGTCGCACTCGGTGTCAACACGAATCGACAGGACACGAGAACGGTGGTCGGGTTCGAGCAACAACAGCGCGAACCAGAGTTCTGACCCACACTGCGAACACTCTCGATCCCGTCCGACCGCAGGTCTGGCGAGATCATCCTTGCCCGGGACAGGAGACCCTGCACCGATACTCACACTTGACGATACTATCGCATTGCGGTAGTATCTGTGCATGAGAGCACGCTCGAACGAGCTGTGGACGTTCTGGATGGGAGGAGCGTACCCGCGAGGATACCCCTCCGGCTTCGAACGACGGCTGATGCGCCGACTACAGATGCTCAACGCGGCTCATGAACTCAGGGATCTGACCATCCCGCCGGGCAACCGGCTCGAAGCATTGCGCGGGGACCTGCTGGGGCACTGGAGCATCAGGGTCAACCAGCAATACCGGCTCGTCTTCCAATGGGACGACACCAACAAGGAGGCCTATGATGCCTACTTCGACGACTACCACTGAGCGCCCACCCATCCTCAGTACACCAGGGGAAATTCTCAAGGAGGAATTCCTCGACCCACTGGGCATTACCGTCTACAGACTCGCCAAGGCGATGGGCGTCGGTGAGACAGGCGTCAGTGAGATCATCAACGGAAGACGACGGATCAGCACCGCAATGGCATACCGACTCGCCTACGCTCTGGGCACCACCGCCATGTTCTGGATGAACCTGCAAACCGACTACGATGCCAAAAGCTTCGACCCCTCGGAACTACAGAACACCGTCAAGCCCCTCATCAACGCGCCAGCATCCCAATGACCATGTTCCCCATCACTGGGCGCCAGGCGAAACATGACATCGAAATTCCGGGCTACGGCGAACTCGCGCAGGACGGCGCGGCACCGGCATCAACTGGAACGAATCCCTCACCTCGCCATCCCCCTAGCACTCATTGTGAACTTCCCAAAGTATAGAAGCCCCAAAAGGGGCAAAATCCGGGTTAAAACGGCCTGATTTCCATCGATTGAGGGGTTTTATACTTTGGGAAGTTCACAATGAACGCTTAAACAGCGCAATGTGGAGCGGGCGACGGGAATCGAACCCGCCTCTGAAGCTTGGGAAGCTTCCATTCTACCGATGAACTACGCCCGCATGTTGTGTATGTGACATACGATGCTACAGTCTAGCATCTGAGATTCGACTTTGTGACAAGCTGATGTCCAAGGCGAATGGCTCGCATACGTCAGGTTCAACCTGAAACGAGTCTGAACTCGAACCCATAAATAAGAGCAACCTGAGCCAAGCAATGTCAGATGCCTGCTACGGCAGTGTTCTAGAAGGTACTCTGATCAGCGCGTTGGGAGTAATGCGGTGCGATGCTCTCCGGCGACTGGGAGCCGGTCATTTCACTGCTCATCTGCATCAAACGCGCAATACGCTCGCTCGTTGGCGGATGCGTTGAAAAGAGTCGGCTCAGCCCTTTGGACGAAAAGGGATTGGCAATCATCATGGAAGAAACATTTTGCGTTCCGGCCGTCTTGGGCATCGGATGCTGCTGCACGCCATTTTCAATCTTGTTCAGCGCCGATGCCAAGGCTGCGGGATCACCAGTCAAACGGCTTCCATCTTCGTCGGCATCAAATTCGCGGGTTCGCGAAATGGAGAGCTGAATGAGCGTGGCTCCGATGGGGGCAAGAATCGTGCTGAGCAATACGCCGATCAGTCCAAAGCCGCCGGAATCACGCGAATCGCGGTCTCGGTTTCCCCCTCCCAGATACATCATCGAATAGCCAAGATAGGTGATGATCGTTGCCAAGGCAGACGCAATCGCTGAAGTCAGGATATCGCGATTGTAGACGTGCATGAGCTCATGGCCGAGCACACCCCGAATTTCGCGAACATTGAGCATCTGCAGAATTCCCTGAGTACAGCACACCGCTGCGTGACGTTCATTGCGACCCGTGGCGAAAGCATTGGGAGACATGGTTGGAGCGATGTATATGCGTGGCATGGGTTTGCCCGCCCTTGCCGAAAGTTCACGAACAATCTGATACAGCTCAGGTGCTTCCTGTTCACTGACTTGGCGAGCGCGCATGGACGCGACCGCAATCTTGTCCGAGAACCAGTATGAAGCGAAGGTCGTTACCAGACCGATGACGATATAGATTCCCAAAGTTCCTTCGGAACCACCGGTGAACCACCAGATAAGCATGATTATCGCCCACATCAGGGCGAACAGCAGGGCTGTTTTCAATCCGTTGAAATGCCCATGCACCTTAAACTTGCCGTTCATGCGCTAAATCCTAACCTTGCATACTGTATTTTCGCTGAACGTAATCTGAAAAAGAGTCTTTCTGATGTTCATTGCGTCGTTATTGAGAGCAAGGAGGGTGTCGGTCGACATACGACGGCCTTCACCCTCTTGTGCGCGGTTTAATGCCTGATTGAGATTGATATTCAGCATTGAACCAGTTACCCGATTCGCTCAGCGATTGAACCAGTGAATCAGTTACCTTGGAGCAAGCCGAATGGGTCGGTCAATCCACCGTTGCTATCACCATTGTCGTTATCAGAATTACCATCGCTGGAGCCGTTACCCGAACCTGACTTCGAATCGGACTTTGACTTGCCGGTGACTGCCGACTCCTCTTGGTCCAGCGTGACGGTCACATTCTGCGTGCTGCCATTGCGCACCACGGTTATCGTTGCCTTCGCACCGTAGGCAGTGGCTCGCACGAAGCCCAGAACCGAGTAGTTGCTGTTTACTGCGTTGCCATCGTATCCAACGATCACGTCACCGGTCTTCAGACCAGCCTTGTCCGCAGGGCTGCCGGATGTAACCGAAACGACCTTGGCACCTCCGCGGGTGACCCCATCGGATTCAACCGTTGCGCTTTGGATGCTGATGCCCAAGGCAACATGCTTCACCGAGCCATCCTTGATGATCTCTTGCGAGATGCGCTTGACAAGATTGGAAGGAATTGCGAAACCGATGCCAATCGATCCTGCCGTTGAACTGGATGTAGCGGTTGAGGCAATCGACGAATTGATGCCAACGACCTGACCGGCTGCATTGAATGTTGGGCCACCCGAGTTGCCTGGGTTGATGGCTGCATCGATCTGGATGGCGTTCGTTACAATCGTGGTGCTCGTGTCGTCCAGAACGGAGACTGGCCTGTTCAAGGCGGAAACGATGCCTGTGGTTGCCGTGTTGTCGTAACCCAGAGGGTTGCCGATTGCCATGATGTTTTCACCTACCGCGACCGAGTCAGAATCCGCGAAAGTGACAGCTTTCAGGTCGCTCGGCGGATTCTCAAGCTTGATGACCGCCAAATCCGTCGTGGAATCCGTTCCTACGGTTTTAGCGGAATATATCTGACCGTTGGAGAGCGTGACCTGAATCTTTGTCGCACCGGTGATGACGTGATTGTTGGTCACGATATCGCCATCGGTGTCGATGATTGCTCCGGAACCCATGTCAACGCCGTTCGAAACGGTGGTCTCAATGGATACGACCGACGAGGAAACCTGCTTTTCCACTGCTTGCCAGTCGGGGGCTTCGCCGCTTTTGGCAGTTGCGCTGCCTGATCCCGAGGTCGATGAATCAAGGCTGGAAATTGAGGCAGACGTTGGCAAGGTCACGAAACCGTTGCTGATCGCCGCCCATCCCAAACCGAGCATCAATGCCGCGCTCACCAGTGCAGCGATGATCGCCACCATGATGGTACTGAGCGGCTTGTTACGACTTCCCGCCTTGGCACTGCGGCGATTGGGACCTGTCGGGCCATTCTGCGGATTGAACTGCGGCCCGAACGGATACTGCGGCCCCTGAGGCCCTTGAGGACCTTGCGGGCCCTGAGGATACTGTGGGCCGGGTGTCTGCGACTGCTGCTGTCCTTGCGCATAATCAGAACCCAGCGGTGAGCCATATGGGGAATGTTGTGGTTGCTGCTGATTGGACTGGTTCGGCTGATTGGACTGTTGCGAATCTTGCGTCGTCTCAGGACCTCCGTATGGATACGGGTTGAATTGACCCTGGTATGACGCACCATATGCTGGTTGGCCCGGCTGGCCTTGCTGACCAGACTCATGCTGCTGATTGTATCCAGGAGCGAAAGCTCCATATTCCGGGGCAGGACGATACCCCTGCTGACGCGCATAGTCAGGCTGCGTCGCCGTCGGCTGGTCGGAAGTCGCAGGAAGTGCCTCAGTTGGGCGGTCTGAGCCATTCGGCTCTTCATCCGCAACCGAACTCAGATTCCGTGTTTGACCCAATTCGTCGTTATCGTTACGGGCATCGTCGTTCTGCGCATCGTCGTTGCGAACATTGCCGTTCTGCGCATCGTCGTTCTGAACGCCCTCACTGTGGGCATGGCTCACGAATGGATTGTCATCGCCAGCAGTGGAAGATCCATATGAATCAGCATCCAACCAATGGTTGTCTCCACTGGGAATGCGGGTGGTTGGGTAATCGTTGGACGATGCAGTATCGATCTGCTGCGTCTCCTGCGCACTCGCATCATGGTCGATGCCAACGGCTTTCGTCAGCGGCTCAGTGAAGGACTCCGTCTGCACATCGGGAGAAGAGCTGTGATCGTGATTGTCTCCATTGCCGTCGGCTGCGGTGCCGTTGCCCACTGGATCAGTGTTGTGTGATTCGTTCATGGTGTCATTGCTTACATTGTCAGTGCTGTCGTCATTGTTGATAGCGTCATTGTTCATAGTGTCATGCGAATCAATGTGGCTTGGCTGCCACGACTGATCGTCGCCATCACCCTCCCAGGGGTGAATCTTGTGTTCATCTTCAGCCATTGCTGCTCCTTACGTTTCGCACGGCAAACCAAAAAGGCTTTCCGGCAGGCGGAGTCATGAAGGCAACTTCAAAACTCTCGCATGTGTTGCTATCTAAGAGTTAAGATAGCTTGTCTGAAAGTTATCTGAATGTTCTTTGGAAGATGTTAGCGAATTTTCCCCTAAAATATAGAAAATTACTGAAATTCCCTTGAAACGTCTCCATCTCAGCGCTTTCAACCGTTCGAAAGAGTTCGCCAATGACGGAATTATCTGAAAATCTCACATTCGCACTCATTCGATGCCGGGCTCACGACAAGTGAATCTGTCGGATTCTGCCACATTGCCTTCAGAAGCTGGGAAGCTTGGCCGATGCTTGAGGATAAGGTTGAGCGCATGATGCAGATGAGGAAGCCAAAGGGAGCGGTAGTGGGAAAGCCGGGAGATCGTTCCGCTTTCAGCTTTGAAACACACAAACGGCTTGAAAGCCGAAGCGATGGGTTTGGCAGGGACGGTGCGCGCTATGGTCGCACGGGGATAATTCACACGCCACATGGGGACATTCAGACGCCGACCTTCATCCCGGTCGCAACGCAGGGAGCCATGAAAGCCGTTCTGCCGGAACAGATGAAAGAACTCGGAGCCCAATGTTTGCTTTCCAATGCCTTCCATCTCTTCGAGCGGCCAGGCGATGAGGTGCTGAACGAAGCCGGCGGTTTGAGCACGTTCATGAACTGGGATGGCCCGACCTACACCGATTCGGGCGGTTTTCAGGTGCTTTCGCTGGGAGCCGGATTCAAGAAGACCCTCGCCATGGATGTGGAGGGCATGAAATCCGATGACATCATCGCAAAAGGCAAGGAACGATTGGCTTTCGTCGATGACGATGGCGTTACTTTCAAGTCGCCGCTGAACGGCGAAAAGAAGCGCTTTTCCGCCGAGATATCAATGAGAATACAGCACAACATTGGTGCCGATATGATGTTTGCATTCGACGAGCTGACCACACTGATGAATACGCGCAGATATCAGGAACAATCAGTGGAGAGAACCTTCCGTTGGGCAAAGCGCTGCGTCGCTGAGCATCAACGACTCACCGAGACACGCCTCGGCAAACCATATCAGGCATTGTTCGGCGTCGTTCAAGGTGCGAATTACGAGGATCTGCGCCGTCTTGCAGCTTCGCAGATCGCTTCGCTGGACTTTGACGGAGTCGGCATCGGTGGCGCTATCGAAAAGCGTCTGCTCGGCCAGACCTGTGCTTGGATATGTGACGCCATGCCAGAGAGCAGACCACGGCATGTTCTTGGCATCGCGTCAGTGGATGACATATTCAGCGCAGTAGAGAACGGTGGCGACACCTTCGACTGCGTCGCACCCGCACGCTGTGCACGAAATGGCGCGGTATTCACGCATCAAGGTCGATGGAACATCAAACGTGCGCAGTTCAAGCATGATTTCGATCCAATCGAAGATGGCTGCGACTGCTATGCCTGCCGCAACTACAGCAGGGCTTACATCGATCACCTGCTGCGAGCCCGCGAGATGAACGGCTATACCTTGGCGACCATTCATAACGAGCACTTCTTCGTGACACTGCTTGCCGATATTCGCAAGGCAATAGAGGGCGACTACTTTGATGAATTCAGAAAGGAAACCGTTACTCACTTCTATGAACATGGTTCACGCGGCTGATTTTTCCCCTGCAACATGGCGACACGAGTTGGAATAGTTGCAGTTTGTTGCCGGTAGGTGCTAGATTTAACCGTTGTCTGCGCGCGTGGCGGAATGGTAGACGCGCTGGCTTCAGGTGCCAGTGATCGAAAGGTCGTGGGGGTTCAACTCCCCCCGCGCGCACGAGACATGAATCCTCGGAACTGTTGGAACACCAGCAGCCCGAGGATTTTTCCTTAGCTGCGTTCGGGGGCTATAAGCAAAAATGGGGTTATAGGCACAGAAGTGTGGGGTTATAAGGACGCAGAGGTGCTTCATCTCCTACTCTCAGTAGGGTTTAGGAGGTGTCCCCTATATGCCTGTATACCTATACTAGAAAAAATGATTTCTTGATTTTGATTGTGACGGTGGATAACTCCGCTTCGCGGAGAGAGGGAACGAAGACCAGCCTTGAAAATTATCGAATACGACCAAAGATTCAACAAGCAGATCAGAGACTACAAGTTACGAGATGCGACTTTTACCGGACTGCCCGAAAACGCAGTCACGATATCAAGAACTAATTCGGATTACCATCCATGCCTTGCCTTGACAGGCGAAGACGTCGTTCCCACATTCTTTGTCCTGGACTACGGGAAAGACAAGTTCCGGTACACAGATAACCCCCAGAGCATGCTCCTTAGAAGCTTTTCCACAGACGATAGATACATGAGAAAGGGATATGCATTGAAGGCGCTGAATCTACTGCCTGCATACGTAAGGAACGGGTTCCCGAACGTGGTCGAAATAGTCCTCGGCGTCAACAGGAAGAACGCTCCTGCGCAAAAACTATACGAAAAAGCAGGATTCAAGAAACAAACGAACACATACATCGGAAAACGCGGAGAGCAATTCATCTATAAAGAAATCATCAAGTAGCCCGTAACAAGCCGGCGAACAGGGATAGGCAGGCGGGTCGGTGAGTCATTGTGGCCTGCTCTGCCTGTCGCTGTAGCGGCGCAGATGCAGGTCTATGGGAATGAGGAACAGGCTGATCAGGGACAGTATCCATGTCATGCGCCCATTATATGTCCGCGACCATTGATGCCTGCTCTCTCCTTTCTGCTTGAACCATGAGAACTGTCATGTAGATGTCGTTCTCGTTTCGTGTGCCTGTCGCGCCACATGTTCTAGGGTTGGAGCCATGAACACAACGAACATCAGAGCACTGCGCCGCCAACGCGGCTGGACACAGGAACGACTCGCAGCACAGAGCGGAGTGACCGTGCGTACCATCCAACGCCTCGAATCAGGGGAGGATGCGAGCCTGGAGACACTGCGACTCGTGGCCATGGCGCTGGACGTAAATATCCAGGACCTATTCCAGAACATCGAATCCGCCGACAAGGAAGAAGAAATCATGGACCTTGACGCCGAACGCATCAGGCAAATGAGGAAACGCAGCGCGCAGGGAGGACTCTACCGGAAGATCATGATCTTCGGATTCATCTTCGCCATGATCGCCCTGGGCGCGGCGCTGTCGCCTGTTTTCGACGGCAACGAGCCGTTATTCCATGTGCTCGCCCTAGCCTGGTGCGTGCTTTGGATTCTAGGATTCTCCGCCATCAAAGCCATACGCAACCTATGGATGGAACCAGAGCTCGATCGTAAATACCCATTGACGGTCGGCATGGACCTCGACAGGCACCACAACATGAAACGGTATTAGTTTCCATGCGGTAGCCTCTTCCAGAACGGTTCCAGCGGCTCAGCAAGGAGCAGCCATCCACTGACGAAGCCATCGACAGGAAATATAGACATCGGGGACGCTGAAGGGACAAAACGTATAAAGGGAGTCAGAAACGAGCCGTCGCCCGAGGCGTAATAATGTACCATATATATGTATTACAATATTAGGCGTCAGAGGATTCCATGCTCGACGGGAACGATCCGATGGCCCATCCGAGGATCCACGAACGGCATCCCGAGATCGAGGACGGGGACGTGCTGGCTGCCTGGAGGTCGGCGCTGCTCTCCGCCTCCAGGATGGACGGGGCCGGCTCGTGGATCACTGTCGGCGTGGACGGCCGGGGACGGCTCCTCGAGATGGTGTCGGTCAGGAACCGAGGGGGACGCTGGCTGGTCTACCATGCGATGACGCCGCCTTCGAGGAAGACCATGAATGAACTGAAGCCCGCAGGGAGGAAACCATGAGACGCGAGGAAGTCAACAAGATGTTCGGCGTGACCGACCGCCAGCTCGACACTATGGCCGAGGAGTACGAGAACGGCACATGGAAGGGCCATGTGGGCACCATCAGGCCGGGACGGCCCAGGGTGTTCGACGAGGAACTGGAGACCATATCGTTCCGCATTCCCAAGTCGCGCGTGCAGGAGATCGACAGGAGCGCCAGGGAGCGTGGCGAGTCGCGATCCCAGTTCCTGCGCCGCACCATCGACCAGGCACTGCCGGCCTGACAGGACTTGACCTCACCAACGGGCGTCGTACCGTTCGGTTCAGGCTTGTCGGAACGTATCATGTGGGGTATGAACATTCGAGAGCAGAAGGCGCACGATTTCGCCAATCGCTGGAAAAATCACGGGGATGAGAAGCAGGAGACGCAGAAGTTCTGGATGGATCTGTTGCAGAACATGCTGGGTCGCCCCCATGCTCTCGAGGAGACGGAATTCGAGCATCCAACAGCGCTCGTCGGCTACATTGACGTGCTCAGCCTCAACGCGCGATTCCTGGCCGAACAGCGCCAGGGCACGGCAGTGATGCCGGTCGAGCAGGCACTGCGGTATGCGAACTACCTTCCCGCAGACGAGAAGCCCAGGGCGATAGGGGATGTTATACGTCGTGTCGGTTTTTGTCCCACTCTGCCTTCTCTGATGCCGGACCCTTGTTCGTAAGCATTAATGCCCCGCTGGGCGCATCGGCTCGATGACTGCATTCACCTTCGAAAAGCTCATTCGTTCAGATTGCTGCCTTCGGCTGTCATACCAATCATGGACTCATCTGGCATGCTCATCAACCCTTCCCGCTAATCACGATGATCCTTGATCAGAGTCAGTCACACACTTTCCAAGATATTTCCCACAATCATCGGAGTGATTGGCACGGTGCCGAAGGAGGCAAAACGACGTTGCCTGCGCTATCGTGAGCGTTGACAGGAGATACTGCACCGGTGAATGCATCTGCTTCCCGCAACGATAGATAACGTACGGCAATCGGCTTCGCTACACAGGTGAAATGTTGAAAGGCGATGCGTTGGCACGGATGAGCATGAGTCAGATCGACCCCAGGCTGCGACTTATGGCGCGGGCCCTGAGCATTCGACACGTTGATAATCCAGTTGTGCGAGCTGCGACCCGAACAGTACTAAGGCACTTACCCTCAGTGAATGCCACAGGGATTAGCGTAAAAATCGTGCATTACCGCAGCATATCGATGCGCGTCTTCATCCCAAAAGACAATGAATCACATACAGAGCCACGACGAAACCTCAACGCAAGCACGCATGATGGAACCCGTCCCAGACAGCACCACGGAACGGAACCGCATCCGGGACTTCTGTGGATTCATGGCGGGGGCCTAGTGGTCGGTTCCGCAAGGCAGGATGATGGTTTGTGCGCCAGAACCGCCGCTTCATTGGGAACCGTTGTCGTGTCCGTGGATTACCGACTCGCCCCAGAGCATCCGTATCCAGCGGCTATCAACGATGTTTATCTTGCATGGCAATGGATGATCGCCCATGGCAGTCAGCTCCACATTGACGTCAATCGTCTTGCGATAGGCGGAGAAAGCGCGGGCGGTGGCCTTGCCGCCTGCCTGACCCAACGGGTGCACGACCAAGAAGGCATCCAGCCGATTGCCCAATGGCTGTTCGCGCCCATGCTTGACGACCGCACCGCCACAGATCGCAGTCTCGACGCAATCAACCACTTCGTGTGGAACAATCAAGCGAACCGCTATGCGTGGAACGCGTACCTTCCTGTCGCCGCAGGGTCGCAGGCAGTCCCGAAATATGCTTCAGCAAGCCGCCGTGATGATGTGAGCGGACTGCCCCCAACCTGGCTGTATGCAACCGACATCGAACTGTTCCATGACGAGGTCTGTCTCTATGCACAACGCCTCCACGACGCAGGCGTCGACGTCACCCTGGAACACGTGCCGGCCGCCGCACACGCATTTGAACTCTTCGAAAACACCGAACCCGCTCGCCAGTTGCTTACACGGTCACGAAGATGGCTGAACGCACAATTCGAGCTGTCCCTATCAGACGGCGACAACAACTGCTCAACGACCACATCCCGATCGAATGCCCAGCAATGACTCTCACCGCCTGAGAATGTATTCTTATCGACTGAGTCCAACTATTGGGATGCAATTCAAACCGAAGATTCGACAAACGTTTGCATTCTTTTGATTCTAACGAAAACTTGCAAAGCCTTATACAAGCATTTAACTAGCACGAATCCATCAAAATCCATATCCCTGATTGGAGTGCAGCGCCGAGCTTGTGACCGAAGAATCGTTCATGGAATCAGAAGTACCAACATCACTGCGATGAGAACACCTCTCAAAAAATACCCACAAAAGCATGTACAATCTCCGCGATGCTGCTAGGAAACAGTGGGAAACTCAAGGTCGCAGAAACATTGCAATACCATGTGTCCTAAAACACAAACGGCATAATTCCAACGATCTGAACAGATAGCGTTGGGTTTCTTGCACAATTTGCAATTACTTTGTTTGCATATTACATAGAGTATTTATGGCTGACAATTGTGCCAAACGGATGCCTCTGAAATGCGTGCATTGTGTTTTTGAATGATCGCTTGGCGTGCGGTGGTCTGTTCAGCTGAGTCCATGCTCTGATTTTGGTCAATGACGTTGACGCTGACGCTGATCGTTGATAGAGGAAAAAGTGCCGGTCATCAGTTTGTCTTTCTGATGACCGGCTGCACAACCACGAATCGAGCAACAAGCTGCGTGCTCGAAAACAATGTTCGTGATTCTTGAATTATTACAGCAAAGCATATCGAATCGCTTCACTGCTGGTTTCTGAATACCTTGGTGTAAGAGCCTTCGGCACGCGGACGAACGACGATGCTGTCAATGTCGACCGTGTCGGGCAACTCCAACGCCCATCTGACAGATTCTGCGATGTCCTCAGCACTGAGCGGATCAGGCACTCCCGCATACACAGCCTTCGCCTTAAGCTCATCACCATGGAAGCGGTTCTTCGAGAATTCCTCGGTCTGCACCATTCCCGGGGAAATGTCCACGATCCTGATCGGCTCACCAATCATTTCTAGGCGGAGCACACGAGCCATGACGCGCTCGGCGGATTTCGACGCACAGTACCCCGCCCCTCCTTCATATGGCTCAATGCCCGCCGTCGAAGAAATGATCAGCACGGTACCCTCTGACTTTCTAAGCGCCGGCAGAAGTTTCTGCGTTATACGCAGTGTACCCAGCACATTCAGCTCATACATATTACGCCAGTCGTCGATATTCGCCGTCGCAACCGGATCTTTTCCTATCGCACCTCCAGCACAGTTGATCAAGGCTTTGACGGGGCCACAAGCAGTTATCCTCTGGACCGCTTCGTTGACAGACGACTCATCCGTAATGTCAGCCACTACTGGAGAGCATCCTGTTTCGTCTCTCAACGCTTTGAGCCTCTCCTCACGACGCGCGAGCGCAAAAACCTGCCAACCTCGTGCACTCAGCACACGTACAGTAGCCGCGCCGATACCACTTGAAGCACCGGTCACCAGCGCTACTTGTTTGTCTGCCACTTTGCCTGTTTCCTTGTCTGAACCTTGTTCACCATTCATTGAAGCCATTCCTTGAAGCCACTGGATATGCCTTTCCTGCTCAGCATCCGACAGCCATAAGGGCTTCATCCAGTATGTCGATGCCGTCGGAAGCCTCTTGTGAGGTGATGACGCATGGCGGAGTTACATGGATTCGGTTGTAATGCGTGCCTACGATAAGACCTCGTTTATCAGACTCAGCCACAATTTGCTTCATCGTATCGTCATCAACGAATTCCTTGGTATCTCTGTCCTTCACCAGCTCAATGGCCCAAAATACGCCCTTGCCACGCACCTCGCCGATCTTCGGATGTTTGTTGACAAGTGCCCTGAGCTTTGGTCCAATCACATTTTCTCCCACATCATGCGCATTGTCGACGATATGCTCCGAGGCCATGGCATCCTGAGCGGCCACGATCGCTCCCATGGCAAGAGGATGGCCCGAGTAAGTGAGTCCCCCTGGGAATACGCGATCGTCAAAGTAGTGGGCCACAGGATCGGAAAGTATCACTCCTCCGGCTGGGACATAGCCCGAGTTGCATCCTTTTGCAAAGGTGATGATGTCCGGAACATAGTTGTAATCGTCCAGTGCGAACCAGTAGCCGGTTCGTCCAAAACCAGCCATAACTTCATCGGTGATCATCAAAATTCCATATTGTTCGGTAAGCTCACGCACTTTCTTGAAGTAATTCGCGGGAGGAATGATGATGCCGGCCGTTCCAGGCACGGATTCGAGCAGCACTGCGGCAATAGTGTCCGGTCCCTCAAATTCGATCACATGCTTGAGATGTTGGATGGCGAATTCACACTCTTCGTCCTGCGTCTTGGCATGAAACTCGGAACGATATAGATATGGTGTGAAGAAGTGGATGTGGCCACTCGCATAATCGTTCGGTTTTCGCCGCCAATCACCCGTTGCCGAAATAGCGGCACCTGTATTCCCATGGTAACTGCGGTATGAAGACAGTATCTTTCGCCTGCCTGTGAATAATCTTGCGGCACGGATGGCATTCTCATTGGCATCTGCGCCAGCATTGGTAAAGAACACCTTCTCAAATCCCTCTGGCGCTCGTCTGGCAACCAGTGATGCTGCACGACCACGCGCCAGATTTGCATATTGTGGACCAATCGTGGCCAACAGTTCGGCCTGCTTCTTGATGCCTTCGATGACCTTTGGATGTTGGTATCCGATATTCGCATTCACCTGTTGGCTGGTGAAATCCAGCAATTCGCGCCCATCGCTGTACTGCAGCGTTGATCCATGACCTGTCACGACCTCGGTTGGCTGCAGATTCGCCTGTGCACTCCACGAATGAAATACATGTGCGCGGTCAAGCGCATAGGCATCATCCCAGATATTGTCATCATTAGATAATTCGTGCCCCATGTTCACACCAACCTTTCTGAATTTCATATCGTCGAATATATTCGTTACTCTATTGATTGAACATTTCTTGTAAATTTCTTTACGTCTAGCTCCACCAGGCAGCGCCTCCACGCCTGCGGAGTTGGATTTACACGCGTCCAGTCGAGAGTCGGACTGTGAGCATCCATAAGGAGTGAGATATGAGCGACAGCATCGACACAGGGTTCATCAGCAACCAGTCATCATCTGAGGAGAACGCGGCCAATCTCGCACGGCTGATTCTTCAAACCTCGACTTCTCCGACACCACATCAAATAATGGATTCCATATCGTCACTCATCGCATCCGGATTTCTGAAAGCGAATGACAGATTGCCAACGGTGAGAATGCTGGCGAAAAGCCTTTCGATAAGCCCGGCAAGCGTTTCAGCGGCATATCACAGTCTGGTAAGAGTCGGATCGATAAGGACACGCGGTCGAAGCGGAACTTTTGTTCTGCCACAGACCGAGGAATGGTTGCCCAACAGGCAGGAGCAACTGGCTGTTGCACCTGTGGAACGAACATTCCTCGACTTGTCACAAGGAACACCAGATCCAATGCTTCTCCCCGATATCAGGCCTTTTTTCACAAGACTGGGAGTCAGGAAGGCCTTCGTCAATTCTTATTCCGGGCCGACAATCATCGCACCCCTTGAGGATGTGCTCAGACATGCCTGGCCTTATAAACCGGACACGATCACCATGGTTTCAGGCGCTTTGGATGGAATATCCCGCACCTTAGACACGATTATCGATCCCGGAGATTTCGTACTTACAGAAGACCCTACCTATCCCCCGCTGCTCGACATGATTGAAGCACGAGGAGGAATGATCATCGGCGTTCCCATCGATGAGGCCGGCATGACCCCATACGGCTTGGATAAGGCAATTGAAGCGGCGATCAGCAGACAAAGCCGACATACCGGTCCAAGCAGACAGATCAAGGCAATGATCGTGCAGCCTCGCGCTCAGAACCCGACCGGGGCAAGCTATGACCAGGTACGAATCAGCCAGCTGGTACACATCCTGCGTCAACGCTTTCCCAATGAATCCAGATTTCCATACATCATAGAAGATGACAGTAGTGGCGCAATCGCAAACGCATCGCCGGAAACATTCGCTTCACTGATTCCTGAACGTGTGGTGCATATTCTCAGCTTTTCAAAGTCACATGGCCCCGATTTGAGACTTGCTGCCCTGTCGAGCAACTCCGAAATGGTGGGAAGGATCGTGGCAAGAAGGATGCTCGGCCCAGGATGGGTCAGCCGTTTCCTTCAGGAATTGCTATTTGAGATGCTGACTGATCGAAGCGTTATTCAGCAAATTGTTCATTCAAGACATGTATACGCCCTCAGACAGCAGTCATTGTCAGCATTGCTGCAGCAACATGGTGTGGCTATTCGACCAGGCGACGGGCTGAATATGTGGATCCCAGTGAACAATGAGCAAGCAGCATTGCAATACCTTGCTGAACATACGATACGTGTTGCGCCTGGGACACCTTTTCGCCCGCCATTTTCACTGGCTTCAGAGGGAGGCGGCTCAATGCGTGACCTTTCAGGAAGCTCTGCAGGCCCCGGATTGCGCATCACCGTCGTCGGCGATGAGGGAATCTACGGAAAGATTGCCGAAAGAATCGCAGAAGCTGCTGCACTGCGCTAACTGATCTCCTGTGAACGGTCATCGAGCATCCGGAGTCCATCCGTTCGTCGGATATCAATTCATCAGCTATTGCATCATCGATATTTCCAAAAATCCATTTTCAATGATCTGGTTTAATGTTATTGAACATTCTTTGGTTAATATTTCGAATATTTCAGCGCCAACGCCCTCTTAAAAGCAGCAATTCCAACATTTTGTCATTTTCAATACCCTACAGTGGATTTTACGAGTATGTTCCCATCAAGGAATGTTATCGAAATGTTCAACTTACATACTGTGCTGTATCGGAACGCAATTCATCTACAAGAATCGGATGAGCCATAGCAATTTCATTGGTAATAATCCATGATCTGTGTTCCGTGACGCGATGCAAACACCGCCATGCATTCCATGTCATTACTGACAATCCGCGGATACACAAAACACATATCCTTTTCGTCTGGTTGTTCAGAGATGAAAAGCATCAGTGGGGGAAGCAGGAAAAGGGGCACCATTGGAAGATACAGATATTGATGATATGAGCGTTACAGAGCTGACAACAGCCTATGCACGGCACGATCTGTCACCTTTGGAAGTGCTGGAGCATAAACAACGATTGTTTGATCAGGCGGAACCAGTGCTGCACGCGATTGCGATGCGTTATGACAAGCGCGAATCAACCTTTGCGTCTGCCAAGGAGTCTGAACGCAGGTATGCCAATGGCGAGCAAATCGGCCCTCTCGATGGTGTCCCTGTACTGACCAAGGAAAACATGAATGTTGTCGGCGAAATCACTACCTGGGGAACCAAAGCATTCCGAGACAATCCCCCTGAAACCCTGAACTCACCCATTATTGATCTGCTTGACAAAACGGGGTGCATAACACTGGGCAAGTCAGCGATGCCCGAATGGGGAATGCTATCCTCGGGCTTGTCAACAGATCATGCGACGACATGTAACGCATGGAACCGGGACTGGAACCCTGGAGGTTCAAGTTCCGGCGCTGGGGCGGCTTCGGCAGCCGGGTATGCTCCTGTGAACTATGGCAGTGACATCGGCGGTTCGGTTCGTCTACCGGCAAGTTGGAATGGAAGCATCGGTTTCAAACCCACCTTCGGACGCATCCCTGTTGATCCTCCATATTTTGGCCGTACCATCGGGATACTAGGGAGAAAAATCCCCGATCTGGCCATTGCCTTTTCCCAATCCCTGGCGGCCGACTGGCGCGATCCGTACAGCTTGCCCGTCGAGAAAACTGATTGGAACGATCTGGAACGCGAATGCAAGGGCATGAAAATTGCCTTGCTCCTGGACGCCGGAGCAGGGCAGCCGGTAGCTCCTCAGGTCGCCGAGGCAGTGGCGCAGGCCGCACAGATTTTTGAACAGGCCGGCGCACATATATCCAAACTTGCACCTTACGTTGGTGACAGCGTCTCCAAAATCGACATGTTCTGGAGAGCGGGACATTTTCTCGCCTACAAGGCACTTCCAGAATATCGCAGGAAAATGATTCTGCCGTTCATAGCGAAATGGTGCGAATCTGGGGCTGGGATTTCCAGCGACGCTGCTGTTGCGGGAAGCGATGAGCAACTTACCCTGGCAAAGAAGACACTGGCCGCAACGAAGGATTACGACCTTATCCTGTCTCCCGTGTCTCCGGACGCGACATACCCGGTCGACTGGGCGATGCCCGTTAACGATGTCGACCATGCCATGAATCACATTGCATTTTGCCTTCCGTACAACATGTCAGGCCAACCATCCATCAGTGTCAACTGCGGGTTTACATCCGATGGCAGACCAATCGGCTTGCAGATTGCCGGACAACGCTACGAGGATTTGACCGTTTTACAAGCCGGAACCTTCTATGAGCATCACAAACCCAGCTCCGCACGCGTATCTCAATGGCCGACGATCTGGAAATGACAATCGGAGGTGTAAGCAAGTCACTTACATGGCTCGCACGCATCTTGCAAATGACAGATCACAGCGACACTGCATCAAGAAGAAATTCGGCGGCAATTCGAGCAAGTGAAACGAATAACAGCGGAACGAACACTAAGGAGAAATCGATGAAAGTTCATTGGATGAAAAAAATATCAATGCTTGCATCAGTCGGCATTGCAACAGCGATGGTGTTATCGGGGTGTGCAGGAGGAACCGGTGCTTCATCATCTGAATCCGGCACATCCGCAAACACGAGCATACGCATAGGATTGACCCCCTCGCCAGCAAACCTCAACTTTGAGCAAACAGCAGGGCAGGCAATTCCTCAAGCATTGATGTACAACGTTTATGAATCGTTGGTCAAGCTCAATGAAAACGGAAAAACCATTCAACCACTCCTCGCAAAAAGCTGGAAGATCAGCAATGATGGTCTCACCTATACATTCAATCTTCGGAGCGGGGTAAAATTCTCAAACGGCGATCCCTTCAACGCCAGTACAGTGAAATTCAACCTTGAGCGGCTAAACCAGTGGAAGGCGAACACTCCCGCCAATCTCTCGGCCATCGATCATGTCGATGCCGTTTCGAATACCGAGGCAAAGGTAGTTCTCAAAGAGCCGGACAGGAATACGTTGTTCTGGCTGACCAGCGTTCTGGGAGCAATGGTCGACCCCAACGAAGTCAACAACATGGATACCCAGGCGATCGGCACCGGCCCGTTCACCGTGTCAGATTACAAGGTCGGAAGCCAGATGGATCTGAAACGCAATGACTCCTACTGGGGGACGAAGCCAGCACTGAGAACGGCTCAGCTCAAGTACTACTCGGATACCACATCAAGTTCGAATGCCCTGCTCTCAGGAGACATTGACGCGATATACAACTTCCAAGGCTATGACCAGATTGATCAGTTCAAGAACGATAACTACACTATTAATACCGGGAACGCTCAAGGAGACACGATGCTGGTCATGAATCCCAGCAAAGGTCCATTTTCCAATATCAAGCTTCGACAGGCTGTGATGTATGCGGTCGACAAAGACAGAATACTAAAAACCGTTATCAACGGGTATGGAACCGTTCTTTCTGCTCCGGTTATTCCGAGTGACCCTTGGTACAAGAACCTGTCATCTACCTACAAGCACGATACGGCAAAGGCTAAGCAACTGGTACAGCAGTCGGGTGTGAAGGACCTGACGGTGAACTTCACCGTTCCAACCCGTCCTTACGCCCAATCGATAGCACAGATTGTGAAAACGGAACTCGATGCCATCGGGTTCAAGGTGAATCTCACAGAACAGGAATTCCCGGCCGTCTGGATTCAGAACACCATGACGAACAAGAATTACGACATGACAGCCATGTGGCACGTTGAGGCAAGGAATGTCACCAATTACGGCAATGCGAACTATTACTGGAACTATAACAATGCGAAGGTGAACAGCGATTTTGCCGCAGCCAAGAAGGCCGGAAGCGATACAGACTTCAATTCGAGCATGTTAGATGCCGTCACACAGATTCAGCAAGATGCCCCGGCTGACTGGCTGTACAACACCAATCTCATCACCATCACCAAGAAAGGCATCACAGGATTCAGCAAGAATGATGTCGGCATTGCCATGGATCTGACGGGCGTAAAGGGCTGAAGCCCAAGGATGGCATCGTAGCGTTCGACGTCATCCACCAGTAAGCGATCAATCCCGAATGCTGGTCGTGTCAGAAGATCACGGTCAGCATTCTCGTTGAGAACCCGATTCAAGGGAGATATGCATGATGTTTCGCAATGTGATCAATAGGATCGCTGTTTTTATCGTGACACTGGTAGCGTCCTCGATAATCGTGTTCCTGCTGCTGTCAGCACTGCCAGGCGATGCTGCATCCACCTCACTTGGAACGGACGCTTCAGCAGCCGCTCTAGTGGCAAAAAGGCACGAGCTTGGCCTCGACCAACCTTTGCCCATTCGGTATTGGGTTTGGGCTACCAATATACTTCAAGGAAATATGGGGATTTCTGCGATATCAGGGGTGAACATTGCCACAGATGTCTTCAACGGTCTACAGGTAACATTGATTCTGGTGATAACGGCAATGATCATCGCCCTAATCATCGCCTTCGGCTTCGGAATTCTGGCCGCAAGGTTTCAGGACAGAGCGTTTGGATTCATCATCAGCGTATTAAGCCAGGTCGGTATCGCTATTCCAAGCTTCTTGGCAGGACTGATATTGGTGATAGTCTTCGCTGTCCAATTGCGTATCTTGCCTGCCACCGGCTGGGTAGCTCCGGACGATCCGGGAGGCTTTGCAAGCCATCTCATTCTTCCCGCCTTCTCGTTGGGACTGGTCCAGGGGGCAATTATGAGCCGATACGTCAGATCGGCGATGCTCGAAGTCATTGGTGATGATTTCATGAGAACTGCACGATCAAAAGGCCTAAGTAGAAACGGAGCATTGCGAAGACACGGCATCCGCAACGCTTTGGTTCCCATCATGAACGTAGCAGGTATTGAAATGGCCTCCATGCTCATCGGAGCCGTAGTGGTTGAACGGGTGTTTGAAATCCGAGGTCTGGGCAGTCTGCTCATTTCTTCGGTGGAGAATCGTGACCTACCAGAGGTGCAATCAATCGTTATGGTCCTTGTAGTTTTAGTTCTTGTGGTGAATCTCATCGTTGATTTACTTTCCGCTGTGATCGACCCGAGAATCAGAGGTGCACGATGAGCGCAATCACCAAAACGAATTCCACGAACAAAAGTTCCGGCAATGCCTGGAATAGCCCAACTCTGATCTGCGGCGTTATCATGCTGGCAGTGGTCATACTGATGGCCTTGATATCACTGATATGGACACCGTATGATCCAACGGCTGTAGTTGATGACAAATTGCTCCGTCCGAGTGCAGCTCACTGGCTGGGAACCGACCGGACAGGTTTGGATGTCGCATCCGTCATCATGGCTGGTTCCAGGACTACGCTTGAAGTCGGTTCCGTTGCAGTCATCATAGGAGCCGTTCTTGGAGTACCCTATGGCATTCTCACAGGATTGTCTAAACGGTCGATCGGCAACTGGCTGGATCGGTGGACTGATATCGTTCAGGCCTTTCCCCCGCTGCTTCTTGCGATCATTCTGACCGCTGCATTCGGCCAAAGCACCTTCATTGCAGCCCTTGCACTCGGGATTGGGTCCTCCCCTGCATTCGCCCGCGTCTCACGCAGCGGAACACTGCAAATCGTCAAACAGGACTATATGATGGCTGCGCGTGCCGCGGGTAAGAGTTCATTCTTCATATCGTGGAAGCATATACTTCCCAACATACGCGACATTATCATCGTGCAACTTTCGGTGAATTTCGCCGTTGCAGTTCTTGCCGAGGCAGGTTTGTCCTATCTCGGACTCGGCACCCCTGCACCATTGCCATCATGGGGACGGTTGCTGAGAGATTCCTCGTCCGTGATTTACTCCGACTGGCTGCTGGTACTGATTCCAGGAGTTGCCATTGCATGGACGGTCCTCGCCTTCAACCTGTTAGGAGACGGCATCCGTGACTATCTTGATCCGAGAATGGTAGGCAACAAATGACATATGACAATAAACGGCAATCGCAACAGATTGATGATTCCGTGTGCCTGAACATCAAAAATCTCAAAGTCTACGCCGGAGATACGGAAATAATACACGGCATAGACCTGACCATTCATAAAGGTGAGCGGTTCGGTTTAATTGGTGAGTCCGGTTCCGGGAAATCCCTCACCTGCCTGTCAATCATGGGCTTGCTGGATTCTGGCCTTCGTGCAGAGGGCAGCATCGAACTTCTTTCGGAAGGCGTGGATATTCTGGACCTCTCGGAAAAGGAGCGCTGTGCGCTGCGCGGCAATGCCATTTCAATGGTCTTCCAGGAGCCGATGACAGCCCTAAACCCTCTGATGACAGTCGGCAAGCAGATTTCAGAGACCTTGACGATACACGGAAACCCGCTGAAAGGAAAAGCATTGCATGCAGCGGTGACCAGTATGCTCAGCAGTGTTGGAATCGCTGAGGGGTCCAGAGTTTTCACCTCATATCCGTTCCAATTGTCAGGCGGGCAGCGACAGCGTGTCATGCTCGCCATGGCAATGATCAACCGCCCTGACATACTCCTGGCCGATGAACCGACGACCGCACTTGATGTCACCGTTCAGCAACAGGTCATTCAACTCATGGATGAGCAAGTAGCATCAGCCCACTCGTCCCTACTTTTCATCACCCATGATCTGGGTGTAGTTGCAGGACTATGCGATACGGTAGCGATAATGCGGCATGGCTACATAGTCGAACATGGGCCCCTGAACGAGGTTTTCGCCCACCCTCAGCACCCATACACCCAAGCGCTGTTGGCAGCCGCTCAACTTACAAAGGATCCCAAAACCAACAGACTGCTGACACTGGATGACATACAACCCGAGCCTGCTGGAGAGAAAGAGGACAGCAATCGCATAATGCAGGGAATCAGCGAATCTTCTACTCATCCCAAGCCAGCTACACTGCAAAGCAACGCTGAGCAAAACGCTGTCGAAGAGACCAGATCGATGGAAGCTGCACACATACGCCGAATTCTTCGAAAGTTCTCTCCGCCGCATGAATGCATGAAAAATGAAGGACAATCAATCATTTTCAATCGTTATCAACCTTCAGTACATGAGAATCCTCCGGAAGTCGTACTTCAAGTGACAGACTTGACCCGTCAATACAAATCAGGGATGGCGCTTTCCAATAAAACAGTTAATGCGTTGAATGGCGTTTCCTTCGATGTTCACCGTGGAGAGAAGTTTGGCATAGTAGGAGAATCAGGCTGCGGCAAGTCAACGACACTGCGGATTCTCGCGGGTCTTGATCAGGCGACATCAGGCTCTGTCCAAATTCAGGGGCATGAAATAGAAGGCATGACCACAAAGGCAAATGCATGGGTGCATAGAATCGTTCAGATCGTATTCCAGGATCCGATGAGTTCTTTGGATCCCCGCATGCGAGTATGGGAAAGCATCTCAGAACCCATTGTCAATGAGAGTAGGGATGTACGCAGAAAACGCGCTGCAACAATGCTTGAGGCCGTCGGCATGGAACGCTCTGCGCTTGACAGGTTTCCACACCAGTTTTCTGGCGGTCAGCGGCAGCGCATTGCCATCGCCCGCGCCCTTGTGACGCACCCTGACATACTCATCGCCGATGAGGCTGTTTCCGCACTTGATGTTTCCGTGCGAGCGCAAGTGTTGAATCTGTTGTCTGATCTTGCAGACGCATACGCATTCACGCTTATTTTCGTTTCGCACGATTTGCACGTTGTTCGCAACCAATGCGATGTGATTGCGGTTATGCACCAAGGCCACATCGTTGAATGCGGCAAAAGCGACGATATCTATGACCACCCCATCCACCAATACACTAAAGAACTGATCTCTGCCATGCCCAGAATCGAAACCACCATGGATATCTCACCCACAACAGTCCCTACAGGTGATGAGCAATAAGGGATAATTACTCGCAAAGGCAAGTATCGTACGTCGCTCTTGTGCTCCTCCCAGTTGACATGTTGATTGAAAGAAACACATGAAACTGGGAGGAACTGCACCACCATGTATGGTCCCCAGATTGCACGTTTTATTGCCCAGACAGCCAATCTCCTCTCCTCATCCTTCGTCATCGCGACAACACAGAGCAACCCCTCCCTGCATGCACGCTGGAACCCGACACCGAGCGCATCGAAATCAATGTCTTGGTAAGTTCAATCGAGCGCCGTGTCATCCTGGCGTCTTCGTTGTTCATGCTGCCTCGATTCGCAATCTACTTATAATACCGGTCGTTCCACATGAGTGTTGAGAGGAATCCGATCCAGAATCGCAGCAACCATGCCGACAGCCCTACCAAAATTGTGGCCAAACAGGATTATGCCAGTCAAACGCAGCCCCTCGTGCTTCGAGACACCGAGGGGTTATCGAGGGGTTAGTTGGTAGGAGTGCTCCAGAGCGTCGCATAACATGTGACGGTAGTTCACACCCCTACCTTCCGCACCATTATCATGCCTCTGCAGCTGCAGACTTTCTGGCATTCCTCTTGGCTTCCTGCTCCGCCTTCTCAGCATCCTTGACGCTTTGGATGAAGTCCGCATGCTCCTTGGCTGGAAGCCAGCCAGTGTTGACGACTCGCACCTGCCAAATCCAGGCAGCGACAAACAGAATCAATGCAAAAACGATGAGGCCGATAGCACCGCCCAACGGACCCAAGTGGGCTATGTTGCCGACGATTGTTCCAAACCAGCCAAAGTCTGCATCACCGAATGTGGAATTCGCGATGCCAAAGCTGCCCATAACTGTCATCAGTGCGGCTGGCAGGAAGGTAATGAGCATGCCGTTGATGAAACCACCAATGACCGAACCAGTCCTTCCGCCTGTTGCATTGCCGAATACGCCTGCACCGCCACCATCGAAGAAGTGAGGAACCATTCCGGGAAGGATCAGGGCGACGCCCCAAGCGGGCCCAAGCCAGACAGCGATGATGACAAGGGCGACAAGACCGCCCACGAACGATGACAAGAATCCAATAAGCGAAGCGTTCGCTCCGAAGGGGAAAACGATAGGAATATCAAGCGCAGGCTTCGCTCCAGGGACAACCTTCTTTGCAATACCCTGAAACGCTGGAACAAGCTCGCCAAGAATAATGCGGACACCATAAAGGATGATGCTCACGCCTATTCCGAACTGAAGGGCCTGGGCAAAGGCAGCCATAAAGAATGCTCCATAATCTTTCGGTCCAGAAGCAAATATTGCAAACGCAATCTTTGCTGGAAGCACTATCGCGCCCCAGATTGAGAATACGAAATACAGGATGACCATGAGCAGCGTCGTCGAAACCATCGAATCGCGAAGGAAGTTCAAGCCCTTCGGGAAGTTGATGTCTTCAGTCGACTTTGACTTTTTCCCAACCTGCGTTCCAACCGCACCTGAAATGATATATCCCAAGGTATTGAAATGCCCGATGGCGAGCTTATCGTTACCCGTGATACGGTTCATAAACGGCTGAGCGAATGAAGGCAGAACCACCATCACCACACCCATCAAGGCCGATCCGACGAGAATGACGAGCAGCTGATTCTGCGAGCCTAAACCTACCGAAAGCACGACAGCGAGCAATGTGGACATGAACACCATATGGTGGCCCGTGAGGAACACATATTTCAACGGCGTGAATCTTGCCAGGATAAGCATCACGACAAAGCTGAGCACAATAATGTATGCAGATGTTGCGCCATATTGATTCGACGCTTGAGCCGTGATGACCTCATTAGTCGGCACAACGCCGTGTGCCCCGGTCGACTTCAAGACAAGCTGGCCGAATGGAGCCAGAGCTGCAGTGACAACCGTCGCCCCCGCCCCAAGGATCAGATAGCCCATGGCGGCCTTGAGACCGCCAGAAATAACCTGGCCTGCACTTCTCCTGAGAGCTATCAACCCGACTACGGCAACGATGCCGATCAGGTATGCCGGGACATTGAGTATCTCTTGGCTGATGAAATTCAATACTTGTACGATAACGCCCATGTTTTGACCTTCCTATATGTAATGCGCGATCGTCTCTGATCGCGCATCAATCAATCGGCGTATTTTTCCAAAATCTTCTTGACTTCATCGGGATCCATGAAGTTCTCAATGGTTTCGACAGGAACATCGACACCTTCAAGTTCTGCAGCCAACTGTGGCGACGTAAGCACCAAGTCACTCATGTTTGCTGTACCTTTTGCACTGCCCGCGTCAGAAGTCGTGACGTTCACGTCCATGTTCATGTCAGACGCAACCTGCTCGACATTGACTTTGAGAAGGACAGACGTTCCAATTCCATTGCCACAAACACATAGAATGTTCATAATTATTTCTTCCTTTGAAATATCGCTAATCTGATAACAACTTCGAAATACGGCGATGCACAATTGCTTATCTCTGAAGAATGGCCCTGATTGCCTCTGGCGTTGCAGCGTGTCGCAGCTCCTCACTCGCCTGAGGATTTGACAATGCCCGTGCAATTGCGGACATGACTTGCAGATGCTCATTCTCGTCGCGCCCTGCCAATCCAATCACCAATGACACTGGGTCGTTCGCTTCATTGCCAAACGGCACGGCCTTCGATAGGCGCACCCAGCTCAAGCCGGTGTGCAGCACCGCAGCTGACGGTCGCGAATGGGCGAGAGCAAGTCCTGGAGCGATAACGATGTACGGCCCCATTGCTTCCACCGTTGCGATCATGTCATCCGTGTAGGCATTCGTGGTGAATCCCGAATCCACCAAACCCTTGCCCGCCAAGCGGATTGCATCTCTCCAATCCTGCGCCTCTGCATCGATAAGGAAAGCCGAATCCGGCAGGAATTGTTCAAAGTCAGTTGCCATGTTTGCCTCCACTACACACCGTCTAGGTTGGTATTACTCGTTCCTACTACTCATCCGTGCGTTGAGGATAGAACTCTCCGGCAAGAGCACGCGAAGCAAGCTGCTGCGCCTCTTCGAAGGTGTGCTCCGCGAGATTCGCGCGCACATCATCCAGAGCGACCGGTGCCATTGACAATGAGGTCACGCCCAGCCCAACAAGAACCAGTGCAAGACTGGGGTCTGCAGCCGCTTCGCCGCATACGCCAACCGGCATATCGTGTTTCTTGCCGGCATCGGCGATCAACTTGATTGCTCGCAATACCGCTGGATGCCAAGCCGTCTGATACGAACCAACCGATGCCAAGGTTCTATCCGCCGCCAAGGTGTATTGCGTCAGATCATTAGTGCCGATGCTGACGAAATCGGCAACTTGTGCCACTTCGTCGGCCATCAATGCAATCGATGGAATCTCTGCCATCGCACCAACATGTTCGATGCCCCGTGCCCTGCCGAGCTTGACGAAGAAGTCAGCTTCATGCTCATCGGCAACCATCGGTGCCATGACCCACAGATCCGCATCGGTCTGCTCATGTGCACGAGCAAGGGCCTCCAACTGATCGTCAAGCACCTGACGATGAGCCCGCAACGTTCTCAGACCACGCAAGCCGAGCGCAGGATTTGGCTCGTCGTCTGGCGTCAGAAACTCCATGGGTTTATCAGCGCCAGCATCCAACATGCGAATAACGACCTTGCGATGCGGGAAATGCTTCAGCAGCTCGACGTATGCCTTGGTCTGGTCTTCCACAGAGGGTGACTGCGAAGAGGCAATAAACATGAACTCAGTGCGGAATAGCCCGACTCCCTCAGCGCCGTGCTCAAGCGCGGCATCGGCATCTTCAGGCTTTCCTACATTCGCCAGCAAGGCAACAGGGACACCATCCTTTGTTGCGCCCGGCTTGCCTCTGAGCAAACGTGCGCGCTCAGACTGTCGCTTCTGATTTTCCGCCTCTTTCAAGTCATCGGTGTCTGGATCGAGAACAATCACATTCTTTGCGGCATTGAGAATGACTGTATCGCCATCATGCAGAGAGCCTGCCTTCTGCGCTCCAACAATCGCAACGATTCCACGGGAACGCGCAAGAATCGCGGTATGACTGGTCGGGCTTCCCTGAATAGTGATAATCCCAAGGACTTGAGATGAGTCCAAGGAAGCCGTATCTGCTGGTGAGAGATCCTCCGCCAAAAGAATGCTTGGTTCCTTGCTTTCGGGAATGCCTGGCATGGCTGCACCGGTGAGCAGGGCAATGACGCGCTGCCCAACGTCATGAAGGTCCTTCGCCCGTTCTGCCATATACCCGCCAAGCGCCTCCAGCTTTGCTTCAAACTCGCCAAAGCCTTCGAATACAGCGCGCTCTGGCGTTTTACCGGCTTTCAGAACCTTGGAAATCTCATCGATAAGTGCCGGATCTGCAGCCATTTGTGCCAATGCACCAAGAATGTCCGAAATCTCACTGTCCTGTGATGACTGTGATGACTGCGCAGCTTCCTCGGCCCTCTGTTCGAGCTGTGACTTGACATCGTTGAGCGCTGCTTGAATTTTCTGCTCAGCTTCCTCAGCACTTATCTGAGAATCTCTTGCTGTGTCTGCTGGTTCTTTCAGTGCTGGTGCCACACGTAGGATGGGTCCTATTGCGACGCCACGTCCGATTCCTGTGCCTTGTATATTCATGCGCACTCCTTCTTGTGCGAGACCACTTCCCCCGACATTGAGCTTCTGGATAAGCAAGCTGATACCGCGACTCATCAATTCGAAATCACGATACAACGCGGTTTTACAACTGACCCCAATGTGGCTGTAAAACCAACTGACTATTATGGTAATCGATTTCTGAAAAAGTTCAAACTGACGTATCATAGCTCGTGATGTCGCAAGACATGTCACCGAGGCACAACGCCGTTCCATTCAAGGGGGATTCATGCCAACAGCAACACGAACAGTAGAAATAACAGATCCAGTCGGCATTCATGCGCGGCCCGCATCAGCATTTTCTCAGGCTGCGACGAAAAGTGCTTGCACCGTCACGCTTGCGAAACAGCCCGACAATGCACCTGTCGATGCATCCAGCGTATTGATGATTATGAGTCTGGGAATCAAAAAAGGCGACACCGTCGAAATCACCGTCAATGGTGAGGATGCTGAAAACAAAGCCGATAAACTCGTTCAAATTTTGTTGCAGCATTAATACAATCTCACGGTGAACGGGCCTCCGCCCCCTACCATTCCTTATCAGAGTGCAAGGCAGCAAAGGCTGAAGCGAACACAATACAAGAACAGCGAGGTGACATGTCGCAGCATTCGCTTGGCGATGACGTATCAATTGCGAATGTCGCAGCTGTGGCAGGCGTCTCGACAGCCACGGTTTCTCGCGTGCTGTCAGGTCGCCGGCGTAAGGACGATGACCTGAGCAGACGCGTCAGGGCAGCTGCGAAACAGCTGAACTATTCAGTCAACTATGCCGCGAGCGCCTTGCGCAGCGCTAAAACGAACAGTATCGGCCTTATCGTGCCGGAACTGAATAATTCACTGTATTCTTCCCTCACGCAGGCCATTGAACCGGCGGTGAATCATGCGGGCAAACAGCTTATCCTCGGAATCGGATCCACCGCAGCCGAACAGGAACAGCGCATTCGTCTAGTGCTCTCCCATCGGGTGGATGCCCTCATCATCATCCCCGTCGAGACCGAGTTCATCGTGCCTTTTCTTGAAACTGTGGCGAAGCAAATCCCTGTCGTTCAGCTGCTTTCTCAGACCTATTCCAATAAACTCGATTGGGTTGGAATAAGTGAAACCACAGTCATGCAGATCATCGCAGATCATCTCAGCACTGCCGGAGCCAGATCCGTCGCCTATATCGGATCTTCTACGGATGACCTTGATGGCATGACCCTGTTCACTGCGTTCCATATGCAGATGACCGTTTCAGGCCTTTCTACGTATACGGAGTGGATTCATTTCACCCAGGAAAGTGTAGATTCCGGGTACCGAATCATGCAGAAGATTCTATCTGATCACAGCTTCTACCCTGAATCTGTGATCTGTTCCGATGGGTTGACCGCAGTTGGTGTTTACAGGGCGTGTGCAGCAGCAGGACTTAGCGTTCCTGAGGAGATTAAAATTGCAGTCTTACACGATTCCGCGCTGTGCGAGAACGGAACGTTCGAATCTGTTTCATTTACTTCTGTGCAACTGCCATGGGATCGAATCGCAGCAGAGGCGGTGACACTGGTCGCTGCAGAGCAAGAGCGAAAAAGCTGGCTTCCTTCACGAAGAGAATTGGAGCCAGAACTCATTATTAGGAAGTCCACTGTTGTATCCTCATAATTGGACGTCGCGGGCATGATGATTATTGAGATTCCTGCAGCGGAGAGAATGATGGTGCTATTCGAAGGACACTGGTGAAGAAGAGTCTTATTGCATTGGCGTTGGGCGCCTTTGCGCTTGGTGCGGCAGAGTTCGTCATGATGGGCATTCTTCCACAGACTGCCCATGCCCTGAACGTCGGCATTCCAGTTGCCGGAAACTTTATTTCGTCGTATGCGATAGGCGTGTGCGTTGGCACCTTGATATTGGTTTTTGGTCGCAAGGTTTCTCCAAAGCGTTTGATTATCTTCTGCATTGCACTCATCATCGTCGGCAATCTGCTTTCAGCATTATCAACGAGCGCGTCAATGCTGATAGTCTCCCGTTTCATAGCGGGTCTTCCGCATGGAGCTTTCTTTGGAACGGCAACTCTGATAGCAAAATCAGTTGCTGAGCGGGGAAAAGAAGCCAAGGCCGTGTCGATGATGGTCACCGGCCAGACGCTCGCCAATATGCTTGGAGTTCCAGCCGGAAGCTTGCTCGCAGAGCATCTGACTTGGCGAATGACGTTCGCCTCGCTCTGCGCTTGGGCGGTTGTGACCTTGGTGCTGTCTCTCGTGTGGCTGCCTGACATTCCGGCCATCAAAGATGCTGGAATCGGCGGTCAGTTCGCCTTCCTCCGTCGCCGTGCGCCTTGGCTGATTCTGGGTGCGGTATTTTTCGGCAACGCCGGTATCTTCTGCTGGTGGAGCTACGTCTCGCCATGGCTCATGAAGGTCGGTGGCTATGATTCCGCATCAATCCCCACGATGATGATGCTGGCTGGATTCGGCATGGTCATCGGAGGCCTTGTGGGAGGTAACATAGCCGATCATTGGCGCCATGCAGGTACGGCCTCGATAGGGCAGATTCTATCTGCCTTGGGACTCTTGCTGGTGTTTCTCATTCCAGGTACCACGCTCACCACGGCGATCTTGACCTTCTGGGTTTCATTCGGTCTCTTCTTCGTCTCCTCTCCCCAGCAGATTCTCATGGTCGATGCGGGGAAAGGCGGCGGCGAACTGATTGGCGGCGCAGCAGTTCAGGTCGCGTTCAATCTTGGCAATGCGATTGGATCAATCATCGGCGGCATCGCCCTTACTACAACTTCAGGCAACTATCACGCATCAGCGCTGTCTGGCATGCCAATGACCCTTCTGGCAGTTGCTCTGCTTATCATCTATTCCGTACGTCATGAGACCCACACCGGTGCCTTGGAACGGATGAAACTCATTCACCTGCCAAAGGTGGGGTCAAAGCCTTTTAACCGTGGGTAGACCGTGCGTAGACCATGGGTAGGCCGTGGGTAGACACCGTTCAATGTTCGTTTGCTAATACGAAACAGCCATAACGATGTCGCTTCGACTATCGTGGACAGAAATTAAGGATTACATACTTGGCCCGTTCTGGCTAAGTGTAGGGGGAATACATATGCAATCAGGTACAGACGCGCGCGCCGGATCATCACAGAATACAAAACTCCTGGCGACGATAATCGCCATCGCTTTGATGATCATGGGACTATTCGCAGGCGGTACTCAGGTTGCGCAAGCTGCCGAAGGCACCCAGAAGGCCTCGAACACATCGACGGTCACCGAAGCGACGCGCAAGGAAGCTTTGAAGGCCAAGGGCAAGGCGTTCACGATTGCCACCGATACGACCTTTGCACCATTCGAATTCCGAGATGGCGGGAAACTGGTCGGCATCGACATGGACCTGATGAATGCGATAGCCAAGGATCAAGGCTTTACGGTCACCATTCAATCCCTTGGATTCAATGCGGCGTTGCAGGCATTGAGTTCGAATCAGGCCGATGGTGTCATAGCGGGCATGTCCATAACCGACGAGCGCAAGCAGATTTATGACTTCTCTGACCCGTATTTCGAATCAGGAATTCAGATGGCGGTCGCAAAGAATGACAGCACGATCACATCTTATAAGGATCTGAAGGGCAAGACCGTCGTCGTCAAATCCGGCTCAGAGGGCGAAAGCTATGCCAAGTCGGTTGCTCAGAAATATGGCTTCAGCATCAAGTCAGTGGATCAGTCCGCAACCATGTATGAAATGGTGAAGTCAGGAAACGCGTCGGCTGTCTTTGACGACTATCCGGTTCTTGCCTATGGGGTTTCGCAGAACAATGGTCTGAAAACCGTGACGAAGAAAATCCCCGAAGGCTCATATGGCTTCGCCGTCAACAAGGGAAAGCAGCAAGCACTGCTTGCAGCCTTCAACGTCGGCCTGCAGAACCTGAAGGAAAATGGCCGATACGACAAGATTCTCGTGAAATATCTGGGTAGCAGCGCCTCAACAGGCTCCGCGACCATCAAAACCGCTGCACAATCGAGCTTCTGGCAGCTGGTCAAGCATTCATTCCCGGCATTGATGCTTGGTCTGCGCAACACGTTGATCATCACCGCGCTGTCATTCATCGTCGCCATGCTGCTCTCGCTCATCTTTGGGCTCATGCGCGTCTACCCCAATAGAATCGTGCGATTCATCGCGCAGATATATGTTGCAGTGTTCCGCGGCACACCATTGCTGGTCTGGGCATTCTTCTTCTACTTCGGCATTCCGCAGTTGGTCGGACATGCTCTGAGCAATTGGCTGTGGATATCAGGATTGCTCACGCTCTCGCTGAATTCCGGTTCATACCTGACGGAGATTCTGCGTGGCGCGATTCAGTCGGTGAACATCGGCCAGACCGAGGGTGCGCAATCGCTAGGCCTCACATACGGCCAGACCATGCGCGAAATCATTCTTCCTCAGGCGTTCAAGATTGCGATGCCATCGGTCATCAACCAGCTGATCATCATGATCAAGGATTCGTCACTGCTGCTGACCATCGGCTTCGCAGACCTGCTGTATCAGGCGCAACAGCTGTACGCGGCCAACTTCCGCGTCACCGAGACGCTGCTCATGGTTGGCGTGCTGTACTTCGTTGCGATTTCCCTGCTTACCCTCGTGGCAAACTGGGCAGACCGCAAGCTGCACCGCCGTTAGAACACGCTAAAACACACTAGAACCCGCTAGAACAGCGGTATTTCAAGGCAGCGCGCTATCACGCAACACCGGGTGTGAGCTCTCCTGCAATGGGAATGGTCATCCAATTTGCCAGTTCTCTGCCGCGCAACCCTTGCGAAAGCAAGAAAATCGTCTTCGCATAGACCGCTTCGAACGTCATGTCAGCTGAACTGCATGCGCCTGCCCGAGCAATGGCATCGCCGGTTTCATAGCGGCCGAGCAACACCTCAGCCTGCTGGCACTGTGAAGCGACGACCACGGGCACCTGATTGTCGAGCAGTCCCGCAATTGCCCCCGTCAGACCCTCTTCGTCGCTCGGAACATTGCCCACACCATAGGCGCGAATGATGACAGCCTCTGGCTGCGGAGAAGCCATCGCCGCAAAACGGGTGGCGGTGATTCCGGGAACCATGTCGATTACGGCCACATCATGACGCTGATACGGTTTCGGATTTGCCCAGCCCTTGCCGGTGCGGTCGATATCGCGCCAATGCCAGGGAGTGCCCGACTGTGCCACAGGCCCGGTTATCGGTGAATCAAAACCTTCGAAGGCCCATGACGAGGTTTTCGTCACGCGATTGCCTGCAAAGAGATGATGTCCAAAAAACAGGTTGACCCCACGCGCACGGCCGCTCAAGGCGGCATTCAACGCGCCGGTCACATTGGCCGTCGCATCGGATTCGATACGGCCAAGTGGATGCTGCGCGCCTGTGAAGATGACCGGCTTGCCGAATTCCGTCAAGGCATACGACAGCGCTGCCGTGGTATATCCCATCGTGTCCGTGCCATGCAGCACAACGAAGGCATCCGCTGAGTCACGATGCCTGTGCAAATCGTCAATTATCTGCTGCCAGCTCTCTGGGGTTGCATTCGCAGAATCGATAAGCGGGTCAAGCTCGGTGAAGGTGACGTCATCGCTGCGCTCCTCGCTCCCCTCGGAAAGAATGCGAAACAGCCAGCCCCGCATGTCAGCTCCGATGACCAGACCTTCATCGGACTCAATCATGCCGATGGTGCCACCCGTATATGTCACATGAATGCGCATGTGAGTCACTCACCTTTCGTGGATATTCGCCTTGCTGGCTCTCTCGTGCGAGCCGCCTATTTGTTAGAGTCGACTATTTGTTAGAGTCGTCCGATGCCAGAGATGGCGCGGCATCATCGTCCTGCCCAAGATCAATCTCATCAAGCAGGTCGCCGCGAACACGGCCGCGCACGTAATACCATCCGGCAACCATCAGCAGCACGACCACGCAGAACAGCGCAAGCGTCCAGCGCCCAGAGCTGCTGGTCAGATTCGATATGACAACGACCACGAAGAACACCAGTGCCAGATAGTTCGTGTACGGAGCTCCTGGCATATGATATGCAGGTCTGGTCTCCTTGCCTTGCTTCACGCGCCTGAGAAATACCAGATGCGTCACAAGAATCGCCGCCCACGTTCCAGCGATGCCTATGCCTGCAAGGTTCATGATGATTTCGAAGGCTTCATCGGGCAATATGGCATTCAACAGCACACCGAACAGTCCCAAGGCCGAGGTGATCATGATGCCACCTGCAGGGACATGATGCTTGTTCATGACCTGGGCGATCTTCGGGGCAGAACCCGCCACTGCCATGGAACGAAGGGTGCGACCGGTGGCATACAGTCCGGCGTTCAATGATGAAAGCGCCGCAGTCAGCACCACGAGCTGGATGATGCTTCCCGCATACGGAATGCCCAGACCGGAGAAGAAGGTGACGAATGGCGATTCGTTGCTGGAGTAAGCGGTGTAAGGAAGCACGAGCGCCATGAGCACCACCGAACCGACATAGAACACAAAGATGCGAACGATCATCGAGTTGATTGCCTTGGGCAGCACCTTGCGAGGATTCTTCGCCTCGCCCGCTGCAACACCGACCATCTCGGTGCCACCAAAGGCGAACACCACGCCGAGGGTCAGTGCGAATACAATCGGCAATCCTTCTGGGAAGAAGCCGCCATGACTGGTGATGTTGGCGAATCCTGCATGGGAGCCATCAACGGCAGCGCCCGATACGATTGCCCAGATGGCCACCGCCATGAATATGAGAATCGTGGCGACCTTGATGGCCGCGAACCAAAATTCAGCTTCACCGAACAGTTTCACGCTCATGAGATTCATGACGACGACAAGTGCCAGAGCTGCGAGCGCAATGATCCATTGCGGAATGAACTGCAGCGACTTCCAATAATGAACATAGACTGCAACAGCGGTGATGTCTGCCATGATCGTTGTTGACCAGTCAAGGAAGAACAGCCAGCCGGTGATGTAGGCACCTTTTTCTCCGAGGAATTCACGAGCATATGACACAAACGCTCCTGAGGAAGGGCGGCGAATTGCCAGCTCCCCCAAGGCACGGACCATGAGGAATGCAAAGATTCCGCACACCGCATACGCAATGGTCAGTCCAGCGCCACCCTGTGCAAGACGCCCTCCCGCACCGAGAAACAGACCGGTCCCGATGGAGCCGCCGATGGCGATCATCTGGATATGTCTTGGTTTCAGATCCTTTGCGTAATCAGCGTCGCTTCGATCTTCTGTCACGACTTGCTGCTCGGAGCCTTCTTGCGACTCCTTATTGTTGCTGGCCATAATCCCCCAAATCTGTGCCAATAAACACAAATGCAATGATTCCATGCCGTCACGGGCAACAATCATCGCACGTCGAGCAATCGTATACGCACCTCATGAACTGCAAAAACGAGCAGTATCTGTTCATTGTGAACTTGTCAAAGTATCAACGACGAAAATGCTCGATATTGAAGCCAAAACGGCTCAATTTTGGCCGATTTTCATGAATGCTACTTTGACAAGTTCACAATGAACAGATACATCCCCCAAAATATGTCACTGAGCGACTCTAAGGTGTCAAAGAGTTTGAGTCTTGGCGGTCTTTGGCATCGTGGCTGCTTGGACGGAGGGGAAAACATGGCGCAGACACAGCCGACTATCAACAAGGACGGCACACACAGATCGCTGAGCAACCGACATGTTCAGATGATTGCCATCGGTGGAACGATAGGTACCGGACTGTTCCTCGGTGCGGGCACCACAATAAGCCAGACCGGTCCATCGGTGCTCCTGGTCTATCTGATTCTGGGACTCTTCTTCTTCCTCATGATGCGTGGCATAGGCGAAATGCTCTATGCCGACCCTTCACAGCACACCTTCGTTGCGTATATTGGCAAGTATCTCGGTCACAGAATGGGACAGTTCGCTGGATGGACCTATTGGCTGGGACTCGTGTTTCTCTCTATGGCCGAGCTGACCGCCATTGGCAACTACGTGCAATTCTGGCTGCCTAAGGTTCCAGCATGGCTTATCGAACTGTGCGTTCTGGCCGTGCTGGTTCTGCTGAACCTTTCCACTGCAAGGCTGTTTGGCGAAACCGAATTCTGGTTTGCCATGATCAAGATCGTGGCCATCATCGCCCTGATCGCCACAGGCATCTTCATGACCATCAACCACGCATCCACCCCACTGGGCCATGCAGCAGTGTCGAATCTCTTCATTGACCTTCATGCATTCCCCAAGGGTTTCATGGCCTTTGCAGCAGCATTCCCCATGGTGTTCTTCGCATTCCAGGGCATTGAATTCATCAGCATCACGATCGGCGAGGCGAAATCCCCTCGTACGATCATTCGCAAGGCGGTGAACAATACTCTTATCCGCATACTGCTGTTCTATATCTGCTCGCTTGCCGTGATTATGATGATCGTTCCATGGAAGAGCATTCAGCCTGACAGAAGTCCATTCGTTCAGGTGTTTGAACTTGCCGGTCTGCCGGCGGCAGCCGCAGTCATCAATGCCGTGGTGCTCACGGCAGCCGCTTCTGCGCTCAATAGCTCGATATTCTCGGCTGGCAGGCATCTCTACCAGATTGCGACAGAAGCGAAGAGCCATCATGGATTCAATGACTTCCTCGCAAAAATCTCAAGGAACGGCATTCCGGCTCACGGCATCGTCATTTCGGGAATGCTGGTGCTTCTTGCCCCATTTCTCAGCCTGTTTCGAGGAGTGAGCGGCGCGTTCACCATTGTCACCGGAGTTTCCAGTGATCTGTATATCGTGGTGTACATTCTTGCCATGCTCGCTCACCGCAGATATCGCAAATCCGCAGACTTCACGCCCAACGGCTTCCTCATGCCTGCCTATTCGATTACCAGTCCCTTAAGTATTGCATTCTTTGGTCTGATTTTCCTCAGCCTGTTCGTCATGCCGGATGATCGCGCAGGAGCTTTCGGCGCCATTGTCTGGTGCCTGATTTTCTTCGTCTTCTATGCGTTCCAAGCCCGCCATGAACGTCATAACCGCCATTCCCAGGGGATGGAATCCCTGCCCGACAGCAAGCCGACTGACTGACCTTCGTCGGTACCGTGATGCGCACACTACCTACAAATGGCTGTGGTAAACATATGTCGTAACCATAAGAATGCGAGGCAACGAGTTGAACAAGGTAGATTCACCAATCGGCGTCTTCGATTCCGGTGTTGGCGGCATCAGCACGCTCAAGGTTCTTGCAACGATGCTGCCGCACGAGGATTTCGTGTTCTTCGGCGACTCGGGAAACGCGCCTTATGGCGAAAAGCGGCGCGAAGAGGTGCAGCGACTTACAGACAACGCCGTCCAGAAGCTGCTGAAGCACCACATCAAGGGCATGGTCATCGCCTGCAACACTGCAACCAGCGCCGCAAAGCCGATGCTGATTGAGCGTTACCCCGACCTGACGATTGTCGGCATTGAACCCGCACTCAAGGAAGCCGTAGACAACGGTGCCCGGAACATTCTGGTCATGGCAACGCCATTGACCCTTGCCATGCCGAAGTTCCAGAAGCAGCTTCATCTGTTCTCCGGCGAGCGTCACATCGAAACCTTGCCATGCTCAGGTCTTGCTGGCCTCATTGAATGTGGCGCACAACGACTTGACGATGTCAGAGATCTCTTGCGGAGACTGCTGAGCACCACGAGTGGCACTCGCTTCGATGCCGTCGTTCTCGGGTGCACGCATTATCCCTTCGTCAAGAAGCTGATAGCCGATTATATTCCTTCGCAACCACGCTTCTATACGGGCTATGAAGGGCTCACCCGCCATCTCACGCATCTGCTGGGTGACGCAAAGCTGCTGCGAACCAGCAATCCTGACAGACACATCGAATTCCTCAGCAGCTCGGTGAATCCTCACGAAACCGACCTCTACCGTGAGCTGTTCACCTCGTCCTTCGAATCATCCACGCAATTCGGCCGTCCTTACACGTATCTCTCAATTTCTCACGAATAAGCGACCGTTACGGTATCGTGCCACGATTTTCAGTACCTTGGCTGATGTCTGAGCATTGACGACAACGAGAGGACTCGACCAGCCTACATTTGTTGCATATGCAACAAATGTACATATCTGGTATTACCATTACATCTTGCTCATATCCACATGTCCCCCTTGTGGGAGCTTCCCGATTAAGAGAGTGAGGGGAGTTTGCAGACCG